>CAZDSO010000225.1:0-7101 GCA_964508045.1 uncultured Planctomycetia bacterium | reverse complement strand
GACCCCTCCCCGGAGCCCTCCCCTGGATCCTCCTCGCGGCCGCCCTCCTCGCCGCGAAAACCCTGTGCAAGAGGAGACAAAGAGAAACGGAACGTACGAGAGCAAAAGGGTAATAGACGTTTCGAGAACGGGGGGCGGAAGGGGGGGGGCGATGCCATCCCACCGTCAACGGTTTCGTTGCGTTCTCCCCACCTCGCTGGCGAAGAAGAAGAAGAAGAAGGAGGTGCCATGAAATCGATGTCGATGTGGATGTCCCTCATCGGAGCGATCTTGCTGATCGCCCTGGCTGGATGCACCAGCGAGGATGAGGACGAAACGCCCGCCCCCGCCCCGCGCGCCGAACTCGCCGTATCCCTCGGAACGGCCTCGCCGGGCGACCAGGACGTCGCCGTGGACGCGAACGACGTTTCCGTCCTGCAGATCGAACTCTCGGCCGGCGCCGACCGCCGCACGCGCATCACCTCGATCACGTTCACGGAGGCCGGTACCGGGGATCCCGACACCGCCATCGGTTCCCTGGGGCTCTACGTCGACGCGGACGAAGACGGCGCCTATGCATCGGCTGTGGACACGGTCGCCCTGGACACGATCGCCGGCGGCTACGACGCGGGCGGCACGGCGACCTTTTCGAGCGTGAACCGGACGCTGGACGCCGGGACGTCCGAATGCTGGATCCTGGTCTATTCCTTCAACGGAACGGCGTCGGTCGGCGACACCTTCACGCCCGGCCTCGCCTTGGCCGGGGACGTGGCCGCCGAGGACGCGGATTCCGGCGATCCCGCTTCCGTCTCCGGCCCGCCCGTCACGGGAAACACCGCCACGGTCGAGAACATCGGGTCGCTGACGCTGTCCACCGGCGCCAACAACCCCTCCGCGGCCGACCTCCCCACGCCGGCCACCGGCGTGCCCATGCTCCAGGTCTCCCTGGAGGCCGGTGCAACGGAGGACGTGACCGTCACCTCGATCACCTTCACGGCGGGCGGCACGGGAGACGCCGACAACGACGTCTCGTCCGTCGACCTCTATGACGACGTCGACGGCTCCGGCACGGTCAGCGCCGGGGACGGCACCCTCGCGACCGGGGGCTCGTTCAGCGGGGGCACGGTCCAGTTCTCCGGACTGTCCGAGACGATTCTCGCCGGCGGGGGAAACGCTCAGGACTGGCTCGTGACGTGCACCTTCACGGGAGGAACCGCCGGGAACACCTACTCCGTGAGCCTCGCGAGCAACGGGGACGTCACCGCGACGGGCGGCTCCAGCATGCTCCCCGTCACGCCGACCGGGGCGCCGGTGAACGGGAACCTGATGACCATGCTGGCGGCGCCCCTGGTCATCACCACGCAACGGCTCCCCTTCGCGATGATCGGTTCGGTCTACGGTCATGCGCTCCAGCGCACGGGCGGAACACCCGCCTTCACGTGGTCGGTCAGCAACGGGACCCTGCCCGCCGGCCTGACCCTCGGCGCGAACACGGGAGTGATCTCCGGAACGCCCTCCAACACGGCGACCGGGCAGATCTTCACGGTGCAGGTCACGGATTCCGCGGGCACGCCCCAGTCGGACACGCAGGTGCTCGCCATCGAGGTCGACCCCCAGGGGGCGACGATCGCGTCGGTGGCCAAGACCGGTGGGACCTACAACGAGAACGTGGATCTCTCCTACACCCAGGGGCTCTCGGGGAGGCTGGTCTTGCGGTCGGCGTACAACCACCTGCCCACGGTCCAGGCCTCGAACGCCTCGGACCACGTCATCGACGTCCAGACGGGGATGACCTCGGTGTGGGGCCTGAAGATCACGGGAGCGTCGGGAAGCGGGATGTGCGGGATCAAGGCGCAAGGGAGTCTCCTCGGGATCCAGATCCGGGACTGCATCCTCTTCGGCAACGACATCGCGATCGACAACTCCGGCAATCCCGGCACCTCGGTCGAGAACAACACCTGTTACGGGCCCAACGGGCTGTACCTGGGCGGCGGCGGCTCGTGCATGGTCCACAACAACATCGTCTGGGCCACGGCCACCAACGGCTGGTGCCACCGCGAGTACGCGACGCCCGCCTCGAGCTGCGACTACAACCTCTACTACGCCCCGAACGGCCACGTCGGATACGACGGGACGAACTACTACACCACGCTCTCGGCCTGGCAGACTCATTCGGGCAACGATACGAACGGCCAGTACGGGGACCCGAACTTCGTCAACGCGGCCGGCGGGGACTTCCACCTGACGACCTCCTCGACGCTGGCCATCGACCAGGGAACGACGGTGGCGAGCCAGTTCACGGACGCCGAGGGGTACGCGAGGAACCAGGGGGCGGTCTGGGACATCGGGGCGTTCGAGAAGCACTGACCGCGCCGTTCGCGCTGTGGCTGTTTTGATTGGGCGCGGGCCGACGTTCGTAGTGAGCCACGGAGCGGTTGCGGAGTGGCGCAGCCATGCGGGCCGAGGTGCTGCGGACAGGATGTCCGCGATCCGAACTGAGAGGCTGTGAAAAAATCCCTGGTTCCTGGGGTATTTTCTATAGGGTGGGCCATGGAAGGTGGGAAAGACTCATGACGTGCCGACAGCGCGAAACGCTCTTGCTCTTCCCCCCTTGAAATCAGGGAAGCGCCCGGCGTATAATCCCTCTCTCGCGTCGTGCGATGGTTTCACGAGAACCGAGGAGGTTCCCCTGGGCGTCCGCGTGCTGATCTTCGCTTCCGCCCTCGTCGCCGCAACGCTCCATGCCGGCCCCGCCCGGGCCGGCGAGGCGCCCGGCTCCCTTTCCATCGCCTCCTGGCTGGACGCCCCGGCCTCCGAGCCGCTCGCTTCTTCTTCCTCGCTCCGCGACCGCGGCCTCGTTCCCGTCGGCCAGGGCGACGCGGCGGCCCGCGACTACTTCCGCGTCCCCTATCCGGGACGCCGGTACCTGACCCCCCCGAAGATCCCCACCGACTGGTTCGAGGAATCCTTCAGGGTCGGCGTGAACAGCGGGCTTCTCTATCCTCTTCTGGCCCAGACGGCCGATTACCATATCGGATGGTGGGCGCGTCTCTACGGGCAGCTTCCCGCCGACCTCGGGTATGCGTTGTTCCGGACGGCGGTGGAAGTGAGTCTCGGCGTGGGGCAATCCAAGTCCTCCCACGCGGACCAGGACTACCGGCTCTCATCGAGCTACACCTTCCTTTCGTTTCGCGGCCTCCTGGACTTCCTGCCCTCCCTGCCGGCGGATCTCTTCCTGTTCGGCGGCCTGGGGGGCGGGCTCGAGTTCGCCCGGGGCCACGTGATCCGCACGAGCGGGCGCGTGGAGGAGACGACGGGAACGAATTTCAACCTCCTCCTGGAGGCCGGGGCGGGCTATTCCCTCGAGATCTCGCCGGGCTTCTATCTCGAGGCCCGGGGGACCTTCCTCTACCCGGTGGGCAGCCCCAACGTGACGCTGTTCACGTTCACCGAGATCGGCGTCCAGTTCCTCTTCCAGTAGCCTACCAGGCGTCGAGCGGGAGGAAGGGGAACCGCTTCTCGTAGCCGAGCTTCTTCCGGATCTCCCGGATCTCGCCCGGCAGGTCGCCCGTGAGCAGCTTGTCCCGTCCGCCCACCGACACCCGGGTCCACGGCCGCCCGGCGTCCTGGAAGAGGGCCTCGTGTCGCGGGGCGCCGAAGGCCGGGACGCCGCCGACCAGCAGGAGATCCACGCCGCCCGGCTCGGCCTGGAGGAGCCGCTCGTACGGATCCGAGGCCCCCCCCTCCACGAGCAACACGTCGGCCTCGAAGAGGGGCTTGAGGGCGCCCAGCCTCGTCTCCGCCATGAGAAGGGAGGCGGGGGCGGAGGTCACCATGGCGACCAGGTCGCGGGGAGGCAGGTCCAGACCGTACTTCTCGAGATGCGTCTTGCGGGCGTACCTCAGCTCCTCCAGGAGGTGGGCGCTTCCCGTCACGGAGGAATCCGTCCCCAGCGCGACGGGGACGCCGCGTTTCCTAAGCCCCAGGACGTCGGTGGTCTCGCCGTAGAGGAAATGGTTGGACCGCGGGCACCACACCACCTTCGCCCCCGCCTCGGCGATGCGGTCCATGTCCCGGTCCGTGAAGCCGAGGCCGTGGACGAGGACGGTGTTCTCCTTGAGCCCGCCGGCCCCGTCCAGCGCCCGGAGCTCGCCGGCGCATTCCTCGTCCCGCCCTTCGGACAGGTGGATGACGAAGGGCGCCTCGCCTCCCGACGCCGCCATCTCCTCCTTCACGCCCCGGCCCCACGGCGGGTACCGATCCGGGTAGAGGACGGAGCGCCAGACCCATTCCCGCGCGAACCCCCTCTCCACGCGCAGGGGAAGGTTCTCGTACACGCCGTCGTCCAGCCGCTGGAAATGATCGAGGACGGTGGCGGCGCCCCCCAGGAGGTTCTTGAAGGCGCCGAGACGGATGGGCAGGCGGTCGTCGAGTTTCATCCTCTCGAGCCGGACCTCGTGGCGGTCGTAGTCCGCCAGCCACTCGTACACGTTGCGGTAGGGGCCGTTTCCCGCCTTGGGGCTCCAGGTCCCGACGAGGTGGTCGTGGGCGTTGATCAGGCCCGGGAAGGCCGTCAGCCCCTCCGCGTCCACGACCCGCGCGGCCTCGTCCCCCGTCCCGTCCCCCGCCCCCGCCTCGCGGATCCGCCCCCCCGCGATCGCCAGACGCCCCCTTCCGATCACGTCGGAAGGCGTCACCAAATCGGCCCCGCGGATGACAAGGGTGGTCTTCATCTAGAAAGCGTAGACGGCGCCGAGGGAGACGCCGAGGGCCGTGAGGGAACCCGCCTCCGTCATGGCGGGATCGACGTTGCTGTGGTCGGCGGCGTTCGGCGGGCCGAAGATCGTGAGCCCCAGCTCGGCGAACAGGCCGAACGATTCGGTGAAACGGTATTCCGCCCCGCCGGCGACGCCGAACAGGAACGTCACGCCTTGACCCCAGTACCGCGATTCGGGAGCCGGTTCCGTCCACTTCACCCGTCCCGTCACCGTGGTGAAGATGCTGAAATCCAGCCCGGCGTAGGGGAAGAACCCCACGTAGGGCTTTCCCGTGGATTTCATGGAAAACCAGGATTCCACCTTGCGGTCGATCAGGAAGACGAACCGGGGATGCAGGACGAACCAGCCCACGTAGAAATCGCTCAGCCGGTTCGACGTCCCGGCAAGATCGAAATCCTTCGCGGGAAACCGGGAGAACCCCAGGCCAACCCGCCCCTCCAGGCAGGGCAGGATCCGGTACCCGCCGGACAGTTCCGGCCCCAGGCCCAAACCGAACGACTCCGCATAGCCCGGCGCGTTCTCGCCCGCGCCCGCGTAGCCCCCGACAGGAAACTTCGCCGAGAGGGACAGGCTGAAGGAGACGGCCTTCAGCTTCGAGGCCCGGCCGGGCGTCTCCAGCGGCTCCTCCTCCCGCCGCGTGATGATGCCTCCCCGGGGGGCGCTTTCTTCCATCCACTCCTCGTCCTCGCCGAGGGATTGCCCCAGAAGGCACAAGATCGCCTCCCCCGCCGCACCGAAGGCCTCGCCCGGAGCCGGCGTTGCGAGAACCGTCCCCGCCTCCCCCATAAGCAGGACCAGGCAGACAGACAACGACAGGTATCGCAACAAGGGTCGGGTCCTCCACGGGAAAGGAAGCGAGGAAACATCTCGTGGGTGGCGTGTGGTCCGGGCCACCCGGGCTTCCGGCCCGGAACCACGGCGATCCGCCGACGTTTGCTTCATGGCTCGTTCCCTGAAACCGGAAGGTGGTTCCACGCGATGTCAGCCCCCGGCGGCCCGCTAGAAAGCGAAGAGAACGCCCAGCCGGAACCGGAACAGGGTCGGTGACCCCCCTTCGTTCAGGTCCGAGGCGTGCCCGGAAGCGGCGGGCGGCGCCGACGTCGTCCCGAAACCGAGCTCGAGAAAGAAACCGATCCTGTCCGCGAAGCGGACCTCGAATCCGCCCACGAATTCCTGCACGAGAATCACGCCGGCGTCCCAGAAATCCCAGCGCGGGGCGGGAACTTCCCAGGCGACGGCGGAGCTGAAACCCAGCCCGAAATCGAAGCCGATGTAGGGGGTGAAACCGCGAAAGGACCCGTCCATCGGCCCGAACCACCGCTTCACGGGCCGGCCCGTGAGGAAATAGAAACGGGGCCCCAGCGACAGCCCGAAGACCGCGAAGTCGGAAAGACGGTTCGTCAGGCCGAACGCCTCGAAGTCCTGCGCGCCCAGCGACTGGTACCAGGCGCCCAGGCGGACGCCCAGGCAGGGCAGGAGCCGGAGGGAGGCGGCTCCGCCGCCTCCGAAGCCGAACCCGTAGGCCTCCGACCAGGCGGGCGCCTGGCGTCCGGCTCCGGCCTGGCCGGCCACGGGCGTCGCGCCGAGCAACCACGCGTGGATCCCGATGCGGGGGGGCTTTCCGGACGGCCGCCGCGAGGGTCCGCGTTCCATCGGCTCCCGCGGGCCGCCCTCTTCCGCCGGCATGTCCGTCCAGCCGCCTTCCGCCCACGCGCCGCTTCCGCTTTCGCCGCCCTCTTCCCCCCATCCGCTCTCCGCCTCGCCTCCGCTTTCTGCTTCCTCTCCCCCTTCGCCCCAGCCGCTCTCCGTTTCCCCTTCTCCGGAAGGCTCCTCACCGGGGGAGGGCCCGGGTTCTCCCCATCCTTCGTCCCAGCCGCCCCAGCCCTCGCCCTCCTCTTCGCCCTCCTTCTTGTCCTCCTCGTCCTCCTCGCCCCATCCCCACCCCTCCTGGCCGGGAAGGAGACCCAGGGCTTCTTGCATGGCACTTCCCGGTTCCGCGCCGGCCGTCCCGGCGAGGGCGAAGAACCCGATCAACAGCGCGGCCCCGGCGATCGAGGTACAACAGGTGGAACGGATCATGGCCCCCTCGAAATGAAGATCGTATGCTCAAGACATCCTACCACCGCCGGTCCCCGGATCAAAAGGATTTGCTGCCGGGCCGCCCGCGCAGTGGCCTGCTTTGGCCAGCCGTCGGGGAGAGATTGTAGATTTCAGCGGCGGCTACCGGCTTGGAGGCGGGCTACGGAAAGAAGGGGAGTCCAACGACTTGCCGGCACCGCGGGCCGCCGTTCGTAGTGAGCCACGTAGACGAAGTCGGAGTGGCGCAGCAGCGTTGCCGAAGAGC
>CAZDSO010000224.1:0-7112 GCA_964508045.1 uncultured Planctomycetia bacterium | reverse complement strand
ATCGGTTCAATGGAGCTGTTTTGGAGGGCGAGGGTCCTCCCGAGCCACGAGTTTCCTGGCTCGCCGGGAGGCTCGCCCTCCAATTCAAACCGATAAGTTTAGATGTGGCGCGTTACCAGCATGCGACAGAAGGTGCCCGGACACAACAGGTGTCTTCACGCTTCACGTTCGCCGAAGAAGTAGTCGCGCATGTCGCAGATCGGCTCGTAGCCGAGCCGGCGATAGATCTTGTTCGAGGTCGGATTGGAGAGATCGTTGTAGAGGAAGCAGAATCGCTTCCCCCCGTCGAGGAACCGGCGCGCTCGAGAAAGGCGCCGGGAGTCTCGTGCCGTGTGATGTCCATGGGTTCTTCGCTCCATCGAGGGTCTCGCGAGGAGCCTTGCGCGTACAGTCCTACCGGCCCGGGTGGGATGCGTCAACAACCGTTCGTCATCACAGCGTTTCGCATGGCAGGCCCAGCCCGGCATCGCATCAAAGAGAAGAGAGCAACGGTTCGTAGTGAGGCACGAAGCCGGAGGCGGAGTGCCGCAAACACTTCGGCGCCGGCCAACGCTGCTGCGCCACGGTGCTCTCGCTACGTGGCTCACGCGAACGTCAGCCCGCGCCTCATCAAAACAGACACAGCGCGAATGGATCCTTCAGAGCCCATCGCGTTGTTACCTGATTCTGCTGGGCGGACCGAGGGGATGCGGACAGGATGTCCCTGTCTGCCGTCGCTGACGGCGACAGGCAGGCGCGATCCGCCGCGAGGTGTGTGTCTCCGCTTCCCGCCTTCGCTTTCGACCATTCCGCGTTGGAGGGCGAGGGTCCTCCCGAGCCGAACTCGCTCGGAACTCGTTCAAGTCTTCTTTCGGATCTCCCATGATGCGGGCGGCCCGGGGACGACCCGGAACAGAGGGTGCGCGTCGGGACGGGAGACGGAAGGCAACGCGGCGAGCCACGCGGGAGCGCGCGCGCGGAGCTTCTTCTCGAGGTGGGCCCATTCGTACTCGATCTGCCCCTCGGTGGCTTCGATGAACCCGGACCCGGGAGCGCGCTCGATCCGCGCCGCGTCGAAATCGTACCCCCGGCGCGTCGCCTCCTCGTGCACGCCCTTGAGGAAGGCCGCGATGGACGCTTCGGGCGAGCGCGTCTCCCGGAACCGGATGAGCTGGGGATGGTTCACGTACCCCTGCGTCTTCCCTGCAAGAACCGCCTGGGCCAGCAGGGCTTCCCGCCAGAGGGCGACGAGGCCCCGGGCGTCGAGGTATTTCGGGTGCAGCGTCCAGAGTCGCATGGAGGGCGGCCTCGATTCACCCGGATTTTACTCGCGAAGGAGCGACGGGGACACCATCGAGGTCAGAATCCATCCCTTCTTCGCGTCCCTTTCCAGGCAGGCCGCGGCGCCCGCCTCGAAACGCGCAGCGGACGCGGCTTCGTTGCCGGCCGCGAGGCGCGAGAGCAGCTTATCCATGAAGGGCAGGTGGCCGACGATCATGACGTCGTCCGGCCACGCGCCGGCCTCCTCCGCCCACGGTTCCACGGGATCGTTGGGCTGGAGACCGGAAGCCTCCTCGACCGCTCCCTCCGCGCCGAGGGCCGAGGCCAGGATGGAGGCCGTCTGCGCTGCTCGTTTCTTCCCGCTGTGGGCGATGCGGGAGACGCTCGTGCCGGCGCTCGCGAGAAAGGAGGCGACCCTCTCCACGTCCGAGCGCCCCTTGCCGGTCAGTCCCCGTTCGGGATCCACGTCCTTGCCGTGGGCCTCGCCGTGCCGCACGAGATAGAGCCTCATGGTTCCTCCTCGATGCCTGTCCGAAAAACGAGACGAAACCAGTGTAGCGCGGATGTGCCGAGTTCAGAAGATCGAGAAAGAGATGAATTCTTCCTCGCGTTGAAGAGTCCAGGGGCATCGTACGGCCGTTCGTCGTGAAGCACGAGGCCCATAGTCCACCGTAGTCCCTGCAGAAGCAAGCCAGGCGGAGGCGGAGGGCGGGGTGCGGCAAGCACCTTGGGCCGCGCTGCTGCGCCACTCCGCCTTCGGCTTCGTGGCTCACTACGAACGTCGGCGATCACCGCTTCCGGGAAAGCATCGAGAGCGCTCGAGCCGCCGCCTCGCGCACGTACGCGTCCGGATCGTTCCTGAGCCTTTCCAGCGAGGTCTTCACCGCCGCGCCGGAAACGCCCGCCGCGCCCAGCGCCAGCGCCGCCTGTTCGCGGATCCGGGCGCCGGAATCGCGAAGACGAGGCAGGAGAGCCGGCACGAAAGGGCTCGCTTTCGAGCCGAGCATCCGTACCGCCTCGAGAGCCATGCGCCGCCGGGTCGGGTCGAGGTCGTCGAGGCCCGAGCGAATCACGTCGAAGGCCAGGGGATTCGAGGCACCGCCCTTCAAGACTCCGGCCGCGGACAGGATACGAAGCTCCACGTCCGATCCACGCAGGAAGGCTCCGAGTGGTTCCAGGGCTTGCTCGGCAAAGGCTTTGTTCTCGCAGATCGCCCGGACGGCCCTCTCGCGCATGCTTCGATCCGGGTCGCCGAGCGCCCGCAGCAGCAGGGGGAGCCCTTCCGGATAGCGGTGTCCCGCTTCCCCGAGGATGTAGATCGCGTATCGGCGGATCGTGTCGTCCGGATCGTCTGCGTGCGCGGCGATGCGGGACAGGACGTCGCGCGACGGCGGTGGATTCTCTGCGAAAGCGTAGATGCCTGCGTAACGAACATGAGCGTCTTCGTCCTCCAGCGCCTGCCGATAGACGGGAAGGGCGCGCGTGAAGGGCGTTTCCATGTGGCGGATCCGGTGGACGGCCGCGGCGCGGATCCCCGCATCCTCGTCCCGGGCAAGGCGCGCCATCGCATCGAAAACGGCTTTCGGGCCCAGCTTCGCTTCCTCGCAGACGGCCACGGCCAGGCGGCGAAGGGCGTGGGAAGGGTCCTCGGCGAGGCGTGCCAGGAGGGTTCCGGCGGGCAGGGGGAAGGACAGGAGGAACGACGCCAACGCGTCGTCGTCCCGCCGTTCCCATCCCGCCCAGTCTCTGGCGGCCGCCAGGGTGGCCTCGATCCCCAGGCCGCTGAGGATCACCCGGGCCCGTCCGTCGCGCTCGTTCGCGTTGAAGAAGCGGATCACCCTCGAAGCCAGAAGGGAGGGATCGATTTCGAGCCCGAGGATCGCCTCCGCGGGCCACCGGTCCAGAAGGAAACCGGGATCGCGATGAAGCGTTTCGAGAATCTTTCTCCGCCTCTGCGTTCGATCGACCCGTTTGAGCATCTCCCGGGCCTTGCACGCTTGTGAGGACGGGGCGTGCGAGGATTTCAGAACCCGCTCCATCGGACCGAGGGGGAGGGGGACGGTTTCGTCCAGGGCATCGAGAACCATGAGGCCGTGTCCAGGATCGATCCTGTCCTCCAGGATTGCCGCGCCGATCTCCGAAGCCGCGGAGGAGGACGACGGGGCTACGGAGACGAGGGAACTCGCGGCGGCATTTCGGACACGTTCGTTCTCGTCTCGAAGACGCCCGGCAAGAAGGGGTGCAAAGGACGGGCGTCCCGCCGCGAGTCTTCCCAGCGCCGCGCAGGCGGCGATACGAACTTCACAGGACGGGTCGTCGAGAAGGTCGGAGATCGCGCCGGCTTTTCCAGCGGCGGGCGGGCCGATCAGGTCGAGCACGCGAACGGCGGAGGCGCGGGCGACCGGATTTTCGGCCTCGAGAAGGTCCGCGACGAGATGCGTCAAGGAAGGAGGCGGCCGGAGAGGGGGGCGATTCCTATTCCTGTCGGTCTCGTAGGCCTTGACCTCGAGGGTTCCGTCGAGCATCCACTCGGCGATTCGCTCACATGCCGCGGGATCGTAGGTTGCAACGTGAAAGAGAAGTTTCTTCGCCAGAGACTCGGAAAGGCCCGCATCCCCTTGGATGTGTCGATTCAGGGAGGATTCGAGAACGTGAAAGGGAAGTCGCAAATCATTGCAAATGTGAAAGGCATACCGGGCGATGGATTCGTTCTTGCCGTTCAATCCCCGCAGAATGGTCTTATCGAAATCCGGGGGTTGGATCCCATGATCCCAGTACAGGCTGTTCAGGAGTTCCATGGCCTTGCCTGCCGTTTCCGGATCCGGGTCTTCCAGCAAGGCGACGGCCCTTTGGGTGACGGATGCCCTTTTCATGTAATCGATCACAGGCTTTTCGTGCCCATGACATAGGAAAAGATCCAGGATCTTCTCGATGTCACGGCCGCCCGGATCGAAGAGCGCCGCGTCGAAAGCGCGCGCCAGCGTGTGCTTGGCGAGTTTCGAGGAGACGCAAACCGGCGGATCGTCTTCTTCCTCCTCCTCCGCCCAGGAAGGCAAGGCCGGGACGTCTTCCCGGGGCGCTTCGGACGCTTCCTTTTCGCGACGGAGAAGATCAAGAAGGCCTTCCAGAGCCGTCATCCGCGTCCGGGGATCATCGAGATGTCCGATGAGGAATGAAACGCAGCGCTCGCCCCAGGCCTCGCAGACTTCCGAAAGATCGGAAACGGCAACATATTCCTCGCTCGCTTCGACGAGAAAGGCATGAACCGCGCGCCGGCAGGTTTCCGAATCCGGAGTCCTTTCGACGAGGAACTTCAGAAGACGCACGTTGAACGACCATTCGATCCCCGGGAATCTTCGGTCGACGAAAGCGAGAAGAGTCTCGGGCTCGAACCGCATCTTCTCGAGCGTCTCCGCGCAAGCCGAGGCGCATTCGGAATCCGGGTCGACGAGTTCCTTAAGGAGGCATGGAACGGCGGCTTCGCCCAGGATCATGAGGGTTCGTCTGGCTTCGTCTTCCGTCCATACCTCGTCCAGGAGAGCCACGAGTGCCGGGGCCGCGAAGGCCGCGTCGTCTCCGAAGCGGGCCAGGGTCTGCGCGGCCGCCGCGCGGACGCTCCTGTCCGTATGCTGCAGCGCCTCGGCCAGGAGGGGAACCACCACCGGACCCATCCGGGCCAGCGCCCAGGCCGCGTGGTCCCGGTGCTCCCATTCCGCAAGAAGATCGATCAGGCCGGGCGCGCTGCGCGCCGCTTTGGGCCCGATGCGCCCCAGCGCCTCGATGGCCTTCTCGCGGACCTCTTTTGAAGGATCACAGAGCGCCTTGATCCATGCCTCCAGCGTCCGGCCGAACCATCGCTCCTTGCCGTCCTCGCCGACGACGGGGGAGGCGAAGGCGCCTTCCCGTTTTGAACCGGGGTCCTCGAACTTCCCCCGTGGGAGATCAGGAAGCGTCGAGGGGGCCGGGACCGTCCTTTCGAGCTCGAGCCGTTCCGGTCCGGAGTCGGATGGCTCGACCCTCTCGTCGGATCCGGGCGGAGGGACGGCGATCCGGGACGGATCGTCCCCGCACCCCTGGAAGAGGGGCAGGAGAAACACAAGCACCGGCAGGCAGAGGCAAAGCTTTCTTTCCCGCGTCATCCCAAGGGGTAATGCAACTGCCGTGCCGAGCGGGAAACCGCCAGGAAACGGGGGTTTCCGGGCTCTGGAAAACCGGCCTGCGTTACCGGGAGGAAACAATCTTACGCGCGGGTGACATCCGAGAGCGTTGCGCTGTGCCCGGGACGGCCTGTTCGAGCGCCGGAGGTGCGGCGAAAAGCATCGCTGAAGATTGCAACCGTTCGTAGTGAACCACGAAACGAAGTGAAGTGCTGCAAATATCCCTGCACTTCGGCAACGCTGCTGCGCCACTCCGCTTTCGCTACGTGGCTCACTACGAACGTCAGCCCGAGCCCGATAAGGACAGCCACAGCGCGAATGGCTCAGACGTCGTCTTCCTTCGGCGGCTTCGCGTCCTTCACCTTGGAGAGGACCTTCTCGTATTTCCTGCCTCTTGACGAATGGCGGGAAAGAGGTTTCCTTGGATTTGTCGGGGAGGTTCTCATGCGCGTCATCGTCACGGGCGGAACGGGGTTCATCGGCCGGGCTCTTGCGGCGTCGCTCGCCGGCGACGGCCACGAAGTGGTGATCCCCACCCGGAATCCGGACCGGCACCGGGACCTGGAGACGGAGGGGATCCGTCTGGTGTCGTGGGACGGGCGGACGGCCGAAGGGTGGGGATCGGAGGCGGACGGGGCGGGGGCGGTGGTCAACCTGGCGGGGGAGAACATCGCCTCGGGGCGATGGAACGCCGAGCGGAAGGATCGCATCCGGCGGAGCCGACTCGACGCCGGGCAGGCGGTGGTGGAGGCGGTCGAGAAGGCGCCGGTGAAGCCGGGGGTGGTGGTGCAGGCCTCGGCGGTGGGGTGGTACGGGGACCGGGGCGACGAGGAGCTGTTCGAGGAGGCGGGACCCGGCGAAGGGTGGCTGGCCGGCGTGGCCCGGGAATGGGAGGGTTGCACGGCGCCGGTGGAGGAGGCGGGGGTTCGCCGGGTGGTGATCCGTACGGGCGTGGTGCTGGGCACGGAGGGCGGTGCCCTGCCCCGCCTGCTCACGCCGTTTCGCATCTTCCTGGGCGGCCCCCTGGGTTCCGGGAAGCAGTGGTTTTCCTGGATTCACCTGAAGGATGAAATCGGCGCGATCCGGTTCCTGATCGAGAACGGACAGGCGCGCGGGGCCTACAACCTGGTGGGACCGAAGACGGTGAGGATGAAGGAATTCTGCCGGACCCTCGGCAAGGTGATGTGGCGCCCCTCCTGGCTTCGCGTGCCGGCGCTGTCGCTTCGCCTCCTGTTCGGCGAGATGGCGAAGGAGGCGCTGCTCGCGAGCCAGCGGGCGCGGCCCCGCCGGCTCGAGACCGGGGGCTATCGATTCGCCTTTTCCACGGCGGCGGGAGCCCTTCGGGACATCCTCTCATAGGGACGCCCCCCGGGGGCCCCCTCTCTCATGCACAATCGGGAAAGCATCAAGCGTCATGGGCGGGAAGAGACCCCGTAGTGTGCAAGGGCGAGAATGGCAGGCCGGGGATTTCAGCCGGATTCGCTTTCCGCGTCCGGGTCACCCGTGTCGGATTCCGAACCTTGTGAATCGGCCTCGGCGTCGTCCCCGGGAGGTTCGACAAAACCATGGTAGGTCTCCAGGTCGTCGAGGGAGGTGTCCTTATCCTCCCCGGCGGCGGCGGGAGGACCGGGTTCGATGTCGGGGCCCAGCGTTTCCATGCCGATCTCCTCCTCCTCCTTGGGGGCCGGAGGCGGG
>CAZDSO010000223.1:0-7180 GCA_964508045.1 uncultured Planctomycetia bacterium | reverse complement strand
TCTTACCATATTTCTTACAACAAAGGGGCCCCACGAAAAAAAAAGAAGGGCGGGCCCGCCTTGCGACCGGCCCGCCCTGACATCCACGCGGAAGCCCCGGAAACCTACTTCTTCTTCGTCTTCACCTTTCTCTCCAGGTACTTCAGCCGGTCCACCGCCAAAGCATGGAAGTACTTGGCTTCCTTGTACTTCTTCACGATCTGCTCGATGGCCTTCTTGGCCATCCTGTAACGGCGGTAGTCGATCAGCCTCTCGGCTTCCTCGAGGGCCTTCCCGGCCTTGATCTCCAGAAGCCCGTTCTGGCACTTGTCCCTCCAGTCCGTCTCCTGTTCGATCGCCAGCCCGGCCTTGAAGTTCGATTCCGCCTTCCTCCAGTTCCACTCGCCGAGGGCCTCCGCCCCTATGCTGTAATAATCCCGCTGCTTGATCACCTCGGCTCGGATCTTGGCTCGTTTCACCAGATCCGTGTCTTCATTGCTCCTGGCCAGTTTCTTCACGTCCCTCTCGATCCGCTGGCGGGCACGCTCCATCACCTTGGCCAGGGTGCTGTACCGCAACCGCGGGGAAGGCGTGAAGTAGATGGGCCGGAGCTCGAAGTTGAGGATCATGACCACGGGAGCCCGGGCCACCCGGTTCTTCCGCAGCATCGACCTGTCCGCTTTGCGGATGTTCACCCGGACGCACTCGAATTCCTTCGAGAGCTCCGTGATCACCCAACGCTTCCACAGGTCCTTGTCCAGATCCTCGCAGGCCTCCACCTGGGGATCCTTGCGTTTCTTCTTCCCGAACGCCAGGAGATCCTTGGGCTTGTGGAAATACACGAGGATGGGCTTCATCTCCTCGGCGGCCTTGCGAATCTCGTAGATCTGGTCCTTGCCCTTCTCGTTCTCCTTCTTCTCCTCCTCGGAGAATGTGCCCGTCAACTCCGGCGTGGCCTTGCCCTCGGAGTCGATCCACTTGATCTTGCCTCCAAAGGCGTTGCTGCTGAGATTCCTCGATGTCGGGGTTCCCCGCGTAGGTCCTGGTGATCCGCCACCAGGGGAGCCGCCACTCGGCCTCGGGGATCCGCCTCCGGATCCGCCCCCCGCCGGCCTCGGGGCGCCACCGCCACCCGGGCATCACCCAGCTTCCAGGTGCTCGGACGCCACGAAGGCCAGAGCACCCAGAAGGAGACATCCCATGATCGCGAACTTGTTCATCTTGCCTCCTGGAGAAACAAAAAACTCTCAGAATACGCTTTCCATCCCTATCGTCTTAGTTCCGAATCCACCCTCCTATCTTACACGCCCGGGCGAGAGGATGCACAAAAAGGGAAAATTTTTTAGACACGAACATCGGCCTAGCGAAAATGCTCGAGACCGCCTTGCCGGAGAAACCGTCCGCCCCCCATCACGACAACGGCCAGAAGAAGGACCAGGACGCCCAACGAAAGAAGGATGGAACGGTTTCCCATGACGCCCATCAGGAAAAAGGCGGTCACCAGGGTCCCGAAAATGCTTCCGAGGGCGTTCAAGGCGTACACGCGGCCCGTGACGCGGCCCATGGTGCCGAGTTCCTTCGCAAGCAGCCGGACGGTGAAGGGAGCGACGCTTCCCAGGCAGAGGGCCGGACCGCTGAAGATGAGGAGGATGGCCAGCGTGGGATTCCACCGGTTCGCAAGCCGGGCGTTGTGCGCGAAGAAGCGGTTGCCCATCCATTCGCAGAGGGGATCACACACCAGGGAGACGGCAAGCACGCCGGCTCCGGCGACCAGAAGGACGCCGCCCATGGCCTGGAAGCTGGGGAAACGATCCGAGAGCCTTCCCCCGAGGAAATAGCCCACGCTCAAGGCGCCCATGAAGATGCCGATCAGCCCGCCCCAGACGAAGACGTGACTTCCGAAGCGGGCCGCGACGATTCTTCCGCCCACGATCTCGAGGGCCATGAGGGAAGCGCCGGCGAGGAAAGCCACGGCCAGCACCATGACGGCTCCTGGGTCCATCGGGGGCGTCGGGTGGGGAGACGGGGGATCGGGAGAGGGGGCGGGCGGGGGGGCGGGGGTGGATTTCGGTCCCCGTTTCTTCTTGTTTTTCTTGGAAGCCATTCAGGAGCGCCTTTTCTTTCGACCCATCCTCTTCTTCCGGGTCCGTTTCTTCACATGCCGCCCCGAGGGCGATTTCCGTCCGCGGGTTTTTTTGCCCCGGTTTTCCTGGGCCAGCAGGGCCAGGGAGGAATCGGAAAAGGAACCGGCGGGAACGCGGAATTCGCCGCTCTGGTTCGCTTCCAGATCCTTCACCAGGGTGGCCGGATCATACCGCCGCGCGGGGTCCTTCGCCATCATCCTGGAGATGAAATGGACGGTGGGGGGGGTGAGATGCTCGACGAGGACGTTGACGGGCACGGGGTCCTCGGAGACGTGCTTGGCCATGATCTCGGGGATGGAATCGCCCGTGAAAGGGGGTTTGCCCGTGACGGCGTGGTAGAGCGTGGCGCCGAGGGAATAGATGTCGGAGCGGATGTCGGTTTCGGAGAGCCCTCTCGCCTGCTCGGGGGAAATGTAATGCGGCGTGCCGACGGTCAGTCCCTGGTTCTCCTTGTCCCTTTCGGAGAGGACGCCCCGGGCGAACCCGAGGTCGCAGAGTTTGACGACGCTGCGCCGGTTGATGAGGATGTTGGAGGGTTTGATATCCCGGTGGATGATCCGGAAGTTCCAGGCGTGCTCCAGGGCCCGGGCGACCTGCAGGCCGATCTGGAGGGCTCTTCGCTCGTCCATCGGGCCGCCGCGGCGGATCAGCTTCTCCAGCGAGTTGCCGTCGACGAATTCCATGGCGAAGAAGGCCCATTGATCGGCCACGCCCACGTCGTAGACGGCGACGATGTTTTCATGGGAGATGCGGGCGGCCGCCCGGGCTTCCCGGATGAGGTTCTCCAGGGCTTCCCGTTCGGAAGCGAGAATGGGGGGAAGGACCTTGAGCGCCACGGTCCGCTGCAGTTTGAGCTGGATGGCCTTGTAGACGTCCGCGAAGGAGCCGGCGCCGATCCTGGAGAGGATCCGGTAGCCCGGGATGCGTGGAAATCCGGAATCGTCCACGTCCTTCGGCGGGGTTTCGTCTGGCGCATCGGCATTCGGCATGGCCCAGATTATAGGACCGATCCGCTTGGACCCGCAACCCGAGCGTTCGGGCCCTTGCAGGACGGTTCCGCGAAGTGTGCGTCCGCTTCCTCGCAGAGCCTGTCCAGCGCCTCCTCCAGGCGCCGGCGGGCCCCTTCCCGCTCCGCCTTGCCCGCGCCGCGTGAGACCCGGACCGGCGTTCCGACGTAGAGGACGAGGCGGGAGAAGGGCTTGGGAATGAAGTACCGGTCCCAGCTGTTCAGCACCCACTTCCGGTCCGCGTTCCAGGACAGCGGAACGATGGGGTCGCCGGTCGTGGCGGCCGCCGCGACGGAGCCCGGCTTGGCCCGCCGCGCCGGGCCTTTCGGCCCGTCGGCCAGAAAGCCCACCGGCCGGCGGTTCCGGAGGACCCGGACCAGTTCCCGCTGGGCTTTCGCGCCGCCGCGGGTCGACGATCCGCGGATGGACCGGAAGCCCAGGTGCGCGGCCGCCCGGCTGACCAGTTCCCCGTCGCGGGATCGGCTGATCATCACGGCCACGTGCCGTCGCCCCAGGTACTCGAAATAGGCGAACATCCGCTGGTGCCAGGCCACGTAGATGGGCACGTCGCCCGGGCGCAGGGCGACGGGGTCTGCAGCGGCGGCGCCGCGCGGCCCCACCACCGTCACCCGGCAGCTGCGGTGGAGAAGCCGGATGACCAGGGCGCCGGCCAGGGCGCCGGCCCGGAACGTCAGCCGCTCGAGGAAGGTGTAGGGCATTTCGTTTGGGGATTGGAGATTCCAGGTTTCAGCCACCTGATTTCAGCGCCAGAGCGGTTACCGCTGAAATCTCCAATCCGGGAACCTTCTTCGCCGTGAAGGGCTACGAGCCCAGCCGCTCGAGGCCGAGACGCGCCCGCGTCTCGGCCGTCGGCACGCCGTCTTCGTCCCAGCCCCGCAGGCGGTAATACGTCTCGAGCATGCCGGCGAGTTCGGGGCAACGCCCCCGCGAGGGGCCCCGGTCGAGGGGTTCCTCGAGCAGGCGGGGAGGAAGCGTGTCGTCCCGGCGGCCGAAGCCTTCCCGCAGATTGAAGAGGCGCTCGAGATTCCAGATGCGCTCGCCGGCTTCCAGGATCTCTTCTGCGGAGACGTCCACGCCCGTGGCCGCCGAGAACGCCTCCGCGTAGACGTCCACGGGAAGGGCGAACTGGGTGAAGCGGCACAGGATCAGGGAGTCCACCACGGCGGACAGGTGCTGGAAAAAGGCGCAGACCTCGGCCTTCCCGGCCGTGCGGAAGCGGTCCATGGGGCAGGGTTGTCCCAGGATCTCGGTGGAGATCATGTAGGCGCGAAGGTGGCAACCGCCCCGGTTCGAGGTGGCATAGGCGAGCGCCTGGCCCTGCGCGCCCCGGGGATCGTAGGCGGGGATCTCGAGCCCTTTCACGTGCATCGCCGCCTCGGCCTTCCCGCGCGACTCCGCCAGCCGGCGGGATCCTACCCCCAGCGCTTCCCCCAGCCCTTCGCGTCGCCCGATCTTCTCCACGAGATCCACCACCGCCCGGGCGTCCCCGAAGCGCGGACCGTCCTGAAGAAGCCCTTCCTCGGCGAGCTCCATGGCGCAACCGATCGTGCTGCCCACCGAAATCGTGTCGAGACCGAGCCGGTTGCACCGGTAGTTCGCGTGCGCCACCGCTTCCAGGTCGTTCACGCCGCACTGGGCGCCGAAGGCCCAGACCGTCTCGTATTCCGGCCCTTCCCCCTCTTCCTCCGATGTGCGCGTGCGACGCCCGCAGGCGATGGGGCAGGCGTAACAGGCGGACTTGTCGACCACGATGCGCTCGGCCATCTTGACCCCGGAGATCCCCTCGGCGTCGTCGAACACGCCGCCGCGGAAGTTCTCCGTGGGAAACATGCCGTGCTGGTTGATGATGTCCACCAGCACCGCCGTGCCCAGCGTGGGCAGGGCGGTCCCCGTGACGGGGTTCTTCTTCACGACCTTCGTCGCCCGTTTCCGGACCGCGTCCAGGCGGGCCGGGTCCGCCGGCGAGGGCTTCCCCGTGCCGCGGACGGCGATCGCCTTGAGGTTCTTGGCGCCCATCACCGCCCCCAGGCCGCCCCGGCCGGCCGCCCGGTCCCGGTCGTTCATGATGGCCGCCAGGAGCACCTTCTTCTCCCCCGCCGGGCCGATCGAGGCCACCCGCGTCCCCCGGGGCGTCTCTTCCAGGATGCGGTCGCGCGTCTTGTGCGTTTCCAGACCGGCCAGGTGCGAGGCGTCTCGAAGCTCCGCCCGGCCGTCTTCCGCGAACAGGTAGCACGGCCCCCCCCCGCGGCCCGTCACCCGGATCCCGTCCCACCCCGCCGCCGCCAGCGCCGCCCCGAAGGAGCCGCCGGAATGCGCGTCGAAGACCGTCCCCGTCAGCGGGGAGCGGGAGACCACCACGAAACGGCCCGCCGTGGGAAACGTCGTTCCCGTGAGCGGCCCCGTCAGGAAGAAAAGCGGCATCGCCGGGTCGAGCGGATCGAGTCCCGCCGGAACCTCCGAGGCCAGCATGCGAACGCCCAGCCCGCGCCCCCCGAGGAACGCGCGGCACCACCGCTCGTCGGGTTTCCGTGTCGAGAACGTCCCGGACGAGAGGTCCACGTCCAGGATCCTGCCGCGCCAACCATGCATGCCGCGCTCCTTTCTCCGCCGCTCAGTCGTAGAACCGGTTGTGCTCCCGGTGCGGGCAATCGAGACAGGCCGCCTTGTAATAGAGAAAGAGCTCCTTGGGAAGTTTGGAGATGTCGGCCGCGCGGCTGGGGCAGAGGCGGCAGGGGACTTCCTCGGCGAGCCACCCGGCCGTGTACCGCAGCGCCCGGAATCCTTCCACGATGGGAATGGAGGCGCTCACGCCGAGCCGGGAAGCGCCGGCGCGGAGCATCCGCAGGGCTTCGCGGAAGTCGGAGACGCCGCCGGAGGCCTTGACGCCCATGTCCGGACCGACGGTTTCCCGCATGAGCCTCACGTGACGCTCGAAGGCGCCGAAGGCCCCGAAACCGGTGGAAGTCTTCACGTAGTCGGCGCCGGCCTCGCGGCTCAACCGGCAGGCCTGGACGATCTGCTCGTCGGTGAGGTAGCAGGTCTCGAGAATGACCTTCACGAGCCTGTCGCCGGAGGCTTCGACGACGCCGCGGATGTCCCGGAGCACGGCGTCCTCCTCGCCGGCCCGCACCCCGCCGACGTTGATCACCATGTCGATCTCCCCGGCGCCGTCCTTGACCGCCCTGTCGGTCTCGAAGGCCTTCACCTCGCTCCGGGAGGCGCCGAGGGGAAAGCCCACGACGGTGCAGGTTCCCACGGCGCTGCCTTCCAGGACGCGCGCGGCCGCTTCCACGTGGACCGGATTCACGCAGACGGTCGCGAACCCGTACGCGAGGGCTTCCTCGCAGATCTGGCGGATCTTCTCCGGGGTGGAGAAGGCTTTCAGGTTGGTGTGATCGATGAGCGCCGCCAGCGTTTCGGGAGAGAGGGACTCCACGTCCGAAAGGGGTCGCCTCCGGCGGCGGGACGGGGCGGAAGCGTCGTCCTGGGGCACGGGGGTTCGCCTTTCAAGGAACTGCCGTTTCTCCTTTGCAGATGATATCCTTTTCGGGCTCGATTTGCTTCCCCTCGTCGGCATCGTGGGGGATTTTCTCGTCTTTCCCGGTTTCGCGGGGCGGGGTGGCCCCGATCGCAGGGAGTCGGGCTTGTTTTTTTTCTGGCCCAAAGCGTATTGTTTTGTAACAACGTAACAAGATGAAGGAACATGTTTTTGCTTTTTTGGAAGTCTGCAGAGACAAAAAAAATAGTGGAGATGTATCTCCTTTATATTTAAGAAGATATAAATATCTAAAAATAAAGTCCTTCGGTGTATTTTTTGCTATAATTTCACTTGTGATTTTTATTCGCTCAGCTTCTTCATAACGAAACGATGCCAAGGAGGTCGGCATGGCCCAGCCTTCCGAACGAGGCTCCATTCTGCTTTTGGCACTTGCGATCATCACGATCGTGGCGGGGATGGTGACCACCCTGGTGACCATCTCCATGGCGAGGTCCAAGGGCCTCGGGACCCGGGAGCAGAAGTTCACGTCG
>CAZDSO010000222.1:0-7246 GCA_964508045.1 uncultured Planctomycetia bacterium | reverse complement strand
GCAGCCCGGAGCAGGCCGGCGGACCTCGAAAATGACTACAGCGCGAATACCTCGAGCCGAGCGTTTCGCGCTGTCGGCAAGTCGTGGCGTGCTGCAACGTTTTATGCTCTTCGGCAACGCTGCTGCGCCACTCCGCAACCGCTCCGTGGCTCACGACGAACGTCAGCCCGCGCCCTGGATTTCTCCGCCGTTTTTGACACCATGGGACGTCATGGAGGAGCCGGAACCCGAATTCGCGATCCCCGAGGACCCGGTCCCGCCACAACCCCGCTGGCGCTTCCCCTTCGGCGGAAGGGCCACCGCCGTCTACCTCACCGCCGGCTTCTGCCTCGTCGCCGGCCATTTCCTCATCCGGCCCGCCGTGTGGCCGGGCGCGAAGCAGGCCCTGCAGCGCCTCCTGTTCGGCGAGCCCTGGCTCGCGGACCTCGCTTTCTGGGCCCTGGCCAGCGTCTTCTTCTACGTCGTCCCCCCCACCGTCGTCTCCGCCCTCTTCCTGAAACGAAGCCCCCTCGATCTGGGCCTCCGACTCGGCTCCCTGCCCCGGCACGCCTGGATCTACGCCCTGCTCCTTCTGGGCGTGCTCCCCCTGGTCTACCTCTCCTCCCTGCGGCCCGCCTTCCTTTCCACCTACCCCTTCAACCCCGGCGTGGGCCAGGCCGTGAAGTTCCTCATCGTGTGGGAAGCCCTCTACGTCTTCCAGTTCTTCGGGCTCGAGTACTTCTTCCGGGGCTTTCTCCTCTTCCCCCTCGAAAAGGAGCTCGGCAACACCGCCGTGCTCGTCATGACCGTGCCCTACGCCATGATCCACTTCCAGAAACCCTTCCTGGAAGCCAACGCCGCGATCTTCGCCGGCCTGATCCTGGGCCTGATGGCCCTTCGGACCCGCTCCATCTGGGGCGGCGTGATCCTCCACGGCACCGTGGCCGTCACCATGGACCTGCTCGCGCTCTGCCAGCAGGGAAAGCTCGCGGCGATGGTCTGACGTTCTCCCGCCCAGGGGGGGGGCGATTTCAGCCGGCCATGAGCCTTCGGCTCTCCCGGAAACCATGAAAACTTGGAGGGTGAGCCCCTCCTCCTTCGCTTGCAGGTGGTTGCGAGAGCTACGGAGGACCCTACGTAGCCCTTGCAAGAGCCGATCGGCGTAGTACGGGCTGGAGAGCCATGATTTGGGCTCGGGAGGACCCTCGCCCTCCAAGGCGGTCACCGATCATGATTTTTTCGTGTTTTCGGAGCAGTGAATCCGATTTCAGCCAAGGCATTTCAAACCAGAAAGCAGCAGGGCCGCAACCCAAACGCCTCAAACACAAAAACACGAAAATAGACCGGGATCAACGCAAAGGAGGCGGAGGACGTAGCGGACCGAGCGAGGACTTTTTCGTAGAATGAAGGGAAGACCGATCGGCGGTTTCAGGAAAACGCTATGCCGGACAAGAGAGTTGTTCCCGCCCTGCTCGCCGCGGCGGCGCTCGCCGGCGCGATCCTGCTCCTCTGGATCGGACGGGACGCCGAGACGATCCGCGTCGGGAAAAGCGAGGGAAGGGAAGCCGGCGGGGCAACGGAAACGTTCCCGCTCCGGGCCCACGAAAGCCCGGAAGCGGCCCGCGCCCCGGCGCCGGCCGAAACCCTCTCTCCCCCGGAAGACGGGGAGACGGCCGGGCCGTCCGCAAGCGAGGATCTGGAGCCCTTGACCGGGCGCGTGGAAGCGGAAGAAACCGGCGATCCGATCGAAGGGGCCGAGGTCGAGCTGTGGAGGCTCGAGATCCTCATGACCTTCCGGGACCTCGAGCAGGGGGAGCATCTCAAAACGGTCCGGACGGACGCGGACGGAGCCTTCGAGACCCGCGCGCCCCCCCTCGGCTGCATGCTCTATCTGCGCGTATCGGCGCCGGGGAGGATCACCGCCTGGCATCAACCCTTCTTCGAGGAAGCGGGGGCGCCGATCCGCTTGAAAGCCGCGACCCGCGTCCGGGGCGTCGTGGCCGGCCCGGGCAACGAGGCGATCCCCGAGGCCCTCGTGGGGGTCGCGCCGGTCGACCGGCTTCACAACCCCATCCCCTTCCAGGCCCCCCCCGAAACGGAAGAGGACATCCGTCTTTTCCTCCGATTCCACGGCGCCATCCTGTCCGGCCTCGACGGCGCCTTCGACATCGATACCGTCCCCGTGGACGAAGAGGTCGTCCTCGTGGGGATCACGCCCGGGGGCGTCTGGGACTGCAGCGCGTCCTTCGTTTCGGGGTCTCCCGGCGTCGTGCGGAACCGCGATCTCGTCATCCGCGGCGTGGCGGATCTCGAGATCGAGGTCGTGGACGCCGCCGGCGAACCGATCGAGGGGGTCGAGATCGGGCTGTGGCGGGGCCTGCGGGACCCGGTGTGCCGCCGGACCGGCGGGCCCTTTGAAGAACGGACCGACGGGAGGGGACGGGCGCGTTTCGAGAAGGTCCCCGCCGGACGCATCGTCCTGATGCTGATGAAAAGCGGCGTCCGGCCCTTCACCCGCCCCGTGGACCTCGAGCCGGGATCGTCGCGCACCCTCCGGATCGAGGCGCCCCCCTGTCTGTCCATTTCGGGAACGATCCTGAATCGCAAGGGCGACCCTCTCCCCCGGGGCCACGTGGTGGCCTGGCCGGAGAAGGTCCTGATCGCCTCGCCCTACTACAAGGTGAATGCCGGGAAGGACGGGACCTTCCGCGTGGAAGGGCTGCCGGCGGGAAAGGCGAGGATCACGGTCGGCGCGCCCGGATATGCCGAACACCGGCGAACGGTGACCGCCGGGGAGGCGGGGCTGAGGATCGCGCTGGTTCCGGTCCCCGTCTTCCGGGGCCGGATCGCGCCGGCGGATCCCGATCTCCCTCCCGACCGCGTCCAGCTGGCCGTCTTCTGGAAGAAAGGCCACCGTACCTACCCGGCCCGGCTGGACAAGGAGGGCGTGTTTTCCATCCCGTGGGACCGGTACCCGGAAGGAAGCGCGGAGGTGAAGGTCGCATCCATCGCACCCGGCCGAACGCCCGTGGTTCGCGGTCCCTTCCGCCCGAAACCCGGGGAGACGGTCGAGCTCGGCCTGCTCGAACCCGTCGAGGGCCGTACCCTGCGGGGCAAGATCGAGAACCCTGAGGGCATGCCCATGAAGGGGTTGCAGGTTTCCTTCGGATTCCACAGTTGGACGCTCCTCCACACCAAGACCCGCGAGGACGGTAGCTTCGCCATCGAGAACGTTCCGCGCTGGGCCGGCTGGTTGCGCGCCGGCCACCATCGATACCCGAACGCGAAACGTCGCGTCCCGCCCGAGGGCGAAGGCCCCTTCACGCTCACCTTCCTCCCCCCGGCGATTCTCACCGGGCTTCTCCTGGATCCCGGGGGAGAACCGTGCCCGATCTGCAAGATCCACATCCATCGCGTCTACGAGGACGGCACCACCGGCACCTGCATGGGCGCCTGCTGCCAGACCGACCGCGACGGCCGGTTCCGCTCCGGACCCATGGGGCCCGGCCGCCACCGCCTGATCGTCTGCTGGCCCGACTACGGGCACACCTATGACGGCTTCGAGGTGGTGATGCGCAAGGGGGAGAAACGGGAGGTGGTCGTCCGCATTCCCTCCATCGCCTCCGGGGAGGGGCGCTAGTGGCAAGGAGCGGCGAGAAGAGATTCCAGATTTCAGCCGTCGCCGCGGAATCGCCGTGGCCCCGGGCCGAAACCCCGCGTGGCCCGGGACACACGCCTCCCACAAGAAGCGTCTGAAACTGAAATCTGAAATCCCTACGCGTCTCTCAACCTACCCATTCCCCCCTCAGGTCCGGGCCCTCGATGCCGGTGATCCGCACCGTCCCGGCGTGTCCGGGGGGGGCGTCTCCCGGCACGAGGACGTAGGGATCGGCCTCGGGGGCCTCGGCGTAGGTGCGGCAGAGGGCCACGCCCGCCTCCCTGCCGTCCGCGGCGGCTCTCGCCTCGGCGCCCACGCGGCGTTCGTGAAAATCGTCGCGCAGCTTCGCGGCCAGCGTCCGGAGCGCGTCCGCGCGCGCTTCGACGGTTCCGGGGTCCACGCGTCCGGGAAACCCGGCCGCTTCCGTTCCCGCCTCGGGGGAGTAGGCGAAGACGCCGCACCGCTCGATGCGCGTCCTTTCCAGAAAGCCGAGAAGGGTCTCGAAATCCTCCTCCGTCTCGCCGGGGAAGCCCGCCATGACCGTGGTGCGCAGGACCAGGCCCTCGATCCGTTCGCGGAGGGTTTCCACGAGGCTTTCGAGGTCTCCGGCGGAGGTGCGCCGGCCCATGGCCCGCAGCACGGGATCGGACGCGTGCTGGACGGGCAGGTCCAGGTATGGAAGGACCTTGCCGCCGGAAGCGAGGGCGTCCACGATCGCGGGGGTGACGTGGGCGGGGTGGGCGTAGAGGACGCGGATCGCTTCGAGCGCTTCGACGCCGTGGAGGGCCTCGATCACGGCCTCGAGGCCCCGCCCCGTCTCGTCGCGCCACGCCGCCGTGTCCTGGCCGATGAGCACGGCCTCCCGCATGCCGGAGCCCGCCAGCTCTTCCGCTTCCTTCACGATGTCTTCGAGGGGCTTGCAGCGCAGGGGGCCGCGGATCGCCGGGATCGTGCAATACCGGCACCGGTTGTCGCACCCCTCGGTGATGCGAAGGTAGGCCCAGTGCGGAGGCGTGAGCCGCAGGCGGCCGCCTTCGGCCTTCAGGCGCTTGGGGGGGAGGAAGCGGTTGGACACGGCGCGGGCCCGGCGCGGCGAGCCTTCGTCAGTCCCCAGGTCGCGCAGGCGCTTCTCGATCTCCCTCGGGTCGCCGATGCCGAACCAGCCGTCGACGCCGTCCACCGCCCCTTCGGCCCCGACGCGGGAGGGCAGGCAACCGAGCACGATGACGGCCTTCCGCTCCCCGGCCTCCTTGCGCGCGCGTTCCTCCTCGATGACGTCCAGCGACTCCTCGACGGCCTCGGCCAGGAACCCGCAGGTGTTGATGAGGACGACGTCGGCCTCGCCCGGGACCAGGGCGAGGGGGAAGCCGGCCGCGCCGAGGTGGCCGAGAAGCCGCTCGCCGTCGACGAGGTTCTTGGCGCAGCCGAGGCAGATCAGCTCGACGGAGGGGAGGCTTTCCTCGATTTCGGATCGGGGATGGCGGATGGCGGACATTCTTTCAGCCTGGTTTTGGATTGGAGATTTCAGATTTCAGCGCCGGTCCCTACAGCCGGCTCATCCGTTCCCGGATGTCCTGCAGGAACGCTTCGAGGCGTCGGGCTTCCATGAACCGCTCGCCGAAGGTCCACGTGGACCCGTCCTTGAGCGTGAGGATGATCCGCTGCTCTTTCACTCTCCCGATCTTTCCCACGTCCAGCGCCACGTCCTGCACCTGTTCGAGGGGGACGTTCCGGTTCCTCTCGGGCTTGAGGGGATGGACGTAGTCCACGGCCTCGTCGGAGAGGACGATATGGTCGGCCCTTCCCAGCACGTTCCGGAGGAACCCCCATAGGCTTCCGAGCAGGAGAAGGCCTCCCAGCACGCCGATGGCGATGACGAGGCCTCGGAAGCCGACCAGGAGGGCCGTCAGGAACAGAACGGCCCCCAGGGCCCCGTGCAGGAGGGGGCGTCTCATCGTTTCCTGGTATCGTTCGGGTTCAGGCATGTCTCGCATTCCGGGATTCGCGCTGAACCTTCGCATGAAAGCGGTGAGGATGCAAGCGGGGGGGGGGATTCGTGATGGGCGGGGGCGACGCTCACAGCGGGACGGGCAGGGAATCCCGATTTCAGATTGCAGCCGGAGGAGCGGGGACGCGTAGGGATTGTAGATTCCAGATTGGAGATTGGAGTTTTTC
The DNA here is from genome assembly GCA_964508045.1 of uncultured Planctomycetia bacterium. Lineage (GTDB taxonomy): Bacteria > Planctomycetota > JAKEIC01 > JAKEIC01 > CAZDSO01 > CAZDSO01. Next base: position 1,434 of record CAZDSO010000222.1, on the reverse strand, counting down.
GATTTTCGATTGGGCGCGGGCTGACGTTCGTCGTGAGCCACGTAGCGGTTGCGGAGTGGCGCATCAGCGTTGCCGAAGAGCAGAAAACGTTGCAGCACGCCACGACTTGCCGACAGCGCGAAACGCTCGGCTCACGTTCCGCTTCCCCTTCCGCCCCGCCCTGTGCTATGCTCTTCTCCTTTTTCTCATGCAAGGCGGGGCGCGGGCGCTTCCCGGGACCCGCCGGGGAGGACGGATGAACGATCCCAGACTCTCGAAACTCGCGGACATCGTGGTGGACTACAGCCTGGCGCTGAAACGGGGGGAAACGGTCACCATCGGGGGCCCTTCGCCCGGGGCTCCGTTGATCCTGGCGATCTACGAGAAGGCGCTCCGGGCGGGCGCCTTTCCGCGGCTCAAGGTCTCCCTGCCGGGCGAGGCGGAGATCTTCTACCGGAACGCGTCCGACGAGCAGCTCGGGCATCTCGGCGAGATCGACCTCTTCGAGGCCGAGCACGTTCAATGCAGCGTGAACGTGGCCGCCTCGTCGAACACGCGGGCCCTTTCCGGGGTGGACGGGGCGAAGATCGGGCGCGTGCGCAAGGCGCGCCAGCCGCTCAAGGACCGGAAGAGAAAGCAGCGTTGGAACGTCCTCACCTACCCCACCGACGCCTTCGCCCAGGAGGCGGAGATGTCCCTGGAGGACTTCTCGGCCTTCGTGTACCGGGCGTGCCTTTGCGAGGAGGACGACCCCGTCGGCGCCTGGAAGGGGTTCCGGGAAACCCTCCGCGCCCGCGCCGAGTCCGTCCAGCGGCCCGAGGAGGTCCGCATCCACGGACCGGGGACGGACCTGACGCTCAAGATCGGAAAGCGCAAGGTCTGCGTGAGCGCCGGGGAGGTGAACCTGCCGGACGGCGAGATCTACATGGGCCCGGTGGAGGACGCGGTCGACGGCGTCATCCGCTTCACCTACCCCGCCATCCTGGAGGGTCGGGAGGTCGAGGACATCACGTTCCATTTCGAGAAGGGGCGCGTGGTGAAGGCGGAGGCGGCCAAGAACCTCGACCTTCTCGAGAAGATGTTCGCGCTGGACGAGGGGGCGCGTCACGCCGGCGAACTCGGCATCGGCTGCAACGAGTCGGTCGACCGTTTCACGCGCAACCTCCTCTTCGACGAGAAGATCGGGGGGACGGTCCACCTCGGCATGGGCGAGTCTTACCCCGAGACCGAGGGGAAGAACCATTCCGCGATCCATCTGGATTTCGTCTGCGACATCCGCAAGGGCGGAGAGGTCCTCGTCGACGGGAAGCCCTTCCTGCGCGACGGCGTGTTTCTCGTCTGATCGGAAGTCTGCAATCCCATTCATCCATTCGGATTCCTGAATTCCTGCTCCGAAAACCCGGGAAAAACCATGATCGACGACCGCCTTGGAGGGCGAGGGTCTCCGCCGCCGCC
>CAZDSO010000221.1:0-7400 GCA_964508045.1 uncultured Planctomycetia bacterium | reverse complement strand
AGCAGGGACGCGCCCGAGCGGACCCGCTGGCCCGCGCTCCCCGCGATCACGAGGCCCGAGGGCTTGTCGAGCGACGCGGGCGCCCCCGGCTGGATGCCGGGGAAGGCGGACGCTTCGGCCTTCTCCGCCAGGCGCCTCAGCGCCGAGGAGAATTCCGGACGTTCGGTCTCGTGAAGGACCCCCGTCCCCATGCCCGAGGCCTCCGCCATCTCCTTCACCGCCCGGGGCGTGAGACGGTTGCGCGGACCGAAGTAGGCCGAGCAGACCGACCACACGTCCACGAAGGCGAAGCCCTCGTGCCGGAGGGCCCGCAAGAGGAGCCCCTCCAGGTCCGGATCGAAGGCGGAACTCCGGGCCACGAACGTCCCTCCCGAGGATTCCACCAGGCGGCAGAGGTCGAGCGGGATCTCGGGATTGCCCCACGGCGTCGTGGAGGTCAGCCCCCCCTGCGGCGTGGTGACGGAATGCTCGCCTCCCGTCATGCCGAAATTGAAGTTGTTGGAGACCAGGACCGTGAGCCCGATGTTCCGCCGGGCAGCGTTGATCAGGTGCGTGCCGCCGATGCCGCATCCCCCGTCGCCGAGAAGCACCACCACCTCGAGATCGGGCCGCGCCAGCTTGATCCCCGTCCCGTAGGTGATCGAACGCCCGTGCAACCCGTGGAAGGCATGCGTGGTGAAGTGCCGGTCGGACAGGCCCGAGCAGCCGATGTCGGTGACCACGACGATTCCGTCCGCGGGAAGCCCGGTCGAGGCCAGGGCCCGGTCCAGCGCGCGCACCACCTTCGCCTGCCCGCAACCCGGGCAGAACGGCAGGGAGATGTCCGGATTCAAGAAGGTCTCAGGCATCGTGGGTCATGTCCCGCTCTCCGGCGCTTCCAGCCCCGCCGTCTCGAGGATCAGATCCGGCGGGAGGATGCGCCCGTCCATTCTTCGCGCCAGACGAACGTCGGTACCCGGCAGGATCCGTTCGATCTCGCGCGCGTAGTCGCCCAGGTTCTGCTCCGCCACCACGACCGTCTCCGCGCCGGCGCACGCGGACCGGATGAGGGCTTCGGGGACGGGCCAGAGGGTCTTGACCGTCACCACGGTGACGGGGACGCCGGCCGTTCGCGCCCGCCGGGCTGCTTCGAGCGCCGACCGGGAGGAGGTCCCATACGAGAGGAAGACGCACCGGGCGCCGTCCGCGGCATCCACGTCGGCGCGGCTGAAATCGTCCGCGTACGCGAGGATTTTCTGTTCGAGATGCTCCATCATCTCCTGGATCCGGGTCCGGTCCTTGGTGAGGTACCCCGTCTTGTCGTGCATGGAAGTGGTGTACCGGAGGAGGTTCGGTCCGCCGAAGGGGGAGAGGGGCGGCGTCTCTTCGGGAGAGGAGAAACCGTAGGGGAGGAAGTCGTTGTCGGCCGGGGCGTGTTTCCTCTCGATCGCCGGCGTGGGCGGGAGGGCGTCGAAGTCGATCTTCTCGCGGGTCTGGCCGAGTTCCTTGTCGATCAGCACGAAGACGGGAACCCGGAACCTTTCCGAGAGGGCGAAGGCCTCGAAGGTCATCCAGTAGCATTCCGCGGCCGAGGCCGGGGCCAGGGCGATGATGGGGTAGCCTCCCGAGGTGATCCACCGCACGAACTGGACGTCGCCCTGGGCGCCCATGGTGGCCGAGCCGGTGGCGGGCCCCTGGCGCTGCACGTCCACGATGACCAGGGGCGTCTCGCCCATGATCGCCAGCCCGACGTTCTCGCTGTAGAGGGACAGGCCCGGCCCGCTGGTGGCGGTCAGCGCCCGGCGCCCCGCCATGACCGCGCCGATGCAGAATCCCATGGAAGCGATCTCGTCCTCGGCCTGGACGGCGATCCCCCCCCGGGCGGGGAGGTGGCGCATCATGCCGATGAGGATCGAGGTGGCCGGCGTGATGGGATAGCCGGCGAAGAAATCGCAGCCGGCGTCCAGGGCGCCGCGGACGACGGCGTCGTTTCCGTCGATGAAGTCGATCATGCGCTGGGTGTCCGGACGTTTTGCGGGGCGCCGTTCTCGGTCCGGGCTCGCGCCCCCATCGTCCCGACGAAAGGCCTTTTGTACGGGGCCGGGGAGGGAAGGGCAAGGGAAATCCGCGAGCGAGACGCGCAGGATTTCAGGTTTCAGCCGGAGGCGCGGGGACGTGTAGGGATTCTAGCCCGGATTATTCATGAAGACGTAGCGAGGTTGCCGCAAGTGCCTGAGATGCGAGGAGCAAGACGATTCCGGTCCGGAGCGTGGCCAAAGCGCCACGTGAGGGCCGGAATCGTCGCAGCGACGAAGCAGATCATGTGCTTGCGGCGACCGCAGTAGTTTTCATGAATAATCCGGGCTAGATTGTAGGATCGACCGTGAGCCGGGGTCGAACGGTCGAAGGACGAACTTGCTCACCACCCCCCTGAGCCCGTCGAAGGGTGGATTGGCGCAGCCATGCGGGACACGGAAAGAAGGGGAGGCAAACGACTTGCCGGCAGCGCGAAAGCCTCCGCCCCAGACCGTCCTTGAACTCCACCGCGCTTTCCCTACCATATCTCTTTTCATCGGTCCGGAATGGAGACCATCGCTCATGAAGATCGAAGAGACCTTTCGGGTGGAAGCCCCCGTCGAGAGGGTGTGGGACTTCATGGTGAACCCCAAGACGATGGGGCCCTGCGTGCCGGGATTCGTCTCGGCCGAGGAGGTGTCGGAGGACGTCTTCGACACGGTGATGAAGGTGAAGGTGGGAATCATCTCGCTGAAGATGTTCGCCCGGACCCAGGTGGAGGAGAAGCGCGTCCCCGAATACATGAAGGCCTCGGGCGACGGGCACGACCGCCTGAAGGCGGGCAGCTTCCACCAGGAGACCACGGTCAGCCTGAAGGACCTCGGCGACGATGCCACCGAGGTGGGATACGCCATGAACGTGCGCGTGGTGGGCAAGCTCGCCACCTTCGGCGAGAAGATCATGCGCGCCACGGCGAACAAGATGGGCGCCAAGATCGCGGAGAACGTGAAAAAGGCCCTCGAAACGAAGGAATGATCCCATGATGGACTTCGACGTAACGTCCGTGAAGACGCTGGACGAGGCCTTGAAGGCCCTCTCCGAGTACGGGGACGATGCGAAGGTGATCGCCGGCGGCCAGTCCCTCTTGAACATCCTCAAGCAGGGGCTGATGGCCCCCGAGATCCTGGTGGACATCAAGGGCGTCGCCGAGCTCGACGGGTTGCAGATCGGCGCGTCGATCCGGATCGGCGCGAACACCTCCCACCGGACGCTGGAGGACGCCTCGGCCCTGGACGAGACCTGGCCGGTGCTCCGGGAGATGGAGCACGACCTCGCCTCGGTCCAGATCCGGAACTGGGGGACGATGGGCGGAAACCTCTGCATCGCCGATCCCACCGGAGACCCCGCCCCCGTCCTGATGGCCTACGACGCCGAGGCGGAGATCGCCGGCCCCGAGGGGAAGCGCCGCCTCCCCCTCGAGGCGTTCTTCGTGGACTATTACGAGACGGTGCTGGAGCCCGAGGAACTGCTCACGGCCGTGGAAGCCCCCGCGCCGCCTCCCCGTTCCGGCGTGGCCCACGAGAAGTTCCGCAACGTGGAAGGCGACGCCCCCATCGTCGTGGCCGGCGTTCGATTGACCCTGACGGAGGACCACCGGCGCGTGGAGGATGTCCGCATCGCGCTCGGCGGCGTGGCGCCGGTTCCCATCCGGGCCCTCGAGGCCGAGAAGGTCCTCCGGGGACAGGAGCCGTCCGACGAGGCTCTGGCGGAGGCCGCCGCCACCGCCCCGGGGGAAACCGCCCCCATCCCGGACATCACCGCCTCGGAGGCCTACAAGAAGAAACTGGTCCGCGTGCTCGTGCACAGAGCGGCCGGACGCGCTCTCGAACGGGCGAAGGGGACCTAGGCAGCGGAGACGAAGGCATGGAAAAGAAACTGCTCCATTTCACGCTCAACGGCGATCCGAAGACCGTGGCCGTCAAGCCCGGACGAACGCTGGTCCAGGTCCTCCGGGAGGACCTGGGAATGACGGGCACCAAGCGTTGCTGCAACAGCGGGGCCTGCTCCTCCTGTTCCGTCCTGGTGGACGGGCAGGTGGTCAATGCCTGTTCGGTCCTGGCCTGCCAGGTGGAGAACAAGGAGGTCTCGACCGTGGAGGGCGTCGCCGAGGGGGGGACGCTTCATCCCCTGCAGGAATCGTTCCTGGACGAGGGGGGCCTCCAGTGCGGGTTCTGCACGCCGGGGATGATCATGGCGGCCCAGGAGCTGCTGTCGCGGAACCTGGAACCCACCGCGGAGGACGTCCGTCATCAGATCGCCGGGAACCTCTGCCGTTGCACGGGTTACGTCAAGATCGTCAATTCGATTCTCACGGCCGCCAAGCGCATGCGGGAGGCGCAGTCATGAAGCCCTACAGCGTTCTGGGGAAACCGATCCGCCGGGTGGACGGCGTGGAAAAGGTGACGGGGGCCGCGAAGTACACGGTGGACGTCCAGCTGCCGGGCATGCTGGAGGGCCGGATTTTCCGCTCCCCGCACCCGCACGCGAAGATCCTGAACGTGGACGTCACGAAAGCGAGGGCGTTGCCCGGCGTGAAGGCGGTGATCACGGCCGCGGACACGTTGAAGAAGCCCTACGGGAACTGGCGCCGGTACGAGCACCTGCTGGACGAGTACCCGCTGGCGTGGGACAAGGTCCGTTTCATCGGGGACGAGATCGCGGCGGTGGCGGCGGTGGACGAGGACGTCGCGGAGGAGGCGCTCACGCTGATCGACGTGGAGTACGAGCTCCTGCCCGCGGTCTTCGATCCGGTCGAGGCCATGAAGGACGGGGCGCCCGCCATCCACGAGGGGGCCACGGTGGATCACAACGTGAGCGAGACGCGCCACATCGAATACGGCGACGTGGACGAGGCCTTCTCGCGCTGCGATCGGGTCCGCGAGGACGAGTTCACGCTGCATCCGGTGGCGCACGCGGCCATGGAGCCTCACGCCTCGGTGGCGACGACGGGCTTTTCGGGGCGCGTCACGATCTGGACCTCGACGCAGGTGCCCTACTACATCCAGATCCTGCTGGCGGGAGCCCTGGGGCTTGAGGAGGGCAAGGTGCGGGTCATCCGGCCGCACGTGGGGGGGGCGTGGGGGGGCAAGATCGAGATGTTCAAGGATCAGTACTGCGCCGCGCGGCTTTCGCAGATGGCGGGCAGGCCCGTCCGCCTGGAGTACACGCGCGAGGAGGAGTTCGCAACCACGCGCCGCCGCACGCCCATGAAGTACTACCTCAAGACCGGCTACATGAAGGACGGGCGGCTGGTCGCCAAGGAGGCCAGGACGATCCTGGACGGGGGGGCCTACAACGGGATGGGTCCGACGGCGCTCTATCTCACGGGGTTCTTCCAGGCCTTCCCCTATTCCATTCCCAACTACCGCTACAACGGCTATCACGTCTACACCAACAAGTCGCCCTCCTCGTCCATGCGCGGGTTCGGCGGCCCCCAGGCGGAGTTCACGTGCGATTCCCAGCTGGACATGATCGCCGAGGATCTGGGGATGGACCCGGCGGAGCTGCGGCTGAAGAACAGCATGACGCCCGGCTACGAGATCCCGGGGTACTGCAAGGTGGCCAGCTGCGGCATCCAGGAATGCATCGAGCGGAGCATGGAAAGCACGGGGTGGCGCGAGAAGCGGGGGAAGATGCCCCACGGCAAGGGCATCGGCATGGGGTGCTACGGTTTCATGTCGGGCGGCGTCTTCAACTGGATCAACACCCCCTACGCCTTTTCGGGAGCCATGATCCGCATGGGCGTCGACGGCTTCGTGGACGTCTACGTGGGATCCTCGGAGATCGGGCAGGGCTCCGACACGGTCATGGCGCAGATCGCCGCGGAGGAGCTGGGCGTCCCCATGGACATGGTCCGGGTGACGTCCGGGGACACGTCGATCTGCCCGCCGGATTTGGGGGCCTGGGGCAGCCGGCAAACGCTCATGACGGGCAACGCCGTGAAGATGGCCGCCCAGGACCTGCGGGAGCAGCTGTTCGAGGTGGCGCGGGGCATGATGATGCCCAACATCGTGTACGCCTTCGAGGCCAAGGACGGGCGCATCTTCCTCAAGGAGAGACCGAAGCGGGGCGTGGACCTCTTCGAGGTCGTCAAGGTGGCCGTGCGGGGCCAGGAGGGGCAGCAGCTGATCGGACGGGGTTTCTATACCCCCCACGGCAAGGGGATGGTCTCTCCCGCCTTCTCGTTCGGGGCCCAGGTCTCCCAGGTGGAGATCGATCTCGAGACCGGGAAGGTCCACATGGACCAGGTCACCACGGCGCACGATTGCGGCCAGGTCATCAACGAGCTCGGCGTGGAGGGCCAGCTGGAAGGGGCCTTCGTCATGGGGCAGGGGTACACCCTGGCCGAGAACCTCGTCACGGAGGAGGGGCAGGTCCTCAATCCCTCCTTCGTCGACTACAAGCTCATGCGGGCTCCCGACGTCCCCGTGAAGTTCGAATCCCTTCTCGTGGAGACGTTCGAGCCCGAGGGGCCGTTCGGGGCCAAGGAAGCGGGCGAGGGGCTGACGAACCCCAACGCCGGCTGCATCGCCAACGCCATCTACGACGCCGTGGGCGTGCGGATCAAGGACATGCCCATCACGCCGGAGAAGATCCTGAAGGCGCTGGAGGAGAAGAAGGCGAAAGAGAAGGCGTAGGCCCCGCTCGATCGGGGGGGGGGGCGAACCGCGCCGCGGGGCCAGGGGCGGAAGGAGCCATTCGCACGGTCACCGGTTTCGGACTTCTTCCTGCAGCGGAGCGGGGATTTTCCATTCCGAAAGTCGAAAGATTGCCGTATCCGGCTGTGTGCCCGCTTTGGTTGCGGCTTGGCTACTTTGTGGTATCAGCCACTCTCTCCGTCCTCCCCGCCGCCCCGCGCGAGCTGCTCGATCTCCTCGTTCACGGGGTATCGCCCGGCCATGAGCAGGCTTCCCCCCGCCTCGAACACGGCCCGCTCGAGCATCGTCTCGGGGACGCCCGTCACGGTGCGCTGGACGGTTGCGCCGTTTTGGATCTCCAAAAGCACGAGCGCGGGCTTGCAGCCCCACACCTCCACCACCGGCACGGGTCCGGCGTTTTCGACGCCTTGCTGGAAGGCGCCGGCGATGTGGGATTCGTCGAGGTCCCAGCGGACGCGGGTCATCCGCCTGAGATCCTCCACATCCAGCGTGGCGCGATGCGCATCCATCCTGAGGGGTTCCAATTGAAGTAGGCAGCGCATGACTGTACTTCGTTCATTCCTTGTCTTTCAAGACGCAAAGCAACACAGACGTGCCTAAGGGGGAGGACTCTCACTGTCGTGTCCCAGCCCAAATGAGACGGTTGTCCCACCCATTTTGAGACTGGTGTAACGTGTCTCGTTTTCT
>CAZDSO010000220.1:0-7403 GCA_964508045.1 uncultured Planctomycetia bacterium | reverse complement strand
ATCTGATTTCCTCCCGGGGCGCCTCCGTGCGACAGGCCTTCCATTCAAACCCTCATTTGCTCCCCGGGAGGTTTTTTTATGCCCTGGGGAAAGAAAAAGGGGCACGGTTTCCCGTGCCCCTTTCTTTTTGGACCTTCCGTGTGAGAGCGCGTCCTACTGGAGGACGTGGATGTTCCTGGGCGCGCAGATCTCCTTGAGCTGGTCGGGCCAGATGGTGACGGAGACCTCGCCGAGGTGGGCGGTGCGGAGGAGGTACATGTAGGTGCGGGACTGTCCGATGCCGCCGCCGATGCTCAGCGGGATCTCGTCGTTGAGGATCATCTTGTGGTAGGGGAGCTCGAGGAAGTGCTCCTGTCCAGTTTCCTTGAGCTGCTGGACGAGGGTTTCCTTGGTGACGCGGATGCCCATGGAGGTGAGTTCGTGTCGGCGCTTCGTGACGGGGTTCCAGACGAGGATGTCGCCGTTGAGCCCGTGCATCTGCTTTCCGTTCTTCTCGATGGTGGGGGAAATCCAGTCGTCGTAGTCGGCAGCGCGCATTTCATGCGGGTATCCGTCGTCCAGGGTATAGCCGATGCCGATGATGAAGATGGCGTTGGCGACCTCCTGGATGACCTTGGTTTCCCGCTGCTTGCGTGGCAGGTCGGGGTACATCTCGAGGATTTCCTCGGCATGGAGGAACTTGAGCTTCTCGGGGATGGGTGGGAACTTGTCGGTGGCGAGGGCGGGGAAGTCCTTCTGGACCATCTGTCCGGCTTCGTAGATGACCTTCCAGATCTTCTCGACGGTGCTCTTGAGGGTGTCGAGATTGCGGTCCTCGGCCCGGATGACCTTCTCCCAGTCCCACTGGTCGACGTAGGAGCTGTGGTCGTGGTCGAGGAAGTAGTCCTTTCTCACGGCCCGCATGTCGGTGTTGATGCCCTCTCCGACGTCGCAGAGGTACTGCTTGAGGGCGGGGCGTTTCCACTTCGTGGCGGCCTGGACGACCTGGGCGTTCAGCCGTTTTTCGATGCCCAGGCCGGCCTTGAACTCGATGGGGGTTCGCGACCCGTCGCGGTCCAGGTAGTCGTTGACGCCGCTTTCCTCGGTCACGATGAGGGGGACCTGGACCATGAAGAGTCCGAGTTCCTTGCAGAGGTTCTCCTCGATGAAGTTCTTGATCTTGAAGAGGGCCTTCATCCTGTCTTTGGGGTTGAGAATAGGCTGGTAGTCGTCGGGCAGGATCTCGGCCACCTTTTCGTAGGTGCTGACGCCGGGACCCGCCAGGTCGGCTTTCTTGTCGTATGTGTCCATGGTGGTTCTCCTGTCATGTCTGGAAATATCGGATGTTTGCTTTCGGGCACAAATTCGGAAACCGTCGCCGGGTTCCGGGAATCTCATCGACGGTGACGGAAACCCGGCTCGCGGAAGGGGCGGGGGGAGGGCCGCGCGGAATCGGGGGCGGCATGGAACGGGCGTCAAGCATCGTAGTAGAGCTCCATCTCGAAGGGGTGGGGGCGCCTGAGGAGGGGGTCCAGTTCCTTCTCGCGCTTGTAGCGGATGAAAGCGTCGATGAGGTCGGGGGTGAACACGTCCCCTTCCAGAAGGAAGGCATGGTCTTTCCGGAGGGCCACGAGGGCCTGATCGAGATCGCGGGGAAGCGGCCGGATGGCCTTGCGCCGCTCGGCGCTCCACCGGAACACGTCCTCGTCGAAGGGGCCGAAGCCGAGCGACGTCGGGTCGAGTTCGCGCCGGATCCCGTCGAGTCCCGCCATCAGCTGGGCCGCCATGGTCAGGTAGGGGTTGCAGGTGGCGTCGGGAGGCCGGTATTCGATCCGTTTCTCCTCCGGCGTCCTGGCGTATTTCGGGACGCGGATGGCCGCTGAGCGGTTGGCCAGGGAGAAGAAGAGGTTCACGGGGGCCTCGAAACCCGGAACCAGGCGCCGGTAGGAATTCGTGCCGGGATTGGCCAGCGCGGAAAGGGCCTCGGCGTGATCGAGGACGCCCGCGACGTACTGGAGGGCCGTGCGGCTCAGTCCCGCGTACCCCGTCGCATCGTGGAACACCGGCGTCTTCCCCTGGAACAGGTGCTGGTGGAAATGCATGCCCGATCCCGCCTGCCCCACCATGGGCTTGGGCATGAAGGTGGCCGTCCGGGAGAAGCGCTGGGCCCCCATCCGGACGAAGAACTTCACCATCATGGAGATGTCCGCGGCCCGGGTGAGGGTCTCGTGTTCCACTTCGATCTCGTTCTGGCCGAACTTCCCCACCTCATGATGGTGGTACCGGACGCGGACGCCGTTCGTTTCCAGCTGCTCGGTCACCCAGCCCCGAAGGTCCTGGTGGCGGTCCACCGGCGCCATCGCGTGGTATCCGGCTTTGTCCGCGGCGGGAAGGCGGCGCGTCTCGTCTTCCCCCGGTTCGATCCGCACCGACATGGCGCATTCGCCGTTCTCCACGGCGATCTTGTCGAAGACGTAGAACTCGTATTCCGGTCCCCAGTAGGAGGCGTCCGCGATGCCCGTGCCGGCCAGGTACGCTTCCGCCTTTTTCGCCACGCCCCGCGGATCGCGGGGGTAGGGCTCGAGCGTGTCGGCCTCGGCCACGTCGCACAGCATCGAGAGGGTGGGGAGCTGGAAAAAGGGGTCCACGAACGCCGTGGTGGGGTCGGGAACCAGCGCCAGGTCCCCGGATTCCAGCGTGGAGAAACCCGCGACGCTCGAGCCGTCGAATCCGACGCCCTTCTCGAACAACGCGGAAAGGCCCTCTCCCGCCGGCACGGTGAGATGGTGCCACCGGCCGTTCAGGTCGCAGTACTTGAGATCCAGGGCCCGCACGTCCTCCTGATCGAGGAAGCGGCGAAGATCGTCGACGTTTTCGATGTGCATGTCACACCTTTTCGTTCTCTCGCGCCGGAGAGGAGCGGATTCCCGGGAGAAACGGACATGGTAGCTCTCCCGGGGACGCGGATCAAGAGAAACAGGGGGTTTGCGGAAAATCCCGAAACCGCGGCTTTCGCGGGGCGGCCTCAGCCGGTTTTGCCTGGTTACGGTTCCCGGGATTGTTGGTACCATGGGAAGGAGCGTAAAACGCGCGAGGGAGGACATGAACAGAAAACTGATCGTGCTGGCGGTGGCCGCGGCGGTGGCGGCGGGCCCGGCGATCCTCGCGGCCTCGGGGCCGGGCCGGACGGCGTATGCCGGGGACAAGGAAAGCAAGCTGGGCAAGCTGGAGTCGGCCCTGAAGGGGGAAGGGGGAAAATCCGGGTCCAAGAGCTCGCTCTCCTCGGGCGAAAAGGGACTGATCGCCTATCTGCTCGTCGATTTCTTCGTCAACGTCGCCCCCTACCTCCTCTTTCCGCGCTACAAGTACTACTACCAGAACTACCCCTTTGAGCTCGGCGACGGGTATCTGGAGTACTTCGGGGACACCCCCTATTCCGAGCCGGAATACGTCCCCCTGAACGCCCGGCAGATCACGTTCGAGCTCCGGGGCGGCTATCTGATCGACAGCGCGGAGCTCCACGGATGGCGCTTCTACGGCAAGACGCGCCTCTCCTGGGCCTTCAACGTGGATCTCGATTTCACCCAGCTCAAGGAGTGGCAGGAAGATGGAGACTTCAAGACCCTCGACTTCACGAAGATCGACGGCCTGTTCAACCTCTCCAATTCACCCTGGCACGACGTGGACCTGGGGCTGGGCTTCTCCTACCTCGAAGGCGTGGAACTCTACGGCGGCGGCAACGCCAAACTGACCGGCGACATCTTCCCCGTCAAACCCCTGGCCTTCCACTTCACCGGCGGTGCAAACCTCTTCCCCGGCGGAACCCTCTTCGAGGTCGAAGCCGCCGTCGGCGTCTTCCTCCAGCGATTCGAATTCCGACTGGGATGGCGATCCCTCTGGGTCGAGAACATCGAAATCCACGGACCCATGTCCGAGATCGCCATCTGGTTCTGAGAGGCTGTGAAAAAAATCAAGGGAAGCGGGGCGCCGCCGAAGCGGCGCCCCGCGTCGGTGTCGTCTCAGGATCGCCCGTTTCCCCCGCCGTTGCCGTCGATCTCGGCCTCGTAGGCCTTCAGAACCCAGTTGCCGAAATCCCTCTTCGACTCGACGTCGGAAAACCGCACGATGTCGTAGTACTCCTTCCGCCCGTCCCGCGTGATCTCCCGGCTCGGCGGCGCCACCCACGGCTGCCCGTTCCCCTGGTCGATCACCTTGAATCCACGCACCTCCATGTCCCCCATCTGCACCGACACCAGCGCCCGAAGGGATCCGAAATCCACCGGTTTCACCGAACACGTCCGCTTCATGGTTCACCTCCTTTACGTGATGCGTCTTGAAAATCGGCTCGCGCCGATACGTCTTGCGTCTTGAATCCGGCTGGGCCGGACGCGTTCTTGCACTAACTTTCAACCAACTACACTCATATATACCTAATCCAAAGGGAAAGTCAAGCTGTTTTTCCGAAAAATACGTTCGATGTTCGTGATGCCTTTTCTTTGACCGAATTTCGGATTATTCCGGCGGCTGGGCAGGGATTCCAGGGAGGGATGAATCCCTTCCCCGCCCGACATCACCGTAAAACCGGACACAGCGCGAGCCGCGGTTGCAAAGTTCCCGGGGCTTTTCGCATCATGGCATCCATGTCTCTGGTTTTTTCCCGCCCTGCTTCCCTGGAGGCGCCATGGCCGGCAAGGACCTCTCGAAACGGATCGAAGAACTCCGAGAGGAGATCCGCGCCCACGACTACGCCTACTACGTGGAAGGCAAGCCCCGCATCTCCGACGCGAAGTACGACGAGCTGTTCGAGACGCTGAAACAGCTCGAACGCGATCATCCGGAGCTCGTCACGCCCGACTCGCCCACCCAGAAGGTCGGCGCGCCGCCGCGGGAGGAATTCACCAAGGCGGAACACCTCGCCCCGATGCTCTCCCTCGATTCCTCCAAGAAGCCGGAGGCGGTCCGGGAGTTTCTGCGCCGGGTCCGGGAGCGGGCGGGGGACGGCGTGGGCTACGTGGTGGAGCCCAAGCTGGACGGCATCTCGGTGGAGCTGGTGTTAGACGAGGGCCGCTTCGTGCGGGGGGTGACGCGGGGCGACGGGCGCGTGGGGGAGGACGTGACGGAAAACATGAAGACCGTGCGTTCCCTCCCCCTTCGGCTCCGCCCGGACGCCGGCGCCCCGGCGCGTCTCGCCGTGCGGGGCGAGGTGATCCTGATGAAGAGCGAGTTCCAGAAGCTCAACCGCCGCCTCACGGAGGAGGGGAAGGAGACGTTCGCGAACCCCCGCAACGCCGCGGCGGGCGCCGTGCGCCAGCTCGACCCGTCCGTCACGGCCTCGCGGCCGGTGGACGTGTTCTGCTACCAGGTGCTGGCGCTCGAGGGCGCCGAGCCCTTCGAGGCGCACTGGGAAGCGCTTCGCTGGCTCAGGAAGGCGGGCCTTCGCGTGCCCGACGAGCGCAAGCGCGTGTCGAGCGAGGACGAGATTCTCTCGTTCCACGCCGATCTCGCGGCGCAACGCGAGGACCTGGACTACGAGATGGACGGGGTCGTGATCAAGGTGGACCGGCTCGAGCTCCACGAGGCGCTGGGGGCGCGGCAGAGGAACCCGCGGTGGGCCTTCGCCTTCAAGTTCGAGCCCCGGGCGGAGACGACGCGGATCCGCGACATCGCCGTCCAGGTGGGCCGCACGGGCACGCTCACGCCGGTGGCGCTTCTGGACCCGGTGGACGTGGGCGGGGTGACGGTGAGCCGGGCTTCCCTGCACAACGAGGACATCGTGAAGAGCCTGGACGCCCGGGTGGGCGACGCGGTGCGGGTCCGGCGGGCCGGGGACGTGATTCCCGAGGTGACGGAGGTCTACAAGGACCGCCGGCGGGGCAAGGAGCGGCCGTTCCGGATGCCTTCGCGTTGCCCGTCCTGCGGCGCCGCGGTCGTCCGCGAAGGGGCGTACGTCCGCTGTCCGGCGGGGCCGACCTGTCCCGCCCAGCAGGGGCAGGCGCTCCTGCACTGGGCCTCGCGGGGTGCGGCGAACATCGAGACGCTGGGCAGGAAGAAGGTCGAGCAGATCCTGAAGAAAGGACTCGTGAAGAGTGTCGACGACCTCTACCGGCTCGAGAGGGACGCGCTGGCTTCCCTGGAGGGCTGGGGGGAGAAATCGGCGGACAACCTGCTGGCCTCGCTGGAGCGCTCGAAACGGATGCCGGGCGACCGGTTTCTCTACGCACTGGGCATCCGGCACGTGGGGGAGCGCGTCGCGCGGATCCTCGCCGAGTCCTTTCCCTCCCTGGACGCGCTTGCGAAGGCCTCGAAGGAGGATCTGGAGGCGATCGACGAGATCGGGCCCGAGATCGCCGACGCCGTGGTGACCTTCTTCTCCGAGACGCGGAACCGGAAGCTCCTCGAGCGGCTCGAGCGGCTCGGCGTGCGGCCCGTCTGGCCCGAGCACCCGGCGAAGGGCTCGGCGCTGGCCGGCAAGACGTTCGTCTTCACGGGAAGCCTCCCGACGCTCTCCCGGAAGGAGGCGAAGAAGAAGGCGGAATCCCTGGGCGCGCGGGCGGCCTCCTCGGTCAGCGGAAACACCGACTACGTGGTGGCGGGCGAGAACCCGGGAAGCAAGCTCGACCAGGCGAAGGCGCTCGGCGTGCCCGTGATCACGGAGGAGGCATTCCTGCAGATGACAGGAGGGCCGTGAGGGCCCCGGCATGCCAGATTTCAGATTTCAGCGGCGGCAATCTTCCACCCCCTCACCCGAGCAACCACCCAACAACACAACCACGTAGCTTCCCACCCACCCAATCACACAATCCCCATGATTGATGACTTCCCCCGAATGTTCGAAACCGATCTCAGCCTTCAGATTTCAGCAACGTGTAGGGGCGGGGCTTGCCCCCGCCCAGACCGCAGGAACGTCTGCAGGTGTCGGAATGCGGCTTTGGACCGCGGGCTTCCAGCCCGCAGCACCCCGGCGACCCGGTTCTGAACACCAAGGAGGGGACGGCCTTCGCGTCCACGGCGAGTTTTTCTCCCAGGGTGGGAAGAGCGGAGGCCGGTTGATCGACCCGTCTACGGAAGAGCGTCTGAAGCCCATCCTGTTCTTCCATGAGCACGATGAAGAACCGGCTCATGGCGTCTTTGGAGGGAACGGCGTTTCCGCCGCACAGCGGATTGAAGCCGCTCGGATCGCCGAACCTCCGGCTTCGCCGGAGGATTCGCCTCCCACAAAGGGTTCCCGTCCGTGCTGTGGGTTGCATCAATGCGGTGGCGGCAAAGCACGGCCAACACGGGTCACAGGTGACGGGTACCAGACCATGCAAAATGCTGCAGCTCCCTTGCACTCCTGCCATGGGTCGGGGGTGAAATTTCCCGAAAAAACCCGTGCACCCCCCTGAGGACCTGGAATTCGAGGGTCACCCCGGGGTATTTCCATG
>CAZDSO010000219.1:0-7507 GCA_964508045.1 uncultured Planctomycetia bacterium | reverse complement strand
CGGCGTGATACCGCCGATCGCGATGACAGGCAGCTCCGTGCCGGAGACCAGCGCAACGATCGCCTCCCCCGCCGTCCACGCCAGCGCCGGAACGACCTCCAGCAACACCGTCTTCGAATCCTCGCAGAACGTGGGCCGCACGGTCAGCGACAGACCGTCCCGGAACGCACCCATGATGGGGTCCGCCATGGAGGCGCCCTGGGCGACTTCCACGTCGTAATCCTTCACGTACGGCACGCTCCGCTGGTCCGTCACGCAGACGCGCTGGCCGCTGAACCCGGTGACCCTCGCGGACGCCACGCACCGGAGACGCTCGCCCTGGCGCGCCTCGGCCAGGATCTCCTTCACCGCCTCCGGCGAAAGCACCGTCGTGCCGGCGCCGGGGGCGGAACCGCCTCCGCCTTCCCGGTCGACCGCCAGGAAATGGGCTTCCACGCTCACCTGCCGGGAGATCGCGGATTCCATCTCCTGCAGCCAGGTACGGATCCGTTTCTGGACGTCCGGCGAGGTCTTCACCAGAAGATAGGCGTCCTCCGCCGTGAGGATGCGGTTGCCCGAACCCCACGCGTCCGGATCGAACGTCTCGATGATGAGCGAGTGAAGATCCTCGACGGCGAGCGATCTCGGCTCGTCCTCGTCCACCCATCTCCCCCCCGCGGGAACCGGCATGCCGCCGTCGATCGTCGTCTCCAGACCGCCGGGAGGCGTCGCCTCGAAGTCCGGAGGCCTCGAGAGCAGGCATCCCGCCCCGTACAGCGCGCGTTCCTTTCCGAGAGCCTCCCGATCGCTTCCGGCCCGCGCCGCGTCCGCCCGAAGGAGGACCGCCGTCACCTTCTCCGGCCCGTTCGACCCCTCCTTCCCGCGGCCGTCGAATCCCCCGACAACGCTGCTGCTCAGCACGACCGCCCGGCCCAGGGGGACGAGGACGGAACACCTCGCCGACCGCGTGCGGAGGCGAGGCATCTGGATCGCGCCCAGGCCCGCCGCCTTCGTCTCGAAGACCTCCATCGGGCCGATCCGCTCGGTCATCCAGAACCGGACGTGGAGCTTCGCGGCCTCGCCCTCGAGATCCAGCACCGGCCGCACGTCCAGGCAGGCCCCCTCCTTCAAAACGCCCAGGATCGGGTCGCCCTGCATCGAGTCCGAGGCCACCTCCACGTCGATGTCCTGGACGTAACGCGTGTCCAGCGTATCCATGACGTGCGTCCGTTGCCGGTCGAAGGCCGTCAACCGAAGACGCTTCAGCCGTGTCGCCGGCGCGCCCCCTCCGCCTTCCCGAAGGCTCTCGAAAGCCCCCGGTTTCATCAGGGCCCCGCCCTCGGTCAGCGCCGCCAGCCGGGTGCGGTCGATCGAGACCACCAGGGCCTCCACCGTCACCATCCGGAACCTGCGGCTCCGCAACGCCCCGAGAAAGGCCTCCACCCTGTCCAGCACGTCAGGCGCGTTGGAAACGACGAGGCGGCCCGCCTGGAAAGTACAGCGGTTCTCCTCCCCGTCCCACGTCTCGGAATCGATCCATTCCAGGATCATGTCGACGATCCGGTCCGCCCCGAGCCGGCTCGTCCGGGACGCGTCCAGCGCCGCGCTCTGCTCGAAGCGCGAAAGATTCGTGGGAACCTCGGGACCCGGATGGTCCTGGATCGGACGCAGGAGGGTTTCGAGATCGAAGATGCGAACCCGGGGCTCGGCCGCGCAGGGCCGGGAGAGCATCCCCCCCAGCACCAGGACGACGGCTGCGATCGAAACGTGCGTTTTCATGATCGTTCCTTTCCTCTTCGAGAGTCAGACATCGATGGACAGATACACGCATGCGCGGATTCACGCCGACCCACCGGCGGGCGAGCGGACCTCACGGCGAACGAACGCCGGATCCCCGCTTCCGAGACCCGTGCCCGCCGGAAAGCGTCCCCGGTTCTCCCGCCACCACCGAACCCAGTCCGCCGCCCGGCTTCCGGGGTCCTCGCCGACGATCCTCACCAGGGCCTCACGGGCTTCCCCGCGCCGCTCGCGGTCGGCCAGGACCCGGATCAGCGGCGGGACGGCCCGGGGGTCCCCGATCCATCCCGCCGCCTCGATCGCCTCCGAACGGGTCCGGTCTTCCGAGAGGGCCGAGACGATCAAGGGGACCGCCCGCGGATCCCCGATGCGGCCGAGAACCCGGATCGCCTGCGCCCGCAGATCGGGAACCCGCGCCACCCGGAGGAGCGCGGGCACCGCCGACCGGTCGGCGATCCGTCCCAGCCCCTCGATCGCCTCCTTCGCGAAGCGCCGGTCGCCCAGCGCGCGCACCAGGCAGGGGACGGCGGAGACGTGCCCCGTGCGGCCGAGCGCCAGGAGGGCCTCGCGCCGCAGGGCGGGATCGGCCAGCGCGCGCCCGAGCGCCTTCACGGCGCGCTCGTCGCGGAAGACGCCCAGCAGGGACGTCGCATCGCGCTTCCGGCTCGTCTCCCGGCTCCGCAGGATCGATTCCAGAACGCAGACCGCGTCGGGCCCGATGCGGGCGACCGCCGCACGGACGTCGGGAAGAAGCGTCCGGTTGGCCAGCGCGTCCACGAGAGGCTCGACGGCCGCCGGCTCCCCCAGATCCCCCAGCACCCGGATGGCGTCCCGCCGGAGAGGAGGCGTCTTGAGAAGCCGCGCCACGGCCGGCCAGGCGTCGCTTGCCTTCAAGGCGGACAGGGTGAAGAGCGCGCGGGAGCGGAGGGTTTCCCGGTTTCCCTCCAGCACGCGGACCAGGGCCTTCTCCCCCTTCTTCCCCATCGCGGTGAAGCATTCCAGGACGGGGGCGTCCGTCCAGCCCTCCTCGAAGGCCGCAAGGAGGGCGGGCGCGAGGGCGGAATCGCCGAGACGGGTGGCCCCCTCGACGGCCGCGGGCCGGAGCGCCGGCGCATCGAGCATTCGACGAAGGACCGCGCGCGCCTCCCGCGGATCGATGCGGACCAGCGCCGCGACGGCCGCCCGGGCATGGACGGGGCGCCGGGCGAGGTTCCGGATGCCGGAGAGCGCGCCGCGCAGGCGCAGGGCGCCGCAAGCGGCGAGGGCGCCGCGGACGAGGCGCGGGTCCTCCTCCCGGAGGGCGCGAAACACGTGGCTCCTCGCGCGCGGGCCGAGCGCTTCCACCGCCTCCACGATGCGGCGGGCTTCGGTGGTGGGCGCGCCGGCGAGGTTCCGGAGAAGGTCGAAGGTCCGATCCGGCGACGGTCGCGATGTCCCGGGGCGGATCTCCGGCGCGGAAGCGGGCGTCGGGGGAGGCGGGAGAACGGAGACCGGCCCGGGCTCCGGCGTCCCGGGGACCAGGACGAGGAAGGCCGCGAGGAGCGCCGCGGCGCCCGCCAGGGCCGCCGCGGCGCGGAAGGCTGTTTTCCAGGCGGCGCGCGGGGCGCCGGCGGCGGGGAGCGTGCGGTCCTCGCGCGGGAGGCCTGCGCGCTCCGCCCAGCGCTCGGGGAAGCGGTCCCAGAACGCCTCGCCGGGGTCCGGCACGGGGAGACCGGCCCAGACGCCGCGGAAGCGGCGTTCCTCCTCGAGGGCGCGCCTGCACGCCGGGCAGGAGGCGAGGTGGAGGTCCACTTCCCGGGCGCGGTCCTCGCCGAGCTCGCCGTCGAGGTACGCGTCCAGGAGGTCATGCAGGTTTTGACAGGTCATGGCGTCCGGTCCTTTGCGACTCACCTTCTTGGACCGTTCTCAAAGGGCGCCGTAAAAAGAAATCCTGTTCGAATCGACACCTTTCCTTTGTCCTTTTGATCCAGGGCGCCTTGGAGGGCGAGGGTCCTCCCGAGCCCAGACGGCTTCACAGCAGGTCCCCCATGCGTTTTCTCAGTTTCTTGCGGGCCAGGGAGAGGTTCACCTTCACGTTGTCCCGGGTGGTCTCCATCACGGAGGCGATCGTTTCGTAGTCGAGGCCCTGGTACGTGTGCAGGACGAAGGCGGTACGCTGCCTGGGCGGCAGGCGATCGACCTCGAGACGGAGGCGGCGGCGGATCTCGTCGCGTTCGGCCCGGCCGGAGGGATCCTCCGGGACGCGGGTCGGCGGCCGGTCCCGCGCCTCTTCCTCGAGCCGCGTCCTTCTTTCGAGGGCTTTTTTCCGGTTGAGGAAGGCGTTGACGGCGATGCGGTAGAGCCAGGTTCCGAAACGCGACTCCGCCCGGAAGGCCGGCAGGCTCTTCCAGGCGCGGAGGAAGGTTTCCTGGGCGAGGTCGTCGGCGTCGGCGTGCCGGCCGGTCAGCCGGTAGGCGAGGGCGTAGACGTCCCGCATGTGGAGCCGGACCAGGCGCTCGAAGGCCTCGGGCCGGCCGGGGAGCGCATCCCCGAGGCCGGCGTCTTCCTCCGGGTGGTCCCGGCGGGGTTTCGGATCGGCGTCCGGCGTTTCGCGTCTCGTCATGAGGGGGATCATCCTCGGGATTGGACAACCCGGGAGCGCCCTGGTAAAACGCGTTCTGACGGACTGTCGAGGTTATCATGGTTTCGAGGAAAAGCGCCGAGATTCCCTCCTTCATCGTGATGGACGTTCTGGACCGCGCGTGCGAGCTGGAGCGCGAGGGGGTGGACGTCGTGCACATGGAGATCGGGGAGCCGGACTTCGATACGCCCCCGGCGATCGTGGAGGCGGGATGCCGGGCGCTGAAGGACGGCCACACCCACTACACGCATTCCATGGGGGATGTCGAGCTCCGGGAGGCGATCGCCCGCCACCTGTCGGAACGGTACGGCGTGTCCGCGGATCCGGGACGGATCCTGGCGACCATGGGCTCGTCGCCTGCCATGCTCATGGCCTTCGCTTCGCTTCTCGATCCCGGCGACGAGGTGATCCTGCCCGATCCCGGGTATCCGTGCTACCCGAACATGGTGCGCTACGTGGGCGGGACGCCCGTGGCGGTGAAGGTCCGGGAGGCGGAGGGATTCGAGTACGATCCGGCGGAGATCCGCCGGCAGATCACGCCGCGCACGAAGGCGATCATCGTCAACTCGCCGGCGAATCCCACGGGATGCGTGACCTCGCCTGCGGTGCTCGAGGAGATGGCGGGGCTCGGGCCGCTGGTGGTCTCGGACGAGATCTACCACGGCATGACCTACGAGGGCGAGGATCACACGATCCTGGAGTACACGGACAATGCGATCGTGCTCGGGGGCTTTTCCAAGCGCTGGGCCATGACCGGCTGGCGCCTGGGGTGGGTGACGGCGCCGGAGAAGTACATCCGCCCCCTGCAGAAGCTCCAGCAGAACTTCTTCATCTGCCCGGCGGGATTCGTCCAGAAGGCGGGCGTCGCGGCGCTCGAGACGGCGCTGCCGGAGCTCGAGGAGATGATCCGGACCTACGATGCGAGGCGCCGCATGCTCGTGCCGGCGCTTCGCGGCCTGGGCCTCGGCATCCCCCGCGATCCCGGGGGCGCCTTCTACGTCTTTGGCAACGTGAAACGCTTCACGGACGACTGCTACGCCTTCGCCTTCGAGATCCTGGAGAAGGCCCACGTCGCGGTCACGCCGGGGGTGGATTTCGGCGACGAAAGCGAGGGCTACATCCGGTTCTCCTACGCCAATTCGCTCGAGAGGCTGGCCGAAGGCGTGAAGAGGCTGGAGGCGTTTCTCCAGGGGCGAGCCTCGTAGACCTTCACCTCGTCATCGCAGGGTTGGCCCCTGCGCCTCCCCGCTCCTCCGGCTGAAATCCGGAATCTGAAATCCTCCGTGCATGCACTTCATAAAAAAACCGGACGCGGAAAATCCTGCCTTTTCCACGCCCGGTCATACGACACCGGCTTCTTCCGCCGGCACGCGGGTTACCATTCGTCCAGGGTCTTGGTCCGGTCCGGCACGCGCAGACGCTGCAGGGCCTTGGCCTCGATCTGCCGCACGCGCTCTCGCGAGAGCTGGAAGATGGAGGCGATCTCCTCCAGCGTACGGGACGAGCCCGACTCCAGCCCGTAGCGAAGCGTCAGGATCTTCCGCTCCCGCTCGGGGAGATCCTTGAGCAGCTTCTTCACCTTGTCCCGCAGAAGGGCCAGCGAGGCCTCCCGGATGGGCTCCTCGGACTTGAGGTCCGGCAGGAAATCACCGAGACGGCAGGTATCGTCGTCCCCCACGGGGCGGTTCAGGGAGATCGGCGACCGGGACTGGCGGATCACCTTGAAGATGTTCTTCACCTCGTCCGGCGACACCTCCAGCTCCCGGGCCAGCTCCTGCAGGTCGGGACGGCGCCCTTTCTCGTACGTGTAGTGCTTGATCGTCTTCTTCAGCTTCCCGATGATCTCGAGGATGTGGATGGGCACCCGGACCGTCTTGCCCTGGTCCGCGATGGCCCTCAGGATCGCCTGACGGATCCACCACGTCGCAAATGTCGAGAACTTGTACCCCCGGCTGTAGTCGAACTTGTCGACGGCCCGCATCAGGCCCGTGTTCCCCTCCTGGATCAGGTCCCCGATGGACAGACCGCGACGCTCGTACTTCCTCGCGATCGAGACCACGAGCCGGAGGTTCGAGTTCACGAACACGTCCTTCGCCTCCTCGAAGAGACGGTACCGGCGACCCGCCGTCTCCAGACGCGATTCCAGCGATCCCAGCGTCTCTCCCATCGCCTCCTCGATCGCCTTCGCCTCGGACGCCAGATCCAGCGACGACGCCTCGTCGCGAACGAAACCCTTCCGCGGACGCTTCTTCTTCAACTCCCGCAGGAGATCCCGCACACGAACCAGACGACGGAACTCGTGGATGATCACCCGCGTCTGAAGACCCAGCTCGTCCAGAAGGGACGCCACGTTCGTCCGCCGGCGACGGATCTCCATCAGGATCCGCCCACGCCGGCACTTCGAGAGATTCCGGCGATTCAACTGCCTGGATAGCATCCGGGCCTGCTTCTCGATCAGGTCGATCGTCTTCAGGTTCCCGCGGATCCTCTCCATCGTGTCCGCACGGTAGATCTTCTCCGAATGACGGGAAAGCAGAAGATGCTCGAAAGGCTTCTCCCCGCCCTGGATCCCGTCCAGAAGACGGCGCACGCGACGCGATACCCATTCCGACTTCAACACCACGCGGTGGAAATGACCCCGCGCGATCTCGATCTTCCGCGCCAGGTAGACCTCCTCCTCCTTCGTCAGAAGACCCGTACGACCCACTTCCGACAGGTAGACCCCCACCGGATCCGAAGGACGCCGCTCCGCGGCCTTCTCCGGCTTCGCCTTCGCGCGATGCCCGGAATCCGTCATGCGTTCTTCCTCGTTCACACCGTCCTCCTCCCCGACGGAATCGAGATCATCCGCGTCGTTCCCGGACCGCAACCGGGACGCAGACGCCGATCCCGAACCCAGGCTCCGGGGAAGATGGAACGAACGGGACAGGTCCTCTTCCCCCGCGTCCGTGACCCGGGGCGTCTCGTCCCACCGATCCACCACCGCCTTGCGCGTTTCTTGTCTCGCCTTTTCCGCCATCGATCACTGCCTCAACATGCCCTGTTTCCTTCGACTGACAATTCAGCAAAACATGTACCGGCGGAAAGCTCCCTACCCTATTCTTTCGGCTC
>CAZDSO010000218.1:0-7515 GCA_964508045.1 uncultured Planctomycetia bacterium | reverse complement strand
GGTGGGCTATGGAAGGTGGGAAAGACTCATGACTTGCCGACAGCGCGAAACGCTCTTGCTCTGGCCTCCCTGTTGCATGACGCTGTCACAGGAGTATCATCAGGCATTTCCCTCCTTCGGGAAGAAGCGACGCCATGATGCTCCCGGCATTCCTGCAGACGTACGTCCGGGCCCCCGTGCGGAAGGCCGTCGAGGCCCTCCAGCTCAGCGAGCAGACCTTCCTCATCTTTCTTTCCGTGCTGGTGGGCGTCCTCGGGGGGTTCGGCGCCATCGGCTTCCGGCTCCTCATCGACGGCATCCAGTACCTCGCCGTGGGCAAGGCGGGCATCCAGATCCTGGACGCGCTCGCCGGCCTTCCCTGGTACCAGCTTCTCCTCTTGCCCGCCGGCGGCGGCCTGATCATCGGTCCCCTGATCTACTTCCTGGCGCGGGAGGCCAAGGGGCACGGCGTGCCGGAAGTGATGGAGGCGGTGGCGCTGCACGGGGCCCGGATCCGGCCCCGCGTCGTGGGGGTGAAGGCCGCGGCGTCGGCGATCTGCATCGGCACGGGGGGCTCGATCGGCCGGGAGGGCCCCATCGTGCAGATCGGCTCCGCCATCGGCTCCTCGGTGGGCCAGCTGCTGCGGTGCCGCCACGACCGCATGCGGATCCTCGTCGGGTGCGGCGCGGCCGCAGGCATCGCGGCCACGTTCAACGCCCCGGTGGCCGGCGTCCTGTTCGCGATCGAACTGATCCTGGGCAACTATGCCATCGCGACGCTGACCCCGCTCATCATCTCCTCGGTGGGCGCCACGATCATCTGCCACGCCTTTCCGACCATCACGGGGGGGAACATCCGGGCCTTCGAGATCCCCTTCACCTTCCAGCTGGCCAGCGCCTGGGAGCTGCCCATGTATTTCGGCCTGGGACTCGTGGCCGCGGTGGTCGCCCTCCTTTTCATGAAGAGCCTGATTCTTTCCGAGGACCTCTTCGACGTCCTCCCCCTTCCCTCCTGGTCCAAGCCCGTCCTCGGCGGTCTGGCCCTGGGGGGCCTGTTCCTTCTTCCCCCCGTCCTGGTGGAGGGCACCCACCTCTACGGCGTCGGGTACGAGTCGATCGAGATGGCCATGGGCGGACGCCTGGTCTGGTACGCGTTGCTGGCGCTGGTCGGCCTCAAGATCCTCGCCACGTCCCTGGCCCTGGGATCGGGGGGATCGGGCGGCATCTTCGCCCCTTCCCTGTTCATGGGGGCCATGGCGGGCGGGGGCTTCGGGATGGCCATGGAGGCCTTCTTCCCGGGCGTCACGGCCCCCCCGGGCGCCTACGCCCTGGTGGGCATGGGGGCCGTGGTGGCGGGAACCACGCACGCTCCGATCACCGCCATCATCATGCTGTTCGAACTCACCGGGGACTACCAGATCATCCTCCCCATCATGATCGCCTGCATCCTGGCCAGCCTCATCACCTCCCGCCTGAAGCGGGACTCCATCTACACCGAGAAGCTCAGCCGCCGCGGCGTCAATCTCAACCAGGGCCTGGAGAGCACGATCATCGGCTCCACCACCGTCGAGGACGTGATGCGCGAGGAGGCGCCCACCATCCGGGAGAACGAGACGGTGAACCACGTGCTCCAGCGGTTCTTGAAGGCCCACGTGATGCAGGTCTACGTGGTCGACGAAAACCACCACCTCAAGGGCATCATTCACCTGAACGACGTCATCGCCGTGATCAACGAGGCGGGCCTGGGGAAGATCATCATCGCCTCCGACGTGATGGAACGGACGTTTCCCACCGTGACGCCCGAGGAGCCTCTCTCGACGGTATTCCGGAGATTCGGCAACTGCCACCTGGAGGAGATTCCGGTCATCGAACAATCGCCGAACGGGCCGAGCCGGTTCCTCGGCGTCGTCACGCGCCGGGCGATCTTCCTCTACTACAACCGTGAGGTCCTCCGCCAGAGCACCCTGGGGCTCAAGTTCGTCCACGGCAAGGCCGATGAGGAGTGCTCCGACTACCTGTGGATGCCCGATGATCACGAAGTGAAGGTCGTCCACGTCCCGGACTGGATGGTCGGGCGCACCCTGCGCGAGCTCGATCTGCGCGCCCGGTTCCAGGTCAACGTGGTGGGCATCCGCCCCCATCGCTACGACCACATGCGCGACGAGGACGTCCCCAGGCCCGAGCACCTCATCAAGAGAAACGAGACGCTGGTCGTCGTGGGAAGCCACAAGGACATCGAACGCATGCTGGCGAACGAGGAGGCTTGAGGGGGGCGGCTACCCGGCATCCTCCTCGCGTGCGGGGGGGATGCCCGCCTCCCGAAGCGCCTTCTCCCACCCCTTCTCGGAGACGGGACGCCCCTCTCCGTCGAGGACGTACATCCCGCCGAGCGGATGCATGAAATCGCGCCGAAGGTACCTCTTGTCGATCAGCCGGCGGATCCCGGCCCGGCCCGGCGGCGGTGTCCGGGCGTGCTCGCGGAAGTACCGCACCACGGCGGCCTCGATCGTCCGCCGGCTCTGCCGGTCCCGGTCGCGCACGAGAAACAGGCTGCGAATGTCGAGGCGCGCCTCGTCGTAGAGAAGGAAATCCTCGTGGTTTTCCACGCCGCCGTAGCGAAGCGGCTGCACGGCGAGAAGCGCGTACGTCGGCAGGGAAGCGAGGGTCCGCATCCCGAGGGCGGACGTTTCGTCCAGGGACGCGAGCTCCTCCGGATGGGGGGGGCGCCCGTTGCGACTCCGGAAGGCCTCGGCGGCGGATTGGACCCGGTCCCTGAGCCACCGGGAGAGCTCGAGCCGGATTTTCTCCTCCCAGTACCGTTTGAGAGCCTCGGTCTTCGCCTCGGCGCGACGTTCCTCGAAGAGTTCCAGGATCCTCTCGTGTTCCCCGCGGCCCGACAGGATGGCCCGGAACATGCGTACGAAACGGTGAGAGGGCTGTCCGGTCCGGAGGGCTTCCTCGTAGTAGGTGATGGCGAGATCGCGGTAGGTCTCGACGCCCGGCCGCTTCCGGGATGGAGGCACGGGCCGGTCCCGGAGATCGTGGTAGCAGGTGCTTCCCAGCTCGAAGGGATAGAAGAAGACGCCGGGGTTGTGCCGCTTTCCCTTCTCGAGGAGATCCAGGGCTTCCTCGAACCGGTGGAAGATGCGCAGGAACAACGAGCCGTACCAGTAGGCCCCGTGGAAATGCGGGTCGAGATCCGTGATGGACTGGAACATCGGGCCGAGCAGGGCGCCCTTCTTTCCACCGGGCGGCCGGGGCTTGAGCGTTTCCTCGTTGAAGTACTGGATGGATCGGATCCAGAGGATGTCGGCGACGGCGCTGTCGAAGCCCACGGAGAGGGCGCGGATGAACCGGCGCCCGGGAAGATAATCCAGGGACGCCGGGGCCGACCGCTTGTGGGGAAGAAGGGCCTTCGAGATCTCGTAGACGCCGATTCCCGCGCCGCCGAGGACCGACAGGATGATCACCGCAGAAACCAGCGTGGATCGCCGCATCGTTTCTCAGAAATCCTTCTTGCGATAGAGGACGAGCGTGATCGCAAGGAGCGCGCCGGAGTAGACCAGGGCGTAGAGCGTGGAAAACAGCACGAAGGAGGCCTCGGGACTCTCCGGCGCTCCCACGAAGTTCTTGAAATTGAAGTTCTCGAGGTTGGGCAGCACGTGGTAGGCGAACCGGAGAAGCGGATCGACCTTTCCCGGGCGCGTCACTTCCAGGAACTCGAGGATCGCCTCCATGGAATGCCCCGTCAGGAAGAGGGCGAAGGTGATGAAGGCCGAGAGGATGGGGGAGGCCACGCTCGAGAAGAGCAGGGAGATGGCCGTGATCAGCATCAGCTCCAGCAGGATCCCGTACAGGGCCAGCACCATGGCGCCCGTGGGCGTTCCGCCCATGGCCACGAGGTACACCATGAAGATGACGCCCATCCCCACCACGCAGAAGGACGCCGTGGCCAGCAGGCCGACGTATTTCCCCAGAAGAAACTGCCAGCGGCGCAGGTCCTTCGAGAGCACCGAGTAGATCGTCCGCTTCTCCACCTCCTTGTACACCAGGTTCGTGCCCAGGAACACCGTGATCAGAAGGCTGAAGAGCGTGATGGCCGCCAGCGAGAAGTCCGCGATCACCCGCTCGTCGTAGCCGATCGAGATCCAGCCCAGCGCCTTGGAGATGGCGATGAGGACCACCGCGAAGAAGAGGAGGATGTAGAAGATCCGGTCGCGAATGACCTCGCGGAACGTGTTGACGGCGATGACCAGGATGCGCGACATTGAACCTCTAGGTCAAATCCCAAACCCGAATGAACGCAGAATCCCAACTCGACTGAAATCTCAAATCTACAATCTGAAATCCCATCCTTCCCATTTCCCATTAACGATTCACCCTTCACCCTTCCTCGATTCCTCATCCTCCACTCCCCCCTCCCCCGCGGACCCCGTCCGCACGAAGTACTCTTCCAGCGTCTCGCGGTACGGGACCAGCGCCTGCAAACGCCCTCCCGCTTCCCGCACGCTTCCCGCGGCCTCGTCCGGATCCGTCTCGCCCCCGAGCCGGGCCCACACGACCGATCCCTCCACCTTCCGGACCACGAGTCCCAGGGGATCGAAGGCTTCCGGGGACAGCCCCTCCACGGCCAGATCGAAGCTCCGGACCCGGCCGCCCAGAAGATCCTCCACGCGCCCGGCGTCCACCAGCCTCCCCTGTCTCAGGATCCCCACCCGGTCGCAGATGGCTTCCGCGTCCGCCAGGATGTGCGAGGAGAAGAACACGGTCTTTCCCTCCTCCTTGAGGGAAAGGATGAGGTCCTTCAGATCCTTCCGCCCCTGCGGATCCAGTCCCGTCAGGGGCTCGTCCAAAAACAGGATTTCGGGTTCCGACACCAGCGCCTGCGCGATGCCGAACCGCTGGCGCATTCCCTTGGAAAACTCGCCGAGGCGGACGTCCCGGGCGTGCCCGAGGCCGACCTTTTCCAGGAGGCCGTCCTCCCGGCCGCGGACCTCGGCCCTCGAAAGGCCCTGCAGGCGGCCGTAGAAGCGCAGCAGCTCCCGCGCCGTGAGGTAGGCGTAGAAGTAGGCGTCCTCGGGAAGGAAACCGGCGCGACGCCGCGCCCCCCGGGCGCGGAAATCCTCGCCGAGGATCTTCGCGGACCCCGACGTCGGCTCGATCAGGCCCATGAGAATCTTGAAGGTCGTGGACTTGCCGGCACCGTTGGGCCCGAGGAAGCCGAAAATTTCCCTTTCCTCCACCGCGAGGTTCAGCCGGTCCAGCGCCCGGTGGCGCCGCTGGAAGAACCCTCGCCGGTATTCCTTGGAGAGATCGAACGTTTCGATGACGGCCATGGGTTTCGTCCTTTCCGGGGTGCATGATAGAGGCTGGCCTTCGGTTTCACAAGTCGGGCGGGAAACCAGCAGGGACATTCCCGACCGACGATTGCGTGCGTATCGGCCTAGCCCGGATTATTCATGAAAACTACTGCGGTCGCCGCAAGCACATGATCTGCTTCGTCGCTGCGACGATTCCGGCCCTCACGTGGCGCTTTGGCCACGCTCCGGACCGGAATCGTCTTGCTCCTCGCATCTCAGGCACTTGCGGCAACCTCGCTACGTCTTCATGAATAATCCGGGCTAGGAAAGGAGGGAAAGGAAGATCCCCGCCGCCAGCAGCGCCTGCGTCACCAGCACCATGCCCACGTTGGCGCCCTGGGCGGGCACCAGCTTGGCCCGGTCCCGGGGATTCTTCAGCGCCCCCAGCGAGCCCTTCACGGCCAGGGGAAGGGTGAGCAGCGCGATCAAGGCCCCGGGAGGCAGGATCCGAAGCGCCACGCCCGCGACGATCCAGGCGTAGAGAAAAAGGTTGAGCAGCGTGTAGAGCCGGCCGGCCCAGACGTAGCCCAGCACGATGACGAGGTGCCGTCGCCCTCCCTCGCGGTCCGCCTCGGCGTCGGGGAACTCGTTGAGAAGAAGCAGGTTGTGGGTGAGAACCCCCACGGGAACGGCGAGGTAGACGACCTCGGGGTCGAGCGTCCCCCGCTGGACGAAGTAGGTCCCCAGCACGGGCAGGAAACCCATGCCCGCCCCGGCGGCGAGCTCGCCGAGCATGATCTTCGAGAAGAAGGGATTGTAGGCGGCCGCGAGGATGACCCCGGCCGCGCCGATGACGATCAGCTCCCAGGAGGATTGCCAGGCGAGGACGAAACCGATTCCGGAACCGAGGGCCAGCGACGCGACGCCCAGGGCCAGCACGCCCCTCGGCGGAAGGGCGCCCGCCGGCAGGAAACCGCTGCCCCCGCTGAACGGCGTGCGGTGGGTCTTCAGATCGATGCCGGAGCGGAAGTCGAAGTAGTCGTTGAGAACGTTGCAACCCACGTGAAGAAGCGTGAGGCCGGCGAGGGTGAGGGCGAAGAGCGGCCAGGAAAAGGGCCCCTGCCACGCGGCCGCGGCGGACCCCACCAGGACCAGCGTCAGGGAAAGGAACAGGAACTGCGGCCGGGTCTCGGCGAACCAGGTCTTCAGCGCCATAACGCAGCTCCACAGTCTGGGCCCCTGACATCGAGGCGAACCGCCGGAATTTTGGATGGAGGACGCTCTCGATGCAAATCCTTTCTCCTCGTGTTGCCTCGGCATCTTGCGGCGCCGCTTTCGGATGGCTACCATGACGTCGACTGCGAGGGGAGAACCATGAGCGAGAAGGAACACAAGAAGCACAATCACTACCACTTCGGCTTCTTCCTCGTGGCCGCCGTGGCGCTGGCGTTCGTCTTCGCGGTCTCCGGCGACAAGGCCGCCGAGGAAGCCACCACCACCGGACACGCCTCGCGGGCCTTCACCTTCGCCAAGGCCGTGGCCGGCTTCATCATCGATCACTGGTGGATCGTGCCCCTGGCCCTCCTCCCTTTCTGGATCCTCCATTTCCTGTACGCGGAATGGCGGTTTCTCAAACACGTCTATCACGTCGTGCTGCTCGGCATCGGCGTCGGGTTCCTCCTCCTCTATTTCGAACTCGATCACCACCTCCTCGATTTCCTGCCCCGGTGACGGGCTCTTCGCGCGGTCACCGAATACGGATTTCAGATTTCAGTCGTCAGCGTCTGTTGTACAGGCGAGCAAATGAGCGAGCCGGTTTGTTGGATCTGGGTCGTTTGGTTCCGGTAACCCGTAACCTGTTTGATGCTGTGGGTTGCTACAACTCTTGGCAAAGCACGGCCACACAGGTTACGGGTTACAGGTTACAGACACCGCCATGAAGGCACCAAGGCACGAAGTAAAGTAGGGATGGGGGATGGGCGATGGAGGATTGGGCTGTGGAATATTGGAAGGATGGAATTTCGAATTGCGTCAGCCATGAGCCTTCGGCTCTCCCAGAAACCATGAAAACTTGGAGGGCGAGCCTCTCCTCCTTCGCTTGCCGGCATCTGCGAGAGCTACGGAGGACCCTACGTAGCCTCGAAGATCCGATCGGCGAAGTACGGGCTGGCGAGCCGGCTGTGTTTGGGCTCGGGGGCCCGCCGCCGCCTGATTTGCAATTGCATGGGCTATGGCG
>CAZDSO010000217.1:2395-7596 GCA_964508045.1 uncultured Planctomycetia bacterium | reverse complement strand
ACGTAGCCCTTGCAAGAGCCGATCGGCGTAGTACGGGCTGGCGAGCCATGGTTTGTTGGATCTGGATTGTTTGCAACCTTGAACCTGTAACCCGTTTGATGCCGTGGGTTGAGACAACTCTTGGCAATGCACGCCGATCGGTGTTCCGCGAGGCGCGCCCCTCATTCGCCGCCCAGCGCTGCGAAGTAGCGCCGTACGACCTCGTCGTGGACCGGTCGCCAGGGCGTGCGGTCGAGCGAGCGCTCGTAGGCCTCGAGGTCGGGAGCGGCGACGGCGGGCGGGCGGGGGGCGCGTGGCGGCGGGGCGGCCCCCTTCCCGCCCTCCTCCTTCCAGGCCCAGTCGAGCTTCTCCCACGCGGCCCGGAGGCGGAGGGCCGCCGTTTCCATGGCCAGCCGGGCCGAGCGGATCCGCTGGAGTTCTCTTCGCAGACGTTCCGCGCTCTTTCGAAGGGCCGGAAGGTCGCCGCCTTCGAGGGCCTCGAGGGCTTCCTTCGCGGCGCTTCCGCTTCCGGGTGCGCGGCCGGCCCGGGCCGCGAGCCGGCGGACGGCGTCGGCGGCCTTCCGGCGTCCGCCCTCGCCCTCCGCGCCCTCGGGAGGCCGGGAGAGGCGGGTTGCGGCGTCGGCGGCGCGCGCCAGATCCTCTTCGAGGCCCTCGAGCCGTCCGGCGTCCCGCTCGGCGTCCTCGGCGAGGCGCGCGACGGCCTCGACCGTGCGGGTCGGGTCTTCCCCGGGCCGATCGAGGCGGGAGGCGAGATCCCGGAGCTTCCCGACCACCTCGCCGGGGGCGTCGGGGAACCGTTCCTCGATTTCCTCGGCGGTATCGCGGATGCGCGCGGCCTGGGATCCGGCGAGGGAGGCGCGTGTCGGGGGGGCCGGGCGGGGGAGGCGGGGGGGGATGAGGACGGCGAGGGCGAGGGCGCCGGACGCCAGGAGGAAGAGCACGGGGATCTCCCACGGGAGGGCGAAGCGGCAGAGCCGGGAGGGGGTGAAGGGGCGGATCGTCTCCACGGCCCGCCGGGCGAGCGTCGCGGCCAGGGGGGAGGCGTCGTCGACCTCGAGGGCGGCGGGGAGCATTTCCCGGAGGGCGAGCCGCCGGTCGGCGAGGATGGCGGCCTCCAGGAGATCGGAACGTCTCCTCAGCCCGGCGATCAGGCCCCAGAGGGCCCCGGCGACGAGGATCGCGCCGGAAGCGAAGGGGGCGCCTGGCAGAGGATGGAGGCGGGAGGCCGCGAGGAGGGCCAGTCCGGGAAGGGAAAACAGGAGGACGCTCCGGCAGAGGACCCTGGAGATCCGGTAGAGCGTGATGCGCCGCGCCACGCCGCCGAGGCGGCGCCGGAGCTCCGTGCCGTCGGATGGCGTCAACGCTGCTCCTCTCCGCCGGATTCCTCTTTCCTCTTCTCCGCGGCCTCGATCTCCTTCTTCTCGACGGCGAGGGCCTGCTGCTTCTCTTCCTCGGTCGGGACGCGAATCTCCAGGGTCACGGGCGTCCCCCGTTCCGGCACCACGTCGGGGTTGGCGAAGTAGACCTCGTCGTTGCCGCCGTCGGGAAGGGGGTTGTCGATGAGGGCGTCGGGGTCGTGCCAGGTGGTCATGATGGTCTTGGAATGATCGGCGATGAACTCTTCCCGGCCGGTCCGGGGGTTCTGGACGAACCGCGACCCCGTGTAGATCCATCCGGCGCGCGGCATCGAGCGCCCGCGCCTGCGCTCGAAGATCATGTCTTCGGCGCGCACGCGCCGGGTCTCGCCGTTTTCTTCCCACCGGACGGTGACGATCAGGGGATCGCCCTGGGGCCGGGTGGGATCGCCGAGGAAATTCGGGCCGTTTTCCTCCATCACCTCCACCGTTTTCGTGACCGTCTTCCCGTCCTCTTCGACCTCGACGGTGCGGGTGACCTTCTTCCGGCCGCCGTCGTCGAGTTCGAGCAGTTTCAGCGCGAGGTTCAGGTTGGACGGGCGGACGTCGAGCCGGAGGACCGATTCGTGGACCT
The DNA here is from genome assembly GCA_964508045.1 of uncultured Planctomycetia bacterium. Lineage (GTDB taxonomy): Bacteria > Planctomycetota > JAKEIC01 > JAKEIC01 > CAZDSO01 > CAZDSO01. Next base: position 5,607 of record CAZDSO010000217.1, on the reverse strand, counting down.
TGCCGCCCTCGCCGCAGGCGAAGAGCTCGATGAGGTTTCTCCGGACGGCCACGACCCCCGGGACCTCGACGCGCTTCTCGGCCCGGATGAGCTTGACCTTTCCGATTTCCATGTAGGGCACGGCCGGCTTTTCTTCCTCCTGCGGATAGGCGGAAGCGCTGAAGATGCCGGCGAGCGCCAGAACGAAAACGACGCCCGGGGCGGTCCTTGTCACGACGAACCTCCTTTCATCCACTGCGAGTCCGGAGCAAACCGGGTGCCGGGAGGCTTCCCCGGCCGCCCTTTCGCCCTCCGCGGTCTTTCGATCTCCTGCCGTGTCGGAAATTGTAGCATTCGTCCCTTTCGATCGTATAAGATTCAGGCAGAAAGGAAACCGGCATGAAACACGTCCTGCTCGCATCCACGGCTCTGCTGGCCGGAATCGCGGTCCTGTTGCTGGTTCCGCGCGCCTCCCTGTCCGACGAGGACGTCGAGGCCCCGCCCGCGCCCAGGAGCGATTTGACGGAGGAGGCCCGGCTGGCCATCGAGAAGGGCCTGGCCTACCTGGCGAAGACGCAGAACCAGCAGGGGGCCTGGATCAACAAGATCGGCTACAAGCTCAACACCGAGTACATGCCCACGGGCGAGGGATCCCACGTCGGCGTGACCGCGCTGGCGGGCATGGCGTTCCTGGCGAACGGACACCTGCCCACCCGCGGCAAGTACGCCCGGAACGTCCGGAAGGCCCTCGAGTTCGTGCTGGCCTGCGTGGATCCCAACAACGGCTTCATCACCTACAAGCACACGCGCATGTACAGCCACGCGTTCGCCGCGCTCTTCCTCGCCGAAATCTACGGCATGACGCCACGCGCCGATTTGAAGGAGAAACTCCGGCTGATCGTGGATCTGCTCGTGCAGTGCCAGAACGAACAGGGCGGCTGGCGCTACCTCCCCTTCGCCAAGGACGCGGACATCTCCCTCACCGTCTGCCAGCTCCAGTTCCTGCGGGCCGCCAGAAACTGCGGCATCACCGTCCCCGCCTCCACCATCGACCGCGCCACCGCGTACGTGAAACGGTGCCGCGTGGACCCGGAAAACAGCAGGGGGTTCGGCCCGGCGGGCGCCTTCAAGTACCAGGCGTCCATGGATCACTCCCGCTACACCTTCGCCCTCACCGCCGCCGGGCTCACCTCCCTCAACGCGGCCGGCGTCTACAACCACCCCATGATCGCGAGGGGCCTCGAGTTCCTGGAGCGAAGCCGGCCCCCCGCCACCGAGCGCGGCGAGTACCACTACTTCTACGGGCACTACTACGCCATCCAGGCCTTCTACCAGGCCGGCGGCCGGTGGTGGAAGAGATGGTGGGCCCGGACCCAGCAGGAACTGGTCGAACTCCAGAACCCCTCCGACGGATCCTGGTCCGACGAGGTCGGCCCCCACTACGCCACGGCCATGGCCACGCTCATCCTCTCCGTGCCCCAGGAATACCTGCCCATCTTCCAGAGGTGAACGGGGCGCCTGATCGATGACCGCCTTGGAGCCTTTGAGACTTCGTGTCGAAAGCCGCGGTATCACGTCGCTAGGGGCGAGTGCGGACGGACTAGCGTCCGTCCCTACAAGTGCGCGGGTGGAACCTGACGGCTGAAATCTGAAATCTGTCCGTCAGCGCGTGGTCACGATCACGTCCACCGCCGTCCCCTTGGGCACGCGCTTGTTCGGGTAGGGCTCCTGGCGGACGACGATCTCCTTCATGTAGGTCTTGCCCTCCTCCACCACGCCGAGAGCGAGACCCACTTCCTCCAGCGCACGCCTCGCCTCGTCCAGCGTCATCAGGAGGATGACCGGCACCTTCACCAGATCGCCCGCCTTTCGCGCCACCGTGAGGTTCACGGCCGTTCCCGACCGGACCCGCGTCCCCGCTTCCGGATCCTGCTCCAGGACCGTTCCCGTCTCCTCGTCGGTGCGGAACGATTCCTTCACCGTCCCCACCATCAGACCCGCGTCCAACAGGACCGTCTCCGCGCGCGCGCGCGGCAATCCCTTCAAACCGGGAACCAGCACCGTCTCCTCCGCCTTCTTCCCCAGCACCAGGTTCACCGACCCCCGCTCCTTCACCTTCGTACCCCCCGCCGGGTCCTGCGCGAGGACGACGCCCGCCTGCGCCTCGTCCGTCACAGGCCGGGAGGCCACGGAGCCCACGCCGAATCCCTTGTCCTTCAGCAGCCTCTCCGCCTCCTCGCGAGGCTTGCCCGTCACCGCGGGAACCTCGTACGTGATCGCGCCCTTCTTGGCGATGGTCACCCGGACCTCGGAGCCGCGCTCCAGCTGGACCCCGGCTTCCGGCTCCTGCCCGATCACGCTGCCGGGAGGAACACGGTTGTCCACCCTCGATTCGATGCGGTCGGACAGCGTCAGGCCGAGAGCCTCCAGCTTCCGCGAGGCGTCCAGAAGCAGCATGCCCTTCAGGTCGGGCACCACCGCCACCTCCCCCTCCGGCTCCCGGGCGATCACCAGATCCACCGCCGTCCCTTCCTCCATGTTTCTTCCCGCCTGAATCGATTGCTCGAGAACCTGTCCCCCCTTGCCCGCGAAAATCCGTTGCGTGACCTCCCCCACCCGAAGACCCGCCTGCTCGAGCTTCGCCTCGGCTTCCTCCCGGGACAGCCCTTTCAGGCCGGGGACGGAAACCTTGCGCGGCGCCGCCCTCTCCCCCACCTTCACGGACACCGCGACACCGCGGTCCACGTCCGATCCCGCCGGCGGATCCTGGGAGAAGATCCTCCCCGGTTCCCCTTCCCCCACGACACTCTGCACCCGGCCGAGCGAAAGGCCGGCGCTTCGCAGCTTCGCCCGCGCCTCCGTGAGCCGAAGCCCCTCGAGGGAAGGCACCTTCACGAGCGTCTTTTCCGGCGGCTTCTCCGCGCCCACGCGGAGGTCCACGGCCGTCCCCTTCTCCACCTGCGTGCCGGGGGCGGGGTCCTGGGAGACCACCTTGCCGGGTTCGCCCTCGCCGGGGGCCTCGGTGACCTCGCCGGTCTTGAGTCCCGCGCCGGAGAGCGCGACCTTGGCGGCGATCAGCAGCTTGCCCGCGAGGTCGGGGACCTCCACGGTCTCGGGCGCGGCCTTCTCCGCGCCCACGCGAAGATTCACGGCGGTCCCCTTCTCCACCTGCGTGCCCGGGGCGGGGTCCTGGGAGACCACCTTGCCGGGTTCGCCCTCGCCGGGGGCCTCGG
>CAZDSO010000217.1:0-2295 GCA_964508045.1 uncultured Planctomycetia bacterium | reverse complement strand
GCGGCGATCAGCAGCTTGCCCGCGAGGTCGGGGACCTCCACGGTCTCGGGCGCGGGCGCCTCGGCGCCCACCTCGAGGTCCACAGAAGATCCCTCGGGCGCCTCGGTCCCCGCCGCAGGGGTCTGGCCCACGACCTCGCCCGGGGTTCCCTTCCCCGGCGCTTCCGCGACGTCGCCCGTCACGAGACCCGCCTTCGCGAGGGCCGCCTTCGCGTCCTCGACCGTCATGCCGGACAGATCCGGAACGGGGACGGTCTCGGGTTCGGCGCCCACCTGCAGATCGACCGGGGATCCCTTCTTCAGGGGCCCGCCGGCCGGCGGGTCCTGGGCGAGGACGAGGCCCGGTTCGCCTTCCCCGGGCCGGGGCGTGACGTCGCCTGCGGAGAGGCCCGCTTCCTCGAGGGTTTCGCGGGCGGCTTCCACGGTCATGCCCGTGAGGTCGGGCACGTCCACCTCGGGAATCTCGGAGACGACCGTGATCGAGGCCGGGTCGCTTTCGAGCCCGAGGGAATCGACCACGACAAGGGTGAAGCGATACGTTCCGGGGGAGAGGCCGGGGATCTCGAGCACGGGATCTTCCCGGGGGGGCATGGGCGTTCCGTCCTGCTCCCAGCGGTAGGTGGACAGCGTGCGGTCTCCATAGGCGCGGGAGCGTCCGGCGTCGATCTCGAAGGGGGCCTCCGCCTCCACCGACATCTCCGGCTTCAAGACGGCCACGGGGGGGTTGGCGGCGGCGCCCACGGCCGTGACATCGACGGGGCTTCCGGGAGACGTCCTCGTCCCGGGAGGGGGGGTCTGGGCCACCACGTTTCCCTCGTCCTCGGGGCGTCCGTAGACGGCCTTGACCGCGCCCAGGCGAAGCCGCTTCGAGGCCAGGAGCCGGGCGCCCTCCATCATGGGCTTTCCGGCGAGGTCCGGAACTTCGATCTCCAGGGATGCGACGCCGAGGACGATCTCGACGGAAGCGCCGGCCTCCAGGGGATCCCCGGGAGGGGGCGTCTGTTCCACGACGGCGCCGGAAGCGTCCGGGGCCTCGGTCCAGCGGACGTTTCCCGGGCGGAACCCGGAAGCGTAGAGGAGACGCCTGGCTTCGGCGAGCGTAGCGCCGGCGAGATCGGGCGTCTCGAGATTGTCGTACGCGTCCGGATCCAGGGCGAGGGCCAGGTCGATCCGGCTTCCCGGAAAGCGCATCTCGCCGGGCGCCGGCGACTGGGCCGTCACCGATCCGGTCCCCGCATCCTGACCGGGTGCTTCTTCCTTCCCGCCCCCGTTTCCGGGTTCTCCCTCCGCCGCTTCTTCTTCTCCAGAGGGTTCTTCGCCTTCCCCGGATTCCCCTTCCTCACCCGGTTCTCCTTCGCCTTCCCCGGGTTGCCCTTCCTCACCCGGCTCTGCTTCTCCCTCCCCTTCCCCATCTCCGGGTCTTCCTTCCTCGCCGGGGTCTTCTCCTCCTTCCCCCTCGCCATCGGTTTCGTCTTCTCCTTCCGTTCCCTCTTCATCTCCGGGTCCGGGTTTTTCCTCGGCGCGCTGGATCGTCACGCGCCCGAGCTCGAAGCCCTGCTCGGTGATCGTCTTCCTGGCCTCTTCGAGAGAGAGGCCGGCGAGGTCGGGCACGGCCACCGGTTCCACGGGGGGGCCCGAGACGAAGAGGGAGACCTTCTCTCCGGCGGTCATCCAGGAGAAGGGGGCGGGTTCCTGACGCCGGACGGTGATGGATTCCTCCCCGGGGGTTTTCTTGTACCGGATCTCTCCGGCGGAGAGGCCGAGGTGGTCGAGATGATCCAGGGCCTCTCCGAGGGGCCGGTCGATGAAGTCGGGAGCCCTGAGATCCTTTCGGGTTTCCTGGGGGAGGGGGGGCTCTTCGATGTCGGGGGCGACGGGTTCCTCGTCCGGTCGAGCGGGTTCGGGCTCGGTGGCGGGTTCTTCGGCGGGTTGGGGTTCGGGCTGGGGTTTCGGTTCCTCGGCGGGTTCGGGTCCTCCGCCGCAGGATACGAGCCAACCCGCGTAGAACGCGATGATCAGCAGGTTGCGGAACCATTTCTGGAATGAGAGATTCATCACGTTTCCTCCGGTCAGAGCCCGATCGGGGGTACCACGACTGCGACGTTCAAGGCCCCGATCATAGGCCAGGAGGAGCGGAAAAGTCAATCCTCGGGAGCCGTTCGCGCTGTCACCGAAGACAGATTTCAGCCAGCAGATTTCAGCAACGGCAACCTCGTACGAGTCCACCCACCCACGCAACCGCACAACCACTCAACCACGGAATCCTTCGCACCCCCTGGACCCGAGCCGGCCGGCA
>CAZDSO010000216.1:0-7621 GCA_964508045.1 uncultured Planctomycetia bacterium | reverse complement strand
GGACCCGCCATAGCCCTTGCATGGGCAAACCAGGCGGCGGCGGGCCCCCGAGCCAAAACACAGCCGGCTCGCCCTCCAAATGTTCATGGGTACATATTCGGTGAACCCAGGCTCTCTCGACACTGAGAACGCTGACGGGGAACTGAAAACGCTGAGGTTTTCCGGGGGGTAGGGGGAACCTTACAATGAAAAACATCTCAGCGTAGATCAGTAGAATCTCAGTGTTTTCAGTGTCGAAAGAAGTACCCGGGAGATGGGTTTACCGATTATGTACGTTCATGGTTTCCGGGAGAGCCGAAGGCTCATGATGGACTGTATTCGCAATTCCTCAATTCCCATTCCCTCCCTTCCCCCCCTCCTGGTACAATCTTTCCGTTCCGGCCCCGCGCGGGGCCGTCCCTGTTTCGGAGGATGTCTCATGGCCGACGAGCCGAAACGCGTCCGCGACCTCATGGTCAAGGATGTGATCACCACATCGCCCAACACCACCGCCCGGAACGCCTGGCGGCTCATGGAGAAGAACCGGATCCGCCACCTGCCCGTCGTGATCGACAATCAACTGGTCGGCATGCTCTCCCAGCGCGAGCTCTACCTCTACCTCACCACCTTCGCGATCTACGACAGCGGACCGGAAAAGAAGAAGGACCCCAAGGAGGTCGTGAGCGTGAGGATCGAGACCATCATGTCACGCGATCCCTACACCATCAGCCCCGCCCACACCCTCGAAGACGCCGCCCAGCGCATGGCCCACCACCGCCTCAGCGCCCTCCCCGTCGTCGACGAGGACAAGCGGCTCGTGGGCATCATCACCACCCAGGACATCCTCAGCAACCTCTCCGAGGAGTTCCACCCCTCCACCCTGGAAGAGTGAACCCGAAAGGATTGCGGACATCGGAGCGGTGCTTTCCACCCCTAGCGCTGCTCTTCCCACCACGCCTCCCACGCCTCCCGCGCGGCCGGCGTCCCCACCCCGAAATCCTCCCCCGACAGCCTCACCAGGAGCCGGTGCGCCCGGTCCTGCCGGGACCGCTTCCCCTCCTCCACCAGCCGGATGAGCTCCGGCACCGCCCGGCGGTCCTTCCAGCTCCCCAGCGCCAGCGCCGCTTCCCCCCGCACCACGAGATCCGCGTCCGAGAGCACCGCCGCCAGATGCTCCGACGACGCCTCCCGCCCGTGCCCGGCCAGCGCCTTCACAAGAACGATGCGCGCTCCTCGGGAAACGCCCTCCCGCGCCAGCCCCTCCCCCAGGACCTCCACGATGCCACCCGTCCCGAATCCCGAGAGGACCCGCGCCGCCACCCGCGACACGCGGGGGCTCTCGTCCGCAAGGACCCCGGCCAGCGCCTCCACCGAAGCGCCTCCCCGGACCCGCCCCATCGCGCGCACCGCCGCGATCCGCACCCGGGGATCCACGTCCTCGACGGCCCGCTTCAGCGGCGTCACCCGCGTGTCCGACGCCAGGGCCCGGACCGCCTCCTCCCGCACGAAGACGTTTCCGTCCGACAGGGCCTTTTCCAGCGCCGGCCTCGTCTCCCCCGCGACGCCGCGCAGGCCGATCACGGACGCCGCCGCGTGCCGGACGCGCCAGTCGGCACTCCCCCCCAGAAGCCGCCCCGGATCCTGCGGGTCCCCGGCCTCCACGACCGTCTTCCAGGCCTCCGACCAGGGAGGCCCCGGGGGACGCGCCTCGATCGCCTGCGGGCCGATCCCCGGCGGCCCCTTGCCCGTTTCCACGGAAACGAGCTCCACGCCGGTCGCGCGACCGTCCTCGACGGAAACCATCTCGAACTGGCCGTCCTTCACGGCCGGCCCGGTGTAGGACACCGCCGTGGCGATGCGGCGGACGCGGGCCTTGTGCAGGTGCCCTTCCAGGATGAGCCCCGCGCGGCACCGGGAGGCGAGGTGCGCCAGCTGATCCGCGGGCAGGGTCGTCCGGCGCCCGGACAGCCCTCCCGTGTAGTCGTAGTGATAGAGCAGGGCCTTGAGCCCGGGCTCACCCGGCGACAGGAAGACCTTCGCCCACGCCTCCTGCGCCGGGGCGAGGAGCTCGTAGGCGCCCGTCCCCAGGACCGCGAAGCGGTCCGCCCCGAACCGGAAGGGGTACCACCGAAGCCCCATGAAGCGCGGGTAGGCGTCCCGTCCCCGGTAGAAGCGGGTCTCCCCCGCCTGGAAATGGTCGTGGTTGCCCTCGCAGACGAAGACGGGCATGGGGAAGGCGCGAAGGGCCCGGCGGAAGCGGAGAAACTGGGAGGGGACGCCGTTGTCGGTGAGGTCCCCCGTGATGACGGCGAAGGAAGCGCCCCGCCGGCCGGCCTCCTTGGCGACGGCGACGAGGTCGTTGTAGCGGCGCCAGTTGGTCAGGAAGTTCCTCACATGCGGATCGGTCACGTGGGCGATCCGGTAGCGGGTCCCGATCGCGTCCCGGAGGAAGACCACGCGATCGAGATGCTCCCGCCATCCCGCTCCTTCCACCGAAAGGCCGTACGGTCCTGCAGGAAGGTTCCCGGGGATCGCGACGGGAAAGACGCGGGCCCAGGGCTCGCGGAGCGGGCGTCCCACCTCGAGCGCGACCGGGCTTCCCCCCTCCGGCAGAAGGAAAGCGCGTTCAGGTTCCTTCCCTTCGTCCCGGAGCACGAGGGGGAGGGTTTCGCCAGGCCGTCGGATGACGGGGTAGCCCGGGGCGGGGCGCAGGACGAAGGCGGGGGGGGGCGCGGCGCCGGGCCGGTAGGCAAGCCGGAAGGCGAGGCGCGCGGTCTTGCCGGCCTCCAGCGCGACTTTTTCTTGGAAGGAGGGGAGGCGCGGATCGTCCACGATTCTCGCCCCCCCGCCGAACCCGTCGTCGTCGTCGGGGGCCGCCGAGACGGCGTAGGTTCCCGGGGGGAGGAAGCAGATCCGGCCCGTGGCGCCGTTGCGGTGTGCCCTCACGGCCGCGACGAGGCGACGGCCGTTTCGGAACTCGACGAGAGCGTCCGTGACGGGCATGCCGGTCTCGTCGGCGACCTCGGCTTCCACGGCAGCGAACGGGGCGTCGCCCACGACGAAGCGGTCCAGGAAGAGGGTTCCCGCTTCCAGGGTGACGGTGAGGGAATGGCGGCCGTGTTCGAGATTTTCGGCGAGCGGGGCGCCGGCGAAACCCGCCCCGGAGGCGAGATCGAGGATTTTTTCCCGATTTCCGTCGATGCGAACGCGAAGGCGGGGGCCTGGAAACGTACGCCAGGCGAACAGGGTGGGCCGGGTGCGGAGGGTGACGCGCCGGGTGAGGGGGCCGCGCCGGGCCCGAAGGGCCACCGCGGACCCCGTGAAGTCGAAACGGAGCGCTGCGCCGGGAACGCTTCCCTGGACGCCGCCGACGTTTTCCTGGTTCTCGTCGGCGTCGACCCTCTGCCAGTCCCCCGACAGCAGGACGAAGCGGGGGTCCTCGGCCTCGAAGCAGCGGGGTGGATCCGGCCGGGCCTCGGCCGTTGCGAGAAGAAGAAGGAGGACCGCGATCGCTTCCCGAAGGGGCGCGCGGCATCCTTCACGACGTCTTCTCGGCTTTTTCCCAGATACAGAGCACGACTTCAGCATGAATGTCCATGTGCGCGAGGCGCCAACCCTCGCGGCCCCTCTCGTCGAGACGGTCCACGAGCCCGACCCGGATGTCCTCCACGATCGAGCCCACGCGGCAGGTCCCGGAATGATCGCAGGCGAACACGCGGTCGACGTCCGTCTTCGCCGTCTCGGACAAGAGGTCCTTCAATTCCACGGTCTCCAGTTCATAGCGGTATCGATCCATGTCCACCTCGATCAACGCGCATCGAAGATCCTCTGCAGCGTTCGTTTGCTGACTTCCGTCTTCTCGACGAAATCCTTCTCCACGATTTCCAGGTCGTTCATGACCTTGGGGTGCTTGTCCTTCAACGTCTCCCAGGGCACGGGTTGCGCGGTGCCTTTCAGCCGGGCCCTCACCTCCACCGCCAGATCCTTCCCCTCCACCCACCGCTCGGCGTACCCGGAGACGTCGAAGCGGGCCATTCCGTCCTCATCCGTGGTCACGGTCCGCCCGCGTCCCTCACTCTCGATGCGGAACTCCACGACCACTCCGGACGCGGGTTTCCATTCCGCCTCCCCCGTGATCTTGTACATGCGCTTCTTTTTCTCCGTGTTCGGAACGATCTCGTACTTCCCGCTTTCGTATTTCTTGAACTTCTTCTGGATCCGGACGGCCGAGGCCACCGAGAAGAATTCCCGCTGCACCTGGACGGCGATGACGGGCGCGTCGCGGGAAGGCCAGCCGGTGACCAGCAGGCGATAGTTGTGGAAGGGATAGACCTTCGTGTCCGCCTTCTCGATCCGGCTCCGCCAGACCATCTGGAACTGCGGCCCGCACCCCGCCGCGAGGGAAAGCCCGAGCAGGCAGAGCGCGCCGAGAGAAGGCGCAAGCCCCCTCTTCCGCCTCCGCGCCCCGGCGCCGTCGTGTCGTACAACCGTCTCCCTCACGAATCCCCCGATCGAACGCTCGTGTCCGACAACGTTTTTGTACCTGCTGGAAACCGCCTAGGACCCATCGACCACCAGCCGGAACCCGAAGTAGGCCGTGTACGTGGCGGGAGGGTGGGCGACCCGGTTCGCCGGGTCCAGGTACGCCGCCGAGAACTTGTACGAGCCGCCCCTCAGGACCCGGTCGGCCCGATTGCCCCCGTCCCGGAAGGGGTTCCGCACCGGGCTTCGCCTGTAGTCGTCCTCGCTGTAGGCGTCCCGGCACCACTCCCACACGTTACCGGCCATGTCCAGCACGCCGTAGGGGGACGCGCCCTCCGGCACGGACCCCACGGCTTCCGTCCGCTTGCGCCGTTCCCCGAAAACGGCCCGCGAGCGGGTGGGGGTGCCGCTTCCCCACGGATAGCGCGCCCCCGACTTCCCGCGTGCCGCCTTCTCCCACTGGGCCTCGGTCGGAAGATCCCCCCCGGCCCAGCGGCAGTACGCCCGCGCTCCGAACCAGCTCACGCCGATGACCGGGTGCTTCTCGTATCCGTGGTCCGGCTCCCAGCGGTCCGCCCCGGTCTTCTTGAGCCCCATGCTCATGGAAAAGACGAAACGGTGCCCGTGTTCGTCCCGCTCCTTGCCGGTCTCGTTCAGGAAACGGGCGAACTGCTCGTTCGTCACCTCCGTCTTGGATATCCAGAAACCGGAAAGGAAGACGCGGCGCTGGGGCTGCTGGTCGCGGTCGCCCCGGTCCGAGCCCATGACGAATTCGCCTTCCGGGATGCGGACCAGGACACTCCCGTCCTTCGGGTTGGTCTTTTCCGGGAACCCCTGCTCGTTCTTTCCGGAAGCGCCGGCGGCGGGGGGCGCGGAGGCTTCCCGCGCCTGGTCGAGCATCTTCTGCAGCGCGGGATCGGTCCCGAAACGGCGCATGTGGGCCTCGAGAAGGGACGCCGCTTCCCGCGCCTTCCCCTCGCGGAGCAGGGCCTTCGCGCGCGTCCTGACCTCCGCCTCGGCCTCCTCCTCCACGCGCTCCTGGGCTTGCCGGAGCGCGGTCTGCAGGCCGGCCGGCACGGCGAGGCCCGCCGCGGTCAGCGCCCCCACGGCGCTCTTGAAGGCGCGGAGAGCTTCCTCCGGGCGGTCCGCCTCGGTGGCGCGTTCCCCTTCCCGCCGATGGATTTCCGATTGCGCTTTCGCCATGCCCTCACGGGCTTCGCGCCGATCCGCCAGGCGTCGTGCCCGGCGGAAGGTCTCCAGCGCCTTGTCCAATTCTCCCGCCTTCAGTTGCGCCTCGCCTTCGGCGACGGCATCGCGCCACGCCCGCTCCGATTCCACGCGGCGCGCGAGATCGGACACCTCCGCTTCGAGAACGTCCGCTTCCCGGCACTGCGCGAGAAGGCGTTCCGCTTCCTCGAGGTCGCCGCCGTCCAGCGCCCGCTTCCCCTCCTCGACCAGGCCTTCGACCTCGATCTCGGACTCCACGACCGGAATCATCTCCTGCGCCTCCCCTTCCGCATCCGTCCCGGGAAACGCCTCGACGACTTCCCTGAGGATCTCCAGCGCTTCCTCCCGTCGGCCGGCCGAACGGGCCGACCGGGCCTCGTCGAGCTTCGCGGCGGCCGTCTCGGCCGGCGTCTCAGGAGGCGTCTCGGGGGGGGTCTCGCCGGGCGTCCCGGAGCCGCCCGACGCCTGCGACGTTTCTCCCGTGTCCGGGGATCCGCCGTCCTCCTCCCCGTTTCCATCCGCCTCCCCGCTTCCGTCCTCCTCCCCGGCAGACGTTTCTCCGCCGTCCGCCTCCGTCTCTCCGGACGACGTCCCGCCTTCGCCGGATCCGGCCTCGCTTCCCCCGGACCCGCCCAGGGCGGGGATCAGGACGAAAACGGCCAGCAGGACGACGACGACCAGGCACCCCACGCCTCCGGCGGCGCCCGCGAGCAACTTCACCGGCGGTCCGCCGCTCTTGGGCGCGGGTTTTCCCTTGCGGGCTTCGGCGGCTTTCGAGCGCCTCCGCTCGCCGGTCCTGGTTCGGGCGTCCTTCTTGGACCTTTCCGGCTTTCGCTTTTTTGCGGCCGGCGCGGCGACGGCCGCGGTTTCTTCCACCGCTTCCTCTTCTTTCGCCTCTTCCGCCTCGTCCTCCGCCTCGGGTTCTTCCTTGACCTTCCGGATCACCGTGGGCACCTGGTCGTCCACGGCCTCCTCCTCGTCGGCAACGCCGGGCCCTTCTTCCCCGACGGCCCGCGCGGCGGGTTCCTCGGGCGGCGCCTCCTCCGCGCCGGGCTCGTCGATGGTGGGCTGCAGCATTTCCGCCGGAACGTCCGAGACGGTCAGGTCGGTGACGGCATCCACGTCGACGATGTCTCCCATGAGATCGTCGATGGACGCCACCTCGTCGACGCCGACCACGCCCGGTTCGGCGATCGTGGGCGTGTCCTCGAGGACGGGCGCCTGGACGGTGGGGAGATCCCCCCGCTTGAGGTCGGAGGCCACCTCCTCCTTCTGTTCCTCGGAAAGGCTCCCCTGGTCGAGAAGGATTTTCGCCAGGCCGCGGATCTTCTTCTCGGAGGAGAAGACCTTCTCCTGTTCGGCAAGCGCCCTTTCCAGATCCTCGGGAATAAGGAAGCCCTTCTTCACGGCGAGTTCGCCGAATTTCCGGTCCTTCTGCCGCACGCCCACCCATCGGACGCCCTGCACCACCTCCTTGTAGCGGTCCTGGGGAAGATACCCTTTCTCCAGGGCGAGGACCCAGATGGGCTTTTCCAGGCCATGCGCGGCCATGCTTTCCTGGTAGGCGATGCATTCCTCGACCTGCTCCTCGCTCATGAGGTTCTTCTTGAGGACCAGGGCGGAAAAATTCTTGGTTTCCTCGTTCATGGGAAAGGGACCACGTTTTCCGTTGTTGGGCGGACCCGGAACGCGACAGCCGGAAGTTCGTTGCCTTCCCGATCAGGATCGAAGAACCACCGCGCGCCTTGCTTGCAGGGTCAGCGTTGTCGATCTAGCCGAAACGGAAGAAGAAGCCTCCCTGGAAGACGACGAGACCGAAGGGCCCGGCTTCGTTGTCAGGCCTCATGCCCTTCGTGGGATGAGGAGACGAATACAGCCGGATTCCCTGCTCGGCGAAGATGTCTTGAGCATGTCGCCCTATGCCACCGGCAAC
>CAZDSO010000215.1:0-7675 GCA_964508045.1 uncultured Planctomycetia bacterium | reverse complement strand
CAGGCCGGAGCAGGCCGGCGGACCTCGAAAATGACTACAGCGCGAATACCTCGAACAGAGAGGCATTCGCGCTGTCAGCAAGTCCTGTGTCGTGTCCCAGCCCAAAGGAGACGGTTGTCCCACCCCTTTGGAGACGGATGTAGGGGGTGTATGAGATTCGCGGAAATCGCCCGGGGGCCCACCCTCCGGCCGTCGGCGCCGCGGAACACCGACGATGTTTCACAGCCTCTCAGCAGAGGCAATCCCCCTGCAGGCGGTCACGCCGTGCCGCGAAGTCCGCCCCGCGTTCCGCAAGGTAGCGGCACCCCGTCTCGCCGCGAAAGCAGCCCCCGCAAACCCGCCCCTCCTTGCGCCCGAAAAGCCGGTTTCCCACGAGCCAGTCCATCAGCGCGCCCACCGGGCACAGGAACTTGCAGTAGAACCGCTCCACCACCGCCGAGCCCAGGACCACCCACCCGAGCAGGAAGGCCGACGCCACCGTCCACGAACGGGGATGGAAGGCCGACGCCAGGGGCTCGAACCGCGTCACCCCCGGGTCCGACGTCGCCACGGCCAGCGCCGGAAGGCCGAACAGGAAGAGATACCGCATTCGCCGGAAACGCCGGTCCCACCGCTCGGAGATGTCGAGGCGGAACGGAACCACGCGGTACAGGAGCTCCGAGGCCCCCCCGAACGGGCACAGCCACCCGCACCAGAGCTTGCCCGCCAGGATCGCGAGCGCCAGCGCCGTGCCCGCCGTGATCCAGAAGACCGTACCCGCACTTCCCGGCGGCGCGTTCCCCGTGAACAGGCGGGCCAGGTCGCTTCCCGTGAGATAGGCGCCCTGCCAGATCCCCAGCAGCGCCGCCGACAGGGCGAGAACGGCGATCCGGTACCGGAAACCCGGCCGGACCACGTAGCCCGCCACCGCCAGCGCCGCCAGGGCCAGCAGGAGATACGGCCCGGGTTGCGCCGGCGGAAACCCGCTTCCGCCCCCGCCGGCGCCTTCCGCCTCGAGCCCCAGGACCTCCCGGGCGGCCTTCCGGGACGCGCGCCGGATCCCGTCGTTCACCGCCTCCACGCTGACGGTCGCCCCCGTCACCCCGTCGACGTCCGCCCCCGCCCGGATCGGGTCCACCGCCTGCAGGCCCCGGTACTGCTCGTCGAACGAGGGCTCGTAGAGGGGGTCGATGAACCCCGGCGTCTCGCGGTTCGCGCCGGGGAGGACCTTCACGCCGAGGATCTCGCCCTCCGCGGACAGTCCCACGAGCACGGGCACCTCCCCCGCCCAGCCGCGCGCCCCGTCCACCACCTCGGTGGTGACGAAGCAGATCCCCAGCCTCTCGCGGTGGGCGCTTCCCTCCCGTTTCACGGGCCCCTCCAGAAACGCCCGGTAGTAGGGGAAGGCCCCGTCCTCCCCGCCGGCGGAGAAGGCGTCGGCCCGGGGGAACACGTAGAGGAGATCGCCTTCCTGGATCTCGAGCCGTTGTTCTTCCCCGTGTCCGCCCGGGGGAGGAACGAGAGCGGACAGCCCCCGGAAGGCGAGGACGAGGGCCGCGAGGACCGTTGCCGACCGGAGGATCCGAAGGACGGGGGCGGGGACAAGGCCGGGGAGAAATCCCTTCACGGGGTCGCCCATCATCCCACCACCTCGACCAGGATCACCAGGTCGTCGCCGGGCCGGTCGGGGAAGGGATTCGCGCACCCCGCCAGGAGCGTCGCGCCTCCCGCCGGGATCTCGATCTCCCCTTCCAGCGCCTGGGAAAGCCGCCGGGGCACGCGCACGGGCCCGCCGTCGCCGGGAAGGTCCATGGCCTCTCCGGAAGCCAGGCGGACGGTGAGCGCGACGCGCAGGCGGAGGGCCCCGGCGCCGGGATCGGGCCGAAGGACCAGGGTGAAGCCGGCGCCTTGCCCGTCCTCCCCGCTTCCCGATGCCCGTTCGAGCCGCTCCTCGTCGCCGGGGACGAGAAGGCGCTTCTCGTCCATCCGCACGGCGCCCTCCCGGGCGAGGTCGCCGGCCACGGCCTTCGCCTTCTTTCCGGAAAGCGGGGCGGCCGGCAGGAAGGTCCCGCTTCCCCCCTGGAACGCGATGCGGCGCGGCTCGGCGAGCCGGCGCAGGGTACCCGGGGGCAGGAGGAAGGCGCGGATCCGGACCTCGGCGGAGCGGCCGCTTTCCGGGGCGCCTTCCCTGCTGGAGGCCTCCTCCTGCTGGCACAGCCGGATGTAGCGGGTGGCGAGGTCCTTCTGCCGGTCGAACTCGGGGCCCGGCGGCAGGTCCCGGACGAGGATGTCGAGGGCTTTCCGGAAGAGCCGCTGGGCCTCGGGGTAGGCGTCGCGCCGGTAGAAGGCGAAGGCGTTCCGGAAGGCCCGGGCCAGTTCCTGTTTCTTCTCGAGGATGCGGACTTCCTTCTTGATCTCGAGGCGGCGCAGGACCTCCTTCTGCATGCTCTCGGGGTCGCCGAGGAGGGCGCCGACGCGGATCAGGTAGTCCTGGGCGCGGGGATGTTGCTCGTCGAGCTGCAGGGCGCGGCGGAAGTTCTTCCGGGCTTCCTCGAATTTCTCGTCCTTCATGAGGGCGAGGCCGGTCTGGAAGTAGTTCTCGGCCATGAGGCGCCGGAACTTCTCCCTTCGCTCGCGGTCGGCCTCCTCGCGGCGCAGGATCTCCTCGGGGGTGAGCTCTTCCTCTTCCTTTCCGCCGGCGGTGTGGCTCTCCAGCTTTTCCTGGAGCCGTTCCTTCTCCTTCTGGAGGGATCCGATGCGCCCTTTGAGGTCCTCGATCTCCCGGCGGCGGGCGGCCTCGTCTCGCGCGCCCTCCTGGACGGTGTCGCGGAGGCGGTCGAGCTGTCCCCGGAGGGAGGCGATCTGGAGGCGGAGGTCCTCGTTTTCCTGTCCGAGGGACTCGTTGACGCGGTTCCACGCGGCGCGTCCCTCGAGGCGCTTGAGGGCGGTCTCGGCGCGGGAGAGGGTGGAGGCGGCCTGGGGGTACTCGGTCTTGGCGCGGCGGGCGAGCCGGATGGCGCCGTCGAGGTCGCCGAACTTCTCCCGGCAAAGGGCGGAACGCAAGAGGGCTTCGGGAGCGCGTTCGTGTCCGGGATGGTCCGCCGCGAGGGTTTCGTAGGAAGCGACGGCGCTCGCGAGGTCGCCGGCGTAGAACTCGAGGTAGACGGCCCGCACCCAGGCGCTTTCGGCGCCGTTCTCGGCGCGCGCGAAGGGCGCGGAAAGCGCCAGCAGGGCGCCCAGGGCGGCGAGACGGGGAAGGGCGGTCCGCATGCCTTCTTTGTGGCAAAGATCCGCGGGAAAGTCAATGTGAGCGGCGGGACGGCGGGAAGCCAGGAACGGAGGAGCGGGAACGGGCAGGGAATGCTACAATCCACAATCTACAATCCCTACGCGTTCCCGCTCCCAAGCCCCGCCCCTATTCCCACTCGATGGTCGCCGGCGGCTTGCTCGAGACGTCGTAGACCACGCGGTTGATGCCGCGGACCTCGTTGATGATCCGGTTGGCGATGTGTCCCAGCAGGTCGTGGGGAAGCCGCGCCCAGTCGGCCGTCATGAAGTCCTCCGTCTCCACCACGCGCACCGCGGCCACGTTCTCGTACGTCCGCTCGTCGCCCATCACGCCCACCGTGCTCACGGGCAACAGCACCACGAAGGCCTGCGACGTCTTGCCGTAGTAGCCCGTGCGCTTCAGCTCCGAGATCAGGATGCGGTCCGCTTCCCGGAGCACGTCCAGGCGGGCCTCCGTGACCCCGCCCAGGATGCGCACCGAGAGGCCGGGCCCCGGAAAGGGATGGCGCATGACCAGATCCTCCGGCAGGCCCAGCTCCCGCCCCAGGCGCCGCACCTCGTCCTTGAACAGGAAACGCAGCGGCTCCAGCAGCTTCAAACCCAGCTCCCCGGGAAGCCCGCCGACGTTGTGGTGGCTCTTGATCTTCGACGTCGGGCCCCCGTGGGCCGCCACCGACTCGATCACGTCCGGGTAGAGCGTACCCTGCGCCAGGAAGGAAACGCCCTTGAGGCGCGAGGCCACGTCCTGGAAGACCTCCACGAAGACCCGGCCGATGATCCGCCGCTTCGTCTCCGGATCCTCCACCCCGGAAAGCGCCGAAAGGAAGTTCTCCGAGGCGTCCACCGACGTCAGGTTGATCTCGAAGTGGTGGCGGAAGACGTGCTCCACCTCCGCCGCCTCGTCCTTCCGGAGCAGGCCGTTGTCCACGAAGATGCACGTGAGCCGCGACCCGATCGCGCGGTGGATCAGCGCCGCCGCCACCGACGAATCCACACCGCCCGAGAGCCCCAGGACCACGCCCGCGTTCTTCACCTGGTCCCGGATCTCCTGCACCATCGTCGGAATCACCTCGGAGATGATCCACGCCCCCCGGCACCCGCAAATCTCGAACAGGAAGTTGCGGAGAATGTGACGCCCCCCCGGCGTGTGCGTCACCTCCGGGTGGAACTGCGTCCCGAAGATCCGGCTCCCCTTCCGGCGGACCGCCGCGTACCGGCACGCCGGCGTCGACGCGAGAACCTGGAAACCCTCCGGAAGATCCTTCACTTGGTCCCCGTGGCTCATCCACACCGTGCTCTGCTTCGCGAGGCCCTCCAGGAGATCCTCGCCGTTCCACACCGTCAGCGGCGTGCTCCCGTACTCGCGGTTCTCCGCCGCCTCGAGCGCCCCCCCGGAAAGAAGCGCCGTCACCTGCAGGCCGTAACAGATCCCCAGCACCGGAATCCCCAGATCCAGGATCCCCGCCGCCGGCCGAGGCGCGCCCGGCGACAGCGCGCTCGCCGGCCCCCCCGACAGGATGATCCCCCGCGGCGCCTGGCGCGCCAGGAACGCCGCGGGCACGTTGTGCGGAAGGATCTCGCTGTACACCCCCGCCTCGCGCACCCGCCGCGCGATCACCTGCGCGTACTGGGATCCGAAATCCAGGATCGCGATCCACTCGTCCCGGCGCATGCCCGCCTCGAAAAACGTCCCACGAAACGGAACCCCGTCCGGCGGACCCCGATGATCCAAAAAACGGCCCGGAGAGAAAAGGAAGAAAACCGCGCCGAGGACCGCCGGGATTTCTTCGCGGCCTCTCAGACCCGGTGCGAAAGATCCCGCGCGACCACGCAGAAGGCCTGGCGCCCCCGCCAGGTGATGACGCTGACCGCGATTTCCATGGGCACGGTGCTCCCGTCCCGCTTCCGGTACATCCGCCTCGGCAGAAGCCCCGAACCCGCCTCCACCATCTCCGCGATCTTCCCGTCGATGTCCTCCGTCTCGTGTCCGATGAAATCGTAGACGAGGAGAGCCTTCATCTCGTCCGCGGAGTAGCCGAGCAGCGCCTGCAGCGCCCGGTTGCTGTCGATGATCCTCTTGGTCCCGATGTCCGCGATGTAGACGCAGTCCATCGCCTGCTGGACGACGGCCCGGAACCGGGCCTCGCTCTCCTCCAGCGCCTGGCGCTGGAGCCGCTGTTCCGTGACGTCCCGGTTGATGCTCAGGATGGCCTTGGTCCCCTGGTAGTCCACCACGGAGGCGTTGACCTCCAGGCGCATCTCCGTGCCGTCCCGTCGCCTCTGGACCGTCTCGAAGGCGTGGACCCCGCCCGTCTTCAGCGTCCGGCGGATGTGGTCCTCGCCCGAGGAGACGTCCTGGGAGAGGGATTTCAGGGACAGGCCCAGAAACGCCTCCCGGGAATACCCGTACATCCTGCAGGCGCTCCGGTTGACGTCAAGCACGACCTCGTCTCCCGGGCGGAAGATCAGTATGGCGTCGTGGGCGTTCTCGAACAGCCCGCGGTAGTACTTCTCCGACTTCTCCAGCGCCTCCTTCGCGCGCTGGAGATCCGACGTCCTCTCCCGGACGCGCTCCTCGAGCGTCCGCCGCGAGGCCTCCAGGGCGCGAAGGGCCCGGTTCCTCTCGGACACGTCCCGGGCGATGCCCAGGAACTCGATGCCTTCCCGCAGCTCGACCGGAACGGTGTGGACCTCCAGCTCGACGGTCTCGCCGTCTTGTTTCTGGAACGCGAACTGGTCGGGCCCGGTGGCCTCCCCGCGGACGTTCCGGGACAGGAGGGCCGCCACGTCGTGGAGGTCGCTCCCGGGAAAGGTGCCCGGGCGCAGGATGTTCCGGCCGACGAGCTCGTCCTTGCGAGAGCCCGTGATCCGTTCCGCGGCCCGGTTCGCGTCGAGGATGTTCCCCTGGGCGTCGTAGACGAAGAAGGGGTCGGGCGCACCCTCGAACAGGATCCGGAACCGCCTTTCCGAGTCCCGGATCCGCCTCTCCGCCCGTTTCTGGACGCTGAGGTCCACCGCGATGCCGCGGGCGCCCAGCACGCGCCCCTTCCTCTCGATCACGCTCGAGTAGACGCTCACCGGGTAGCGGGAACCGTCCTTCTTGACGAAGACGTACTCGTGGTCCTCGAAGGACTCGCCCCGCATGCGCTTCTCGAAGTTCTCCTTGAGCCGGCGCCGGTCCTCCGGCGCGACGATGTCCAGAAAGGTGAGGCCCTTTTGCACGTCCGCCCCGGTGAAGCCCGTGAAGCGCAGGCCGAACGGATTGACGAACGTGAACCGTCCCTCGGGATCCAGCTCGAAGACGGTCTGGGGAAGGTCGTCGACCAGAGCCCGGAAGGACCGTTCCTCCTCGGCCAGGTCCGTGGCGGGATAGCGGGAGCCCCCCTCGGGGCCTGCAGGACGCGGCATGTCGCCCCCTCTTTCGCGCGCTCGGTCGCCGTTTCGCTTCCCGGGGCTATTTCAGCTCGACCAGCCTCTTGTTGGCCATGTCGTGGATGTAGTCGATGTTCTTCAGATGGTAGGGCGACCGGTCGTATGCGTCGCCGTCGGGCCCCGCGCGCGTGTGTTCCACCGTGTCCACGACGCGCTGGAAGGCCCGGGCCGCCTCCACCGTCTTGCCGTTGATCCGGTTCCGCTCCGCCACGTGGAATTCGAGGAGCATCTTCCAGTGGAACGGGAGATCCGCCTCCCCGGAGGCGCCGAGGGCCAGGGCGATGGCGCGCCCCACCTCGCCCGTCTCCGGCGCCTTGATCACCAGGTCCCCGTCCTTCTCGAGATGCACGAAGGAGATCGTCACCTCGAGCGATTCGATGCCCGCAGGCTGCATCGAGGCCTTCTCCCCGGCGTCCTCCTCCACCTCCGTGAAGAACTCCCCCGTGGCCTCGGCCAGAAGGAGGCTGCGGTTGGTGGGGTCGGAGCGGAGATCCACGGGCCAGAGGCCCGCCAGCCTGTGGCGCACCCGGCTCTCCCCCAGGACCTTGCGGTCGAACGTGACCACGTCCAGGGAGGAATACTTCCCCCCGCGGTAGGCCAGCACGGTCGTGTGCTCGAGAAGTTCGAGTTCCTCGCGGAAGTCGCGGGTCACCAGGACGAGATCGTACAGTCCCTCCCGGACGTTGAAGAGCCTGTCGAAACGCGCCACCTGGGTGCGGTCCTCCTCTCCGACCTGGGCTTCCCTCGGGGGGGTGGACCCGCAAGAAGCGAGAAGGACGCCCAGAAGGGCGAGCAGGCAGAGCCGGTCGGGACGGTTCATGGATTCGCACCTCACCGGAAGGGGACGGACGCGGCGCCGTCGCCGGCGCTTCGGATGGCATTCTATGGCCCGTCGCCCCCGCATGCAAGCGGGAGCCGGGGGAGAGCGTTTCGCGGTGTACGTAGGTCATGTCCCTCCCTTCCTTTTCGTAGCTCA
>CAZDSO010000214.1:0-7694 GCA_964508045.1 uncultured Planctomycetia bacterium | reverse complement strand
CGTGGTCCCGGGCCGGAAGCCCGCGCGGCCCGGAACACACGCCTCCCACAAACGGCACGCTTTGCCTTGAGGATCGCGG
Organism: uncultured Planctomycetia bacterium; assembly: GCA_964508045.1. GTDB lineage: Bacteria > Planctomycetota > JAKEIC01 > JAKEIC01 > CAZDSO01 > CAZDSO01. The sequence continues at coordinate 7,615 of CAZDSO010000214.1, read as the reverse complement.
ACAAAGAACCCCGAAACGCGAAAAACGAACCGGATCTCGACCCCAGAAGCCCTTCTCTCTCTTCTCCCCCGCACCGGCTGTGGCCGAGGAAACCGTAGGCCGGAGAGGGTCGGCGGACCTCGAAAATGGCTACAGCGCGAATACCTCGACCAGGCTCCGCACAAACAAGACCTGACGGATCGAAAAGCAGCTGTACAATGGTCGCGGACGCCCGGGACACGCGACGCGACTTGGAGGAAACGTCATGGGCAAGGACAAGAAGGAAGCCGGGAAACGGGGAGGAAGCGGCCTCATCCGTTTCGGATGCCTGGCGTTTCTTTTGCTGGCGGTGGGGGCTGGCGCCCTGGTCTGGTACGCCTCGAAGCGGATCACGACGCACCCCGGCAAGGCGAAGGCGGTCGCGAACAGCTTCCTCGACTTCGAGCTGCCCGAGGGGTACGAGATGGAGTACGCCGGGGAGCTCATGGGCGTCAAGATCGCGTCCTTCGGCCGCGCGGGAAAGGACGACCAGGGGAAGGCCTTCTCCGCCCGGATGATCTGGTTCCCGGGCGGCGGGAAGGGAGAAGAATCCGAGGAGATCGAGCTGGACGTCGGCGACAAGGAGGTGAAGGCCATCAAGACCGTGCGCACGGACGAGGAGACGGGCGAGAAAAAGATCCTGATCCGCTTCACCGTCGAAGGAAAGGGCGGACCCGTCGCCGTCTACCTCGAAGGACCGGAGGAAGACTTCGACGAGGACGCCGTGGAGGACTTCCTCGACTCCATCGACTGAGAGACGGTCGCTACTCGACAACGGTGATCGTCACCGTCTCTCCCACGTGGATCCTCTCCGAGCGGATTGGGGAAAAAACCATCCGGAACGTCATCTCTCCGGCGCCGGAGGCCCTCACCCGGACCTCGAGGGTCTTCTTCCAGGACTCGCCGGGCTCGAGCGTGACGTCCTTCTGGATTTCTCTCCGGACGTTCGGGACGGTGAAGGCGACCCGAGGATCGCTGGCGCTCCAAGCCCGCGCCCAGGAAGTGCCGTGGACGCGGAACGTTTTCCGCCCGGACGAGACGTTCTTCACCTGCAGATCCAGCGCGAACACTTCGCGGGAAACGACCTCCCGCGTGGAGGGCTCGGCCGTGATCTCGAAGTCTTCCGGGGCTTCGTCCCCCTCGCCGCCCGGGACCCGGATCTCGAGCGGCGCAGAGAGCACGATCGCCCGCGGGAAGCCCACGGGCTCGAACCCCAGCCGGAAGCGGATCGTGCGGGGCGCCCCCTCGAGGACCTTGATCTCGATGCGCCGTCTCCAGGCCTTTCCGGGAGCCACGGTGTAGGCTTTCAGACCGTTCTTGGACGCCGGGGGAATGACGATATCAAGATGCGGGCTCGTGGAAACGAAATGCTCCGCGTAGGTGACAAGCATGGCCTTGAAGGTCACTTTCCTCCCGGAGGCGTTCTTCACGCCCACGTTCACGCGGAACTTCTTCCCCGGCGCGGCCACCGCCGTTTCGAGCGAAGCGCGGAGCGAGAGAGGCGGCCCGTCGAGTTTCCGTCCCTCCCGGTCCTCTCCGGCGCGAGAGACGCCGGTCGACAGCAGAAGAACCAGGGCCGAGAGCCCGGAAGCGAGGCGAATGCGATTCATGTTCGACCTCTTTGAAAAACGGTTCATCCCCTTTTCCCTTCAGACGCCGTCCGCCCACCGAGGTTCCCGGCATTTTCGGAATTCAGAGCATGTGAAATCATTCGCCGGGTTCCATCGTTTTGGAACAATCCCCTCGCGAGCGAAAGCAGGGACTTTTTCACAGCCTCTCAGCCCTCCGCCTTCCGCATTCCTCTATTCCACATTCCCCCTTTGCCCTCCCCGTCCCGCCAACTCTCCATCCCCCATGGCCTCCCAGTAGATGGGGCAGGCGCCCGTGCAGATCTCGAACATCGAGCAGGTGTGGCAGGCCCCGGGCGCCGCTTCCTTGCGGCGCCACGCCTTCGCTTCGGCGGACTCCCACACCTCGCGAAACGGTCGTTCCAGGAGGTTCCCCACCGGCTCCCGCAACGACGAGCACGGAAGCACCGAGCCGTCGGGCGCGACGCTGAGCAGCCCGTCGCAGGCCGCGCATCCCTTGTTGCCGAGCCCCTCGGCGACGGGGTTGAACAGGCAGTAGGGCGTGGGGGCGTACCAGAGGAAGCGGACACCCGCTTCCCGCGCCTTCCGCCGGACGCGGAGGACGTGGGGCCCGATGTCCGTGTAGCGGACCCAGAGGTCGCGCCCCTTCGAGATCGCCGTCCCGCAGGGGATGACCATGTTCATGGAGAGCCTGTCGAGGCCGAGGTCCCGGACGCGGTCGACGATGTCCTCGAGGGAATCGAGGTTGCCCCCGTTGATGGTCGTGTTGGTATGGACGGCGATGCCCGCCTCCTCGAGGCGCCGCACGCCCTGGAGCGTCTTCTCGAAGGCGCCCGGCCGTCCCACCAGGGCGTCGTGGACCCCGGCGGTGCCGCCCTCGAGGCTGACCTGGGCGGAGCGAAGGCCCGCCCGGGCCAGCGCGTCGACGAGCCTTTGGGTCAGCAACGTTCCGTTGGTGATGAGGTTGACGCGCAGGTCGATCTTCACGGCCTCGGCGACGAGTTCGACGAGGTCCTTCCGGAGGGTGGGTTCCCCCCCGGTGAAGGAGAGTCCGGGGACGCGGGCCTGCTTGCGGATCACCTCGATCACCTTCACGGCACCGGCGGTGTCGAGTTCGTCGACGAGGTCGCCGTCGGGGGAGCCGGCGTAGCAGAAGCGGCAGGCGAGGTTGCACCGATAGGTGGGGGCGAACTCGGAGAGGACGGGGAGGGTGTTGAAGGGAGGCTTGTAGGGCACGTGCTCGACGGCGCGGCGCCCGCGGCCCTCGCCGAGGCATCCGGTGAGCAGGGCCCGGACGTCGCAGAAGAAGGCGTGGACCTGTTCGCGCTTTCCCTCCTCGCCGGCCAGCGGCCCGAGGACGTCGCGGATCGGCTCGCCGTCGAGGGCGCGGCCGAGGATGTCGAGGCCGGTCCGGTTGAGCTTGTAGGCCTGGTTGGGGATGAGGATGAGCAGGGAATCCTCGCGCCGGACCTCGACGTGGGGGCGGATGGCCTTGACGAAGGTGTCGATCCAGGAGATATCGAGCATGTTCGTGATTTCGTGTATTCGAGTACGTGTGTCTTTTCGTCTTCGATGATACGGCTGGAATCCGAGATCTGAAAACGGAAATCCGAAATCCCACCCCGGCCGTTGCACACTCGCCCGTTGCTAGTGCGCGCCGCCGGAGACGCAGGCGGAGTGGCACGCCGAATGGCAGGCGGAGTGACAGGCCGAGTGGCACGCCGAGTGGCAGGCGGAGTGGCAGGCGTCGTGGCACGCCGTGTGGACGTAGCAGGCGGAATGGCAGGCGTCGGAGCTGAGGAAGCCCTCGAAGCTCTCGATCTTCACGGGGCTGATCTCCTCCACGCGGTCGGAGACGGCGTCCACGCGGTCCTCGAAGCCGTAGCGTCGTCCGCTTCCGCCATAGAAACCGTAGTAGTAGACCGGCCAGAAGAGGAAGACGGACCCCATGCGGGGCTCCTCGGCGACCCGGTCGAGGTCGCCCTCGTCACGCACCCGGGCGGCCATCGTCTCGGAAGCGTTCCGGTAGTAGGTCTTCGTGGCCTCCACGTCGCAGTCCCAGGTCTTGCGCTGCACGCGGTCGGCCGTCTCGTCGAAGAGCTTGCGCAGCAGGCTGGGGTCGGGCTTTCCCTCCTCGGTGAGGGATTCCAGAAAGAGCCTCTCGTACTCGTCCCCCGGCTCGAAGGGCTCTTCGGTCCTCTTGATGACGAGGGGGTCGAGGCTCAGGACCTTGACCGCCCCCTTCTTCTCCAGATCCAGGGCGAGCAGCCCCACGACCTTCTTGAAGGGGACCTCGAGGAACACGCCGACCTCCAGCGGGTGGAGCTCGGCGATCTTGCCCGCCTTGCGGTAGGAGGAGACCTGGATGGCGGGCGGGATCCAGTCGTCGCGGTTCCAGAGGACATCCTCCCGGCACTTGACCGCGCGCTTGATGGAGCGCTGCTTGACCGACCAGAGGAAGACGGCGAGGCCCGCGAGACCGGCCAGCGCCACGGCCACGAGGATGGAGCGGATGGCGCGCGCGTTCGCGGCGCTGCGCGCATCGCGACGGGCCTCCCGGCGTACGCCGGCGGCGGAGACGCCGGCGCCGGGGCCCCGGGCCTCGCGGTTCGTCCGTCCGGTCTCGGCGCGTTCCACGAGCGCTGGAAAGAGGAAGTCGCCGGTATAGAGCTGGACCTTGAAGGCTTCGCGGTTCGCCACGCCGTCCTTGTGGAAGCGGACGGCGAACCAGCCCGCCCCGCCGTCCTCGACGGCGAGGTAGGAGATGAGGTAGCGGGCGTTCACCCAACGTTCCGTGCGGAACTTGATCTTGTCGAGAAAGGGGTGCGTGTGGTCGAGTTCCCCAGGGGGGGCCTCGACGGGAAAGATCACGCACAGGGTCTCGTGTTCGAGGGGTGCGTCCCACTGGACGGCGCCCCAGTGGAGGACGACGAGGCTCTCGTCGCCGGCGCGAGTGGGCTGCAGGTGTCCGGACTCGAGGAGGTCGGCGAGGTAGACGATGACGAAGGTGACCTCGCCGGGCCCGGTGCGCCTCCCGTCGGCGAGCAGGACGTCGTACTTGGCCTTGGCCGGAACCCACCGGATGTCGAGGGGGACCTCGCCGTCGGGGGTGTGGGCGACGCAATGCTCGTCGAGGAATTCGGGGGAGGCGGAAGCGCCCTGGAACCAGAAGCCGCCCATGGTGCCGGAGACGACGCGCCAGCGGACCTTGTAGGTGACGGCCGCGGTGCCGTCGGACCGGAGGGCGAGGTCGACCTCGACCCACTTCAGGTCTGCGGAGAGGGCGAGGGCGTCCGTGGCGGCGAGCAGGAGGAGAACCGCGGCGAGGAGGAGAGGGAGGCGGAGGCGCCGCGTGGGTTCATGGTTGCGGGAGATTCCGGGATCGTGCCGCGGATTGTCAGGTCCTGGGTTCATGCTGATGCCCTAGGGTGGGGAAAGAGGAAACCGGAAGCGGGAACCAAGGCGAGCCGCCGCGTCCCCGGGATCCTTCTCCCGTTTACCTGCTTTCCCTTTCGCAATACCCGGTTCTTCTCTAGCCGCTCGTCTCGGATCGGGCGCGGATGAGGTCGGCCTGGGAGACGACGTAATGCCCGAAGGCCTGCTTGGAGGCGGCCCAGTCGGTCTCGCCCGGGAAGGTGCTGACGATGCCCTGCCAGACGACCCGGTAGGCGCGCTCGAGCGTGGTCTTGGTGTCCAGGCTTCCGGCGTACTGGAAGATCGCCTTGATGGCGACGGGCTTGAAGACCGGGGCGTTGCCCTCGGGCAGGTCGGTCTCGGCGCCCAGGAAGACGACTTCCATCTCCTCGAGCTTGTCGAGATGCTCGCGGATGGCGGCCAGCACCGTGGCGATGGAGTAGTCGGCGGAGGAGAACTGGATCTCGAGAAGGTCACCCTCGATCACACCGAAGGGGAGTTGCATGGACGAATCCCTCCAAAGGCGGTGGGCTATTTCTTCTTCAGTCTTTCGAGGAGGCGCTCGAAGCGGGGGTCGCCGTGGAGGTTCTTGAGGTCCCCGTCCATGCGCATCCAGTCGTAGTCGTCGTAGCCGTGCTCGACGGCCCGCTCGAGGGCCTCGATGGCCTTGTCGATCTCGTTCATCACGGCGAGCCCGCAGGCCATGTTGTAGTAGTGGATGGAGGCGGACTCGGGGTCGAGTTCAATGGCTTTCTTGTAGGCTTCGATGGCCTTTTCCTGGTTTTCGAGCCTGGCGTAGGCGTGGGCCAGGCCGGCGTAGCCCTGGGCCTGGACGCGGGGGTTTCCGCGATTGGTCTCGATGGCCTGGAGGTAGCTCTGGATCATGCGGTCGGCGAAGGTCCGGTCGCCGAGTTTCGCGAGGGTGAAGATGATGGACTCCATGAAGTCGCGGTAGTCGGGTTTCTGGAGGTACTCGCGGAGCGTGGGGACGACGCTGTCGTCCTTCATGTCGCCGAGGGCCTCGAGGGCGAGGACGCGCATCGACATGTCGCGGGACTCGTCTCGAAAGATGTCGAGGAGGAAGGGGACGACCTCCTTGCCCAGGGCCACGAGTTCCTTGAACTGGTCCTTGTAGAACCCGTAGTTCCCCTCGGGGGTGATGAGTTTCCTGAGTGCCTTCTCCACCATGTCGAGGGTGACGTCCTTCAGCTCGAAGGGTCCGTGGATGATGCGGACGTTCCGGGGCCCGCCCCAGACGAAGGTCCAGTAGACGTTGCGGCCCGGATGGTAGAAGGCGGCGTACTTGAGGGAGCCGGGGATCGGCTCGGCCTTGAGGATGTGGACCGCGAGCGTCTCGCCGGTCTCGGGATCCTCCGCGTGCCGGCCCCGGATCACGGGCCGGTCCGCCTCCGGGGTCTGGCCGCGCGTGGAATGGATGCGGTGGGTCTTGACGTCCTCCAGGATCCGGTCCTTGACGGTCGCTTCGCCGGCCTCCGCCGGGGCGAGGAGCCAAAGGGCCGCGGCCAGGACGAGGACGGCGGAAAAGGCACGATGGGCCATGGAAACCTCCTCAAAAGAACACGCTGGAGGCAAGGTATCGAAGCGGGCTGGGAAAATCAAGCTCGGGGCTCGATCGAGGCATTCGCGCTGTCGGCAAGATGTTGGCCATTCTTCTTTTCCGTAGGGTTTCCAGCCGGCAGCACTTGAGGTCGGATCGCGGACATCCTGTCCGCAGCACATCGTCCCGCATGGCTGCGCCACTCCGCAACCGCTACGTGGCTCACTACGAACGTCGGCCCGCGCCCAATCAAGACAGCCACAGCGCGAATGGCTCGATCAGGCGATGCGCTTCTTCTTCCAGGTTCCCAGGCGGAACCAGACGACGTAGATGCCGGCGAGGAGGACGTTGGTGACCAGCATGGAGACATAGACGCCGCGGAGCCCCCAGACGCTTCCTCCCCAGGCGAAATCCCGCATGATCAGGGCCAGGGGGATCTGGATCAGGAGGAAGGCGAAGGCGTCGAAGCACAGGGGGGTCTTGGTGGATCCGGCGCCGTTGAGCGCCTGGGCCAGGACGATGCCCACGGCGATGAAGGGGTAGGCGGGGCAGACGATGCCGAGGTAGGTCCCGCCGTAGCGAAGGACGTCGGGCTCCACGGATTTCTTGAAGAGGAAGAAGAATTCCATCACGGGTTCGGCGAAGAGGAAGAACAGGAGCCCCATGAGTCCGGCGATGGCGGCGCCGTAGACGGTGGCGACCCAGCCGGAAGCGGAAGCGCGCCGCAATTTCCCGGCGCCCAGGTTCTGGCCCACCATGGCGGAGGCGGCGGCGCCCCAGCCCACGGCGCCGAACAGGGCCGTCATGTCGAGCCGTCCGGCCGTGATGCTGAAGGCGGTGGCGGCCATCGCGCCTTCCTCCATCACGAGCCGCATGATGACCATGTAGGCGAGAAGGCGGACCGTGATCTGGGCGGACTGGGGGAGGCCGATCTTCAGCAGGCGCCAGAACTCCCGCCAAGCGGGCTTCAGCGGCTTGAGAAGGGCGATGTGCATGCGCTTGATGCCGACGACGAGGACGACGAATCCCAGGATCA
>CAZDSO010000213.1:0-7861 GCA_964508045.1 uncultured Planctomycetia bacterium | reverse complement strand
GGGGGGGGGGGGGGGGGGGGGGGGGGGGGGGGGGGGGGGGGGAGGGGGGGGGGGGAGGGGGGGGGGGCGGTGTACGCGGCGGGCAAGGGGGAGGAGGCGTCGCGGCGTCCGGGTCTGTCCACGGTGCAGGCGATCGTGAAGGAGGCGGTGGAGAAGTCTCACGGGAGTCACGCGAAGGGGACGGCGGTCCTCATCCGGGAGGCGGTCCAGGACGCGGTGACGCGTTCGTCGCGGCGGAGCCGTTTACTGGTGGCGACGACGGCGCTGGTGGGGGTGGCGGTGGCGGGGTTGCTGGGCGTGGCCCTTTGGCGTCAGGGGGAGACGATCCGGGAGCAGGAGGAGCGTCTGGAGCGGAGCGAGAAGGGGGTGGAGGAGGCGATCAAGCGCACGGAGGAAACGGACGTGGTTCTGCGGGCGGTGCGCCGGGAGACGCGGGACCAGTTCTTCAGCCACCGTCAGGTGTTGCAGGAGCGGGAGCGGGAGCGTGTGGAGTCGCGGAAGCGGATCGCGCGTCTGGAGGCGCGGATCTCCTCCCTGGGCGAGGGGGACGAGGCGCTGGCGGATCTCAAGCGGCAGCTGAAGATGGCCCGCAACGAGCGGGAGATGTTCAAGGAGATCGAGCGGGAGAACGAGCCCGCGATTCTGTTGATCTTCACGCGGTTCACGGCGCGGGACGAGGCGGGGAAGGAGAAGACGTTCCGGGCCTTCGGGACGGGCTTTCTCGCCACGCCGGAGGGGCACGTCATCACGAACAAGCACGTGGTGGAGCCGTGGAAGTTCGCGAAGTTCAAGCGCATCCTGGACGGCGAGGGGCTTTCCCGCATTCCCGAGGAGGATCTCATCGCGGCATGGCGGGCGGGGTCCCGCGTCTATCGCCGGAAGGACGGGTCGTGGGAGATGAACCTGAACGCGGGCTACAACACGGCCGTTTTGAAGAACCTGGAGGTCTTCTCGACGGCGCCGGACCATATGGACTGGGTGGTCCTGGACGGCGAGGAGGGGACGGAGGACGCCCTCAAGGTCCACGCCCACGCCCACGACAACAACGACCTCGCGGTGCTGAAGATCGAGGACCGTTTCGCGGAGTTCCACCCCGTTGGCCTCGCGACGGACGCGAAGAAGCACAGGGTCCAGAAGCTCGACGCGGTGCTCTCGGTCGGTTTCCCGCGCGGAGGGGCGCTTCTGGAGCGGGGGGTGGCCGAACCCTCCGCCTCCCGGGGCGACGTGCGGAAGGTGGAGACGTCGATCCTCATCAGCGCCCCCATCATCGGCGGCAACAGCGGCGGGCCCGTGTTCAACGAGCGGGGGGCGGTCATCGGCGTCTCCACGAGAACGATCCGGGACGCGGAGACCTTCGGGTTCTGCATCCCGATCATCGAGGCGGTGAAACTCCTGCCCCCGGAATACCGATGAGAACGAGGAGCCCTGAAGCATGACCGGAAACACGATGCGCCCGCTTTCCCCCGCCCGGCTCTTCCTGGTCCTGTGGGCGGTTCTCGCCCTCGGCGCCTGCGGAGGCGGGAAGGAGGAAGACGCGTCCGGCGGGGCGGTGCCGCTTCCGGACGGGACGTCGCTGGAGGCGTCGGACGGCGAGGCCGAAAGCGGAGAGGGGGAACCGGAGGGCGCGGGTCCGCCCCGCTCGATCGAGGAACCGGCCTGGGGGAAGATCTGCGGAACGGACAAGGCGCCCCGGCTGGAGGTGTCTTTGGCGCCCGAGCAGGACGTGATCCCGCTCGGCGAGCTCGCCGTGATGGAGATCCGCGTGAAAAACGCCGGGGAGAAACCCGTCCGATGCAGCATGGTGTCCCACGACATCCTCTCCGCCTACCTGGAGATCCTGTACGAGAACCGGCGGTTCCAGTACATCAAGATCCGCAAGGAGTATTTCGACCCCATCTTCCAGGACGCCCGGAGCCGGCCCTACCTGCCGGCGATCACCCTTCCTCCCGGCGAGGCAGAATCCACCACCCTCCGTTTCCTCCTGCCCGTCGCCGGCACGTACCGCGTCCGCGCCGTCTACCGCGGCCTCGGCCCCTCCAACCTCCTGTTCTACGCCTCCCCCTGGACCGACGTGAAGGCGCTCCCCGACGGGGAGGCCGAGGCCCTCCACGCCCTCGTGTACACGGACATGGGCAACATGGAATTCGCCTTTCACGCCAGGCGCGCCCTGGCCACCTGCATCAACTTCCTCACGCTGGTCTTCCAGCGCTTCTACGACGGCAACCTCGAGTTCCACCGCGTCGAGAGGCATTTCATCATCCAGTCCGGGGACCCCAGCGGCACGGGGACGGGCGGCCCCGGCTACTACATCCCCCAGGAATTCAACCGGCTTCCCCACCTGGAGGGGACCCTCTCCATGGCACGCGCGAGCCACGTGGATACCGCCGGTTCCCAGTTCTTCATCTCCCTGGACATGGACGCGGACAACCAGCGACTCCTGGACGGGCAGTACACCGTCTTCGGATGCGTCGTCTCCGGTTTCGAGACGGCCCGCAAGATCGGAACCGTCCAGGTCGACGGCAACCGGAAACCCATCGACCCCGTGCGCATCACCAAGATCACCCTCGTCAAGCGATAGATCGTGACCATGAACACCCGACGCGCCAGGCCTTCCGGCGAGCAGGACCGGACCGGCTCTCCCCCCGGGACCCGGTGGACCCTTCTGGGGCTCGCCCTCCTCCTGGCGGTGTTCCTGGGCGCCTGCGCCTCCGGTCCCGACACCCTCGACACCGAATCCCCGCCCGACGCGTCCGGGGAACTCACCACCGGACACCAGGTCCTCAACGTGGTAACCTTCCCCTTCCGGATGATCGGCTACGGGCTCTACTACTCGCTGAAGTTCGTCTTCTACGACATCTGGGCGGCCCTCTTCGGCTGCCTGTTCGGCACCAGCGCGGAACCCGGATCCCTGGACGCCCTTCTCGACCAGCTCGATGATCCCGATCCGGCGGTGCGCGCCCGGGCCGCCGTCGAGCTCGGCTTTCTGGGCGATCCCGAAGCCGCCCCGGATCTGGTCCCCCTCCTCGCCGATGACCAGGAGACCGTCCGCGTCGCTTCCGCCCAGGCCCTGGGGCGCCTCGGCCCGGGCCGCGTGGAAGGCGAGGTGCTGGACCTGATGTCGAACACACGAAAGAACGAGGTACGGTCGGCCGCCGCGAAGGCCCTGGGTCTGATGAAGGCCGACATCGCCCGGTTCGCCCTCCTCCGGGCCCTCGACGACCCCGACTGGAAGGTCCGCGCCGAGGCCGCCGTCGCCCTGGGACGCATCGGTTCCTGGAGCGCCGGACCCGAACTCGCCGACGCCCTCCGCGATCCGGATCCCCGCGTCCGGGGCGCTTCCGCCATCGCCCTGGGCACGCTCCGCGACCGCCGCGCCCTGCCCTACCTGAAGCGGGTCTTCCGGCGTCTGGAGCAGGAGGGGACCTTCGTGCGGGCTTCCGTCATCTCTTCCCTCGCCGCGCTGGAGGCGGAGGGCCTTCTGGAGGACCTCACCGCGCTTGCGAAGGGACAGGGGCCCGTGAAGGACGTCCATTCCCGGTCCGCTTCCCTCTGGGCGCTGGGGATGCTCGGGGGGAAACGGGAAGTCCGCCTCCTCGCCGACGTGCTCCTGGACGGGGACGAGACGCTCAAGGTCCTGGAAGGCGCGGCCGTCGGTCTCGGCGCGGCCGGCGCGGCCGACGCCCTCGCTTCCGCGGCGGCCTCCGAGGACGTCATGACGCGGATCGCGGCCGTACGGGGGCTGTTCGAGCTGGGCGGGGACGAGGCGCTGGACATCCTGAGCCGCCTGGTGAAGGACCCCTACGCCGACGTGCGCCAGCGCGCCATCGTCTCCATGCTCTTTCTGGGCTTCAAGGGCGCCGTCGTCTTTCTCATCGAGCAGATCGGCCGCGCCGATCCCGAGGTGCGCTCCTGGGCCTGGCTCGAGCTCCGCCGCATCTCCGGCGTCGACCTCGGCCTGGACCCCAACGCCTGGCTCGCATGGTGGAGGGAAACCCGGGACGCGTGGAACCTGAGACGGTTCTACCCCGAACCGCCGGCCTGAAGCCGGCCGCCCTTCCCGATCTCCCGGAACACCGCCGTGGCATAGCTCCCCTTCGGCAGGAAGAAACGAAAGACCAGATCGTCCCCCTCGGCTTCCACCGAGGCTTCCGCCAGGGGGACGCGAAGGGGCCGGCGCGCCCCTTTCTGGCTGAGCCCCTGCCCGATCCGCCAGTCCCCGGGCGCGAACCCCTCTTCGCGCAGGAGCGCCTCTTCCGCCTCCCCGGGCCGTCCCGAAGCCAGGCGCGTCTTGTACCCGTAGATCGGCCCCGAGGGGCTGATCTCGAAGGACGCCGCCCTCGGCGCCTCCGCCACCGGGTCCTCCACCTCGAAGACGGCCCCCTTCCCGTGCAACCAGGCGAGATCGCCCTCCTCGATCTCGCCCAGGGCGGGGGCGCGAAGCGCCAGGATGCGGTTGAAAAGATAGGACTGGTAGGCCGAGAGGTAGAGCTGCTTGTCCCGCCGCGGGACTCCCTTCCCGGCGGGAGCCTCCGCGTCCCCGGACAGCAAGGCCCGCCCCAGCCGATGCGTATCGCGGTGCAGGCCGAATCGCTGCTCCATGTAGGCGTTGGGCACGCCGCGTCTCTCGAGCGCGACCAGGACGCGCTGCGCGGCGGCCAGCGCCTCTCTCCCGGCGTCCCGGTAACGGATCCGGAAGCGGTTTCCGGCGAGGTGGCCCACCTTGAGCTTGTTTCCGTGGCGGGCGGCTTCCAGCACGCGCACGCCGGGGATCGAAAGGGCCGCGAGCGCCTTCTCGTCGGCCTTCTCCAGGGAGAGGTGCTGGACGGCCACGGCGCGGGCGTCCTTGAGGCCGGCATGGCCGAAGTCGCGGGGAGGGCGCCCGAGAGCCCGGGCCAGCCGGCGGATCGCCTCGAAGGTGGACACGCCCGTCTTCTCCACCTTGAACAGGAGGTGGTCGCCGCGCCCCGAGGGTTCGTAGAGGGGGATCTCCTCCACGGCGAAGTCGCCGGGGACGGACCGGAGCCGTCCCGGGACGGGCGGCAGGTCCGCCGTCAGGAAGGGGCAACCCTCGAGACCGGGAGGATCGGACGGCATGGCGCTCCGCGCGGCATCTCGGACGTTCGGGGATCGGTCAGTAGCGATCCTTTCCCGTGAGGCGCTTCTCGATCACATCGCCCTTTTCGGCGAGGGTGAGGATGACCTTGCGGAGTTCCAGACGCGTGGTGTCGGCCTCCGGCAGGGTGTTGATGAGGATGAACTGTTCCTTGCCCTCGACCTCGCGAAGGGCCAGCGCGCCGTAGGGGAGGCGGGCGTTCACCTTCAACGCCCACCGGAAGCGTTTCTCGTCGGCCCCGCCGCAGACCGTGTAGACGAGCAGGGCGGGGTCTCCGTCGGGGTCGGACCGGTCGAAGACGACGCGGACGATCTGCTTCCGCTCGCTCGAGAGGTTGACCCGGACCTTGAACCCGTAGGGCCGTTTCTGGATCTCGCCTTCGGCTTCACCGACGGCGGAGCGGACGAGCGTCTCGCGGTCGGGGGGAGGCGCGGGCTCCTCGGACGCGGGCGGGGGCGCGGGGGCGGGGGCGGGGGCGGGGGCGGGGCGGGGGGCGCGTTCCTGCACGGCTTGCAGGGCCTTCGCGGCGGCGCCGGCCACGTCCGGGTCCGGATCCTTCCCGGCGCCTTCCAGGGCCTGGAGGACGGTGGCGTCGCCGATGGCGCCCAGCGTGATGGCGGCCTCCAGGCGGACCTCCTTCTCGGGGTCCTGCAGGGCCTTAGACAGGTGCGGGAAGGCGCGTTCGTCGCCGCCGTCCTTCAGGTAGCGCGCGGCGAACTTGCGCATGATGACGGTGCTGGAGCCCAGGTCCTTGATGTAGGTTTCGGTGCGGTCCATGGCGTCCCCTCCGGTCTCGAATCGCCTCTCATTGTACGCGGAACCGGCGCCCCGCAACAGCTCGCCGTCGAACGAGGCCGAAAGAAGCGTCCTAGCCCGGATTATTCATGAAAACTACTGCGGTCGCCGCAAGCACATGATCTGCTTCGTCGCTGCGACGATTCCGGCCCTCACGTGGCGCTTTGGCCACGCTCCGGACCGGAATCGTCTTGCTCCTCGCATCTCAGGCACTTGCGGCAACCTCGCTACGTCTTCATGAATAATCCGGGCTAGTGCACCCGCCTTTCCATCCCCTCCCAGTAGGGTTCGCGAAGCACGCGCTTGTTGATCTTGCGCGAGCCCGTCTTGGGCAGGGCGGCGAGGAAGTCCACGGACTTGGGGGCCTTGTAGCGGGCGAGCTTGCTCCGGCAGAACGAGATGAGTTCCTCCGCGGTGACGCCGGCGCCTTCCCGGCGGACGACGACCGCCTTGATCGCCTCGCCCCAGGTCTCGTCGGGCACCGCGATCACGGCCACCTCGAGGACGTCGGCGTGCTCCTCGAGGGCGTTCTCCACCTCGATGGAGAAGACCTGCTCGCCCCCGCTCATGATGACGTCCTTCTTGCGGTCCACGATGTTCACATACCCTTCCCTGTCCAGCACGGCGAGGTCGCCCGTGTGGAACCACCCGTCCCGGAACGCGCGCCGGGTCTCCTCCTCCTTGCCGCGGTAGCCGGGGGTGACGCTCTCGCCCCGCGCCACGATCTCGCCGACGGTCTTGCGGTCCGCGGGGACGTCGCGGCCGTTCTCGTCGACGACCCGGACCTCCACGCCGAGCATGGGCCGCCCCGTGCAGGCCTTGTACCAGAACTTCTCCTCGTCCGGCAGGGATTCCAGCGAGGCCTTGAGCTTGGAGAGGGTGAGGTAGGGGCTGGTCTCGGTGAGCCCGTAGGTCTGGAGGTAGTCGCACCCGAAGGTGTCCATGATGCGGCGGACCAGCTGGGGGGAGATGGGAGCGCCCCCGCTCAGCATCACGCGCAACGCCGAAAAGTCCCTCGACGGGGCGCCGGGGTGGTTGACCAACCGGTTGAGCATGGTGGGAATGAGGTTGGTCAGGGTGATCCCCTCGCTCTCGAACAGATCGAGGACCGCCTCCTCGTCGAAGTCGGGGGCCATGACGTGGCTTCCGCCCACCCAGGTGAGGGCGAAGGTGGCCCAGGCGTCGGCGAGGTGGAACAGGGGCGCGGCGTGGAGCCAGACGTCTTGCTCGGACAGGGAGAGCTCCGCGGCGGCCATGAGGGCGTGGAACGAGACGTTGCCGTGCGTGAGCACGACGCCCTTGGGCTCGCCGGTGGTGCCGCTGGTGTAGTAGATCTGGGCGGGGTCGTCGCGGCCGGCGGCGCCCCAGCGTTCGGGGGGAATGGTGGAGGATCCGCCGAGGAGAGCCTCGAGGGTTTCCCCGGGAGGGGCGTCGTCCCCTTCTTCCGTCGCCCACACCCGGCAGGGTCGCGCGCCGTCTTGCAGGGCGCCGTCGACCGTCTCCGCGAAGCGGGGTTCCGCGACGACGGCCGAGACGTCGGCGTCCTCGAAGATGGCCCCGACCTCGTCGCTGGAGAGGCGGTGGTTCACCGGCACGAGCACGAGTCCGGCCGCGGGGGCCGCGAAGTAGATCTCGAGAAAGGACTGGACGTTGCGAAGAAGGGCCGCGACGCGGTCGCCCGGCGACAGTCCGAGATCCTTCAGGCTTCCCGCCAGCCGGGCGACGCGCTTGCCGAGCTGCCGGTAGTCGCAGGGCTCGCTTCCGCGGCGCACGGCGGGGTTGTCCGGGAAGAGGCGCGCGGCGCGGTCCAGGATCGCGGTGAGGTTCATCGACTCCTCCTCTGCTTGGAAACGGGTCATTGTGCGCGGGATCGGGTGCGGTTTCAACCGTGGAGAGGCGCTGAGCGTTTCGCGGTGTACGTAGGTCATGTCCCTCCCTTCCTTTTCGTAGCTC
>CAZDSO010000212.1:0-7909 GCA_964508045.1 uncultured Planctomycetia bacterium | reverse complement strand
ATCTCAGGCACTTGCGGCAACCTCGCTACGTCTTCATGAATAATCCGGGCTAGTACTCGTAGCTCACGCCGAGCACGGCGTACTCCTCGCGGATCGTGAAGGAACTGCCGTCGAGCAGCGGCCCGTGGAGGGAGTCGCCGGTGGAGATCTTCGCGTCGAAGCCGTGCTGGAGGGCGAGGCTGAACGAGAGGGAGCGGACGCGGACCGTCGCGCCCAGGGCGACGACGTTCTGCGTGTGGGCGGGAACGAGGGGATGGGCCGCGTCCTCGTCCACGGGATTCGTGGCGTAGCGCCAGCCGGCGTGGACCGTGAGGTTCTCGTGGAGGTCCGCGGAGACGCCGAGCGCCGCGACCCACTGGTCCTGGAAGCGAAGCGGGAGGCGCGCGGTGAAGGTGCGGCCGACGACGGTGTCCGTGTTGGGGTTGGAGCCGCGGGTGAATTTCAGGGTCAGCCGGTCGAGGGCGTGGGACCAGCCGATGTAGGTGCCGTCGAGGGCGACGGTGACGGCGTCGGCGATCCGGTAGGCGAGCCCCACCGAGGCGCGGAGGGGAAGCCGGAAGCCGGTGATGAAGGCGTCGTATTCGCCGTCGAAGGGGACCTCGCCGGCCAGCGGAAGGGGGACGTTGGCGCGCAGCCAGGTGTCGAAGCCGGAGAACAGGAAATCGTCGCTGAAATCGGCCGTGGCCTTTCCGCCGTGGCGGCCCATGTAGACGGGGGAGTGGACCGTGGCGCCGAGGGTAAGGTTCTCGACGGGGCGGAGGAGCGCCCCCAGGCGGGCGCCGAATCCCCAAGTGAAGAGATCGTCGGCGTCCACCTGGAGGGAGACGCGGTCCCGACCGGTCTGCAGGCGGTAGGCGTTTTCATAGGCGCCGAGGATGGAGGCGGGCTGGGAGAAGAGCCCGTCGAGATTGAAGAAGCGGCCGTGGACGGCATCCACCGAAAGGCCGACGGAGGCGTCGGGATGGAGCTCGACGGCCCCCCCGAGAACGGCCGAGTAGAGGCCGTACCGGACCTGCCCCTCGTGCTCGCCGGCGTCGCTCGGCAGGTTGCCGTAGTCGGCCGCGATCCAGGCGTCGGTGAAGACCCCGACCCCGAGGTGGACCTTTTCCCGTTCGAGCCAGTCCATGGTCGCCCGGCGCTTCTCCATTTCCTCCTTCGCGGAGGGTTCCACGGCTTCCGGCGCGACGTCCATCCGGTCGGCCGTTTCCCCGTTCACGGCCAGGGCCAGCGAGCCCTTCGAGGCGCCGCCCTCGAAGCCGTACCGGAATTCGAGGACCAGCCCGGCCAGGTCCTCGCCGCGGAACGGCTCGGGGCCTTCCAGTCCCCACAGGACGTCCTCCTCGTAGGCGGGCCGGAACGGGCCGGGGGCGGTGTCGAGAATGACGGTGCTGAGCCCCGGGTCCTCCTCGATCCGGACGTCCTTCTTTTCGATGGGGGAGCGGACATCCACGCGACGCTCCCCCTGCAGGTAGGTCCGGAAGATCACGAGATCGCGCAGTTCCACCCCCGTCCCGGCGGACACGGCGGTCAGGGACGCGCGCGGCGGCAAGCCGGTCTCCTGGAGGGCCATGGCGATGGATTGCCGGCGCCAGGCGCCGGGTTCCCCCTTCAAGAGGATCGTCTCGTGGTGCCCGTAGGCCGTGAGGGTGAGGGAAGGGGGCCCGCCGTCCGCCTCGCCGAGAAGGCGGTAGGCGAAGGTCGCCTTGCATTCGACGGCGCGCCGGCCTTCCGGGAGCCGTTCGAGCGGCGGGAGGACGAACCGGGCGCGGATGCGTCCGCCCCGGACCCGGCCACGCAGGACGATGTCGGAGACCCAGAAGCCGAGTCCGGACCCCTTGAGTTCCAGGGTCCGGGGGAGGCCGGACAGCGTCGTTTCGAGGCGGCCCCGGTAGCGGGCGCGCCGGGTCAGCGCCTTCACCTCCTCTTCCTCGTAGCGGGACCAGTACTCGAAGGGGTCGGTGGCGAGCTTGGAGGGGATGAAGGCGTAGGCGAAATTGCCGGTGAAGAAATCCTCGTCACCGTTGTGGTTGGCGCCGGCGGGGCCGGCTTCCAGGTCCAGCTTGTTGAAGAAGGCCTGGAGGTTGATATCCGAGCGGTTTCGGCGCAGCCAGGCCAGCGCTGCGGGATTGGTCTTGAGGGAGGTGGCCTCGCCGGCGACGGCGGTGTCGGCGCCGGCGCGGCCCGCCGCCTCGGGCCCGTAGGCGCCGGGCAGGAAGCCCTCGCCCGCCAGCGCGCGGGGCGCCGGAAGGAAGCCGGCGACGAGAAGACCAGCGAACAAAACGGTCCGGATGTTCAAGGCATTCGCCCTCCGGCGAGCGTTCAGGTACGGTTCGTCGCGGGGGAGAGACGGGAGGCTTCCGGCGAGAACCGGACGGCGCACCCGTTTTCGCATCTATCCACTCTACTGCATTCCGGATTATAATCAACGCTCGGGAGCACAAAAGGTTGGCGTCATGAACGATGAGGCGACAGAAGGAATCCGTTTCGCGTGGAAGGCGGATCGGTCCCGCCTGCCCGCGGGCGAGGGCGCCCGGCTTCGCGTGCTGGTGAGCGCGGAGGCGCCTTCCCGCGAGGGGGCGCGCGCGCCCCTGAACATCGGGCTGGTGATGGACCGTTCCGGCTCCATGCGGGGCGAGAAGCTCCGCGCCACGCTCGAATCCGCGCGCCTGCTCGTGGACCGCCTGTCGGGACCGGACCGGCTGTCCGTCGTGTTCTACGATACGGTCGTCGAGACGGCCCTGAAGCCGACGGAGGCGTCCGATCGTCGCGCGCTGCTGGGGGCCCTCGAGGAGGTGCGGGCGCGCGGGACGACGAACCTGAGCGGGGGGTGGCTCCAGGGCTTGCGTCTCGTGGAGAAGGCGCGGTCGAGGGAGAGCGTGAACCGGCTCCTGCTGATGACCGACGGCCGGGCCAACCGGGGGATCACGGATCCCGCCGCGCTCGAGAACGTGGCCCGCAAGGCCCGGAAGAAGGGCGTCGTGACGACGACGCTGGGGTTCGGCGCGTCGTTCAACGAGGATCTGCTCGCGGCGCTGGCCGCGGCCGGCGGCGGCCGCTTCCATTTCATCGAGACCCCCGACGACGCCCCCGGCGCCTTCGCCTCCGAGCTGGGGGACGCGATGGAACTGGCCGCCCAGAACCTGCAGGGGCGCATCCGACCCGCGCCGGGGATTTCCCTGGACGAGAACCTCAACCGTTTTCCCGCCTCGATCTCAGGCGGGGACCTGGAGGTGTTTCCGGGAGACGTCTTCGCGGGAGAGACGCGGACCCTCCTCTTCTCGCTGAAGGTCCCGCCGGGTCCGGCGGGGACGCGGGACCTCTTCACGGCCACGTTCGAGTTCGACGACCTGTCGGACGCGGGCGCGTCGCGCGAGGCGGCCCTCTCGGCGTCGTTGCCGGCGGGGGCGGACGCCGCGCCCGCCCCGCCGGAGGACGCGCGGCAGGTGCGGCTGGCGGAAGCGCTGTTCCGGACGGGAACGGCGAAGGAACAGGCGAGGGCGCGGGCGGACCGCGGCGACTGGGAAGGCGGGGCGGCGGTGCTGGAAAAGGCCCTCCGCGCGCTGGACGGCGTCCCCGAGGCGCCGGAGGTGGAGCTGGAACGCCGGGACCTGCGCCGGTTCGCGGACGATTTCCGGAAGCGGTCGTTCGGCGCGGTGGACCGGAAAAACCTGTCCGCGAGCATCTTCCGGAGCCAGGCGGGGCGCCTCTCGGCGCCGGGAAAGAAGAAGATCATCGAGACCCGGCACGAGAAGGACGATCCCCCGGGCGGCGGGACGTGAGAGGCTGTGAAAGAATCCCTGCTTCCGCTCGCGAGGGGATTTTCCCACTGCGAGCCTTTCAGGTGCTGCGGTGTTTTCTCGAGCCGGATTCACATGATGATCTTCTGATCAACATGATTCTCCCGGGAAAGGATTGCCCCTCTGGCCGAGATCGTGCGGGAGCGGCTACTTCTTGGCCCAGGAGGAACCGGGGAACTTGGTCTTGAGCTCGCCCATGAGCTCGCGTGCGCGGTAGCGCCACTTCCTTTCCTCGTCCTTCTTCCCCTCGTCGCGGAGCGCGGAGCCCACGTTCCGCATGCACAGGCTCGCGTAGTAGAAGGCCTTCGGGCTTTCGGTGGTCACCGTCTCGTAGAGCACCACGACCCGCAGGAAGTCCCACATCCCCTTCTCGTATTGCTTCTTTTTCCAGTGGCACTCGCCCCGGCCGTTGTAGGCGCCGGCGCGCACCTCCGGGGCCTTGGCGGAACTGAGGATGCGGTTGAAATCCCCCAGGGCCTCGTCGTACTGCTCCAGCCCCACCTTGCAGGAGGCCATGCGGACCTTCACCAGCGGAAGCGTCTCGGGCGCGTACTTGGCGGCCTCGTCCTTGATGGCGTCGTACTTGTTGAGGGCGTTGCGGTACTTGCCCTCGAGCTCCGCGACGTGGGCCATGGCCACCTTCGCCGAGACCTTGTCCGCGACCTTGAAGAGGTCCTCGTTGAGGACCTTGTTGAACTCGGCGACGGCCTCGTTCTTCTTGCCCATCAACAGAAAACAGTTCCCCAGCCCGACGTGGACCTTGGCGAGGTGGACGGTGTCGGGCTTGCGGGCGATCAGCTCGTTGTAGATCTTCAGCGCCTCGTTGAGGGCGCTCCCGTTCCCCGCCTGCGCCCATTTCCTGCAGGTCTCGGCGGCCCAGAACAGACCGTACTGCTCGGCCTGGGGATAGTCCTCGTCATTCGCCCCGGCGGCGCCCATGAAGGCGTTGTAGGCGTCCTGGAACCGGCTCTCCTTCAGGGCCAGCTTCCCGTCCTCGTAGTCGATCGGCCAGTTGTCGTATTCCACGCGCTCCACTTCGTTCTGGCGGATGGACTGCTTGATCTTCATGCCCCCCGGCGGGTAGTACTCCACCACCTGGAACGTCTCGTTGAAAATCTGCACGCGCTCCAGGTTGGTCCCCTTGGTGCGATAGATGGTGTCCGCCTGCAGGTCGGACGCCGCAAGCGCCAACAGGACCGCCCCCGCGGCGACCGCCGAATACACGATGCCACGCCTCATGGATCGCCTCCTCTTTGCGTTCTCGACTCGTTCGCCCCGCCGCGTGACGGGGCCCCCGAGTATAGCGGGTGCCGCCGGCGGCGTAAAGCCCGCGCCGCGCGGATGGACCTCCCGCCGATCCCCGAAAAAAAACGCCGCGCTCGCGCCGGCGCCGCCGCCGCGAAACCCGGCGTGGTCGATCAAAAGGGGGCCGCAGGGAGAAGCCCGATCTCGAGGGCCGATGGGTAAACGTACAACTGACTTCTCCGCCCCGTCGGCGGCCCCCACCCCGTCATGTCCAGGCGCCCGTTAACTTTCCGGTTAATCCCCGGGAGCCAAAAAAACCCGGTCCGTCCCGGGCGCGTCTACAATCAAGTATACGCCCCCACCCCGCCGGGTCAAGCGAAAATAGTAACTTTTTAGTTATTTTTCCGGCGGCCTGCGGAGCGCACCGCCGCGCCGTTTGCGAGAGCTACGGAGGACCCTGCGTAGCCCTTGCAAGAGCCGATCGGCGTAGTACGGGCCGGCGAGCCACATCGGTGGGCTCGGGAGGACCCTCGCCCTCCAAGTTTTCATGGTTTCCGGGAGAGCCGGAGGCTCATGATGGACTGAATTCCTGAATTTCCCCTCCCCCATCGCCCCTCCCCCATCCCCCCTCCCCCCTCCCCCTCCTTCCCCCGATCTTGTAGGATGCTCTCATCGGAGGGAAGCATGGTCCGAACGTCCAAAGCGAAACCCGGAAGCGGTTTCAGCGGTCTGCTCAAGTCCCGGCGCCTGGAAGCCGAGATGACCCAGGCGGACCTGGCTTCCCGTTCCGCGCTCACCGCCGCCTACATCTCCCAGCTGGAAAGCGGGAAGAAACCCCCGCCCAGCGACGAGGTGGTCCGCCGCATCTCCTCCGCCCTCGACGTGGACTCCGCCGAACTGCTCGAACTCGCCCACCTCGAGAAGACACCCAAGGACGTGCGCCGGAAGGTCCGCCTCCTCGACGCGCGCCTCACGCGACAGCGGAAGATCACGCGGACCCTGCTCGACGACATGCTTCCCCTGACCCTGTTCAACTTCCTCACGCGTCCCGGCACCCTGCGCCGGGCCCTGAAGACCCGCCGGGTCGGCGAGCGGGGACGGGCCGTCCTGGCCCGCGTGGAGGAGAAGATCGGGACCTTCGATTCCTTCCGGGACTTCCGGCAACGCTCCCGCGAGGCCATCAGCGGCCTGAAGGAGGAGGAGCGCGAGGATCTCGTCGAGACGCTCCAGTACATGGCCGACTGGGAATCCGGCGTGCCTGCGCCCTCCGGCGAGGAGGAGACGGTGCGGCGCCTGCCCGTCTTCGAGGCGCCCCCTCCCGGCGCCCCGGGCGACAATCTCGACGCTGCGAAGGGGTTCCTCCTCGTCGCGGAATCGCGGTGGAAGCCGTCGCGCTACGCGCTGTCGGTGGAGGGGGACGCGATGTTTCCGCGCATCGAGCCGGGGGATCTCGTGGTCTTCGACGAGCGCATGATCGCCAAGAACGGGGACGTCGTCGCGGCCGTTCTGGAGGCGGGGGGATGGCTCATGGGGAAGTACATGAAGCTCGACGAGGAGATCGAGATCGCCCCCGTCAACCCCAGCGTCCCGCCCTCCCGCTTCCCCCGGGGGCGCGGCCGCCCCAAGGGCTACCTGCTCCGCGGCGTCGCCATCGAGCTCGTCCGCGCCCTGCGGTGAAAGGAAACCGTTTCGAGAAGTCGTGAGCGGAAGTCGTCATCGCAGCGCGCGCAGGGAGGGAAGAGGGTTCCCGTTTCGATGAGGTCGCGCTTGTGGGCGCGGATCGACTCGAAATCGTCCTCGAGGACCGAGCCGAGCCGGGTCTCGCCGGCGGGATCGTTGCAGCAGGCAAGCACGTCCCCGCGCCAGTCCACGAAGGTCACCTTCGCGAAGATCCCGCAGGGCGCGCGCTGTTTTGAGACCGGCAGGCCCGGGTCGTAGAGGATGCCCGCGCGGCTGTGGACCGGCCGCACGTAGGGCGTGAAGCCGAGGCTCGAGGCGAAGACCTTCAGCTCACCGACCTCGGCCCGGTTCCCGTCGAGGACCGTCACGGCGAGGTAGGCCCGGAGATCCGGGGGCTTCAGCCGGCTCCAGCGGCGCAGGTTCTCCATGACCGAATCGAAGCGGGCGCCGCGCATGATGGTTTCGTACACGCCGGGATCGAGGCTGGGGAAGCTGAGGTAGAGGATGTCGAGGCCGGATGAGATAAGCCCCTCCGCCGTTTTCCCGTCGAGAAGGACGCCGCTGGTCGTGAGGGCGACGGTGTGGCCCCTTTCCTTCAGACGGACGACGAAGGAGACGGTTTCGGGATGGAGCAGAGGTTCGCCCAGGCCGCTGAGGACGACATGGGCGCCCGGGGGAAGCCAGCCGGCGAGGCCCTCCAGGACCTCGCCCGCCATCGTCCCCTTCGGCCGCGTGATCTTCCCGTGCGGGCACATCGTGCAGTGAAGGTTGCACGCAGCGCTCAGCTCGACGTCGAAGAAGGGTTTCGAGTCGAGCAGGGCGAGCTGCTTCTTCACCGTGTCGTTTTGCATGCCCGGGCCTCTGACGAATGCCGGATTCCACAGAAGCATAGCCGCAGGGAAGGCGGCTCATCATACGGTTGCCTAGGTCTGCAAATCCCAAACCCCAATTTCAAAATCCCAAGGAACTCAAAATCCCAAATCTCAATGGGTAGCGGCAGTCGAAAGCATTGTTCATTCGTTCCTGTTCCGAATCATTATAAGAAACCGGAATCGATGACGGCCTTGGAGGGCGAGGGTCCTCCCGAGCCAAGACACTGCGGACAGGATGTCCGCGGTCCGACCTGAAAAAGTGTTGCGGGCGAGACGCCCGCGCCCCGTGCTGTTGCGGGCGAGACGCCCGCGCCC
>CAZDSO010000211.1:0-7917 GCA_964508045.1 uncultured Planctomycetia bacterium | reverse complement strand
CGTGGTACCAGGCGTCCGGATAGAGGATTCTCAACGGTCTCGACATGACTGGACGCTACCACATTCTCATGCAACCGTCAATCGTCGACTTGACCCCTTTTCCCTCTTTTTATCTCCCACCGTCCCCCGCTTCCGTCAGGGATGGCATTCGGCGCAGGCGTCCCAGCCGTTGTCCGGGTGGACGCCGCCGTGGCACAGGTCGCAGTTGGTGCTC
Source organism: uncultured Planctomycetia bacterium (assembly GCA_964508045.1). Taxonomy (GTDB): domain Bacteria; phylum Planctomycetota; class JAKEIC01; order JAKEIC01; family CAZDSO01; genus CAZDSO01. The sequence continues at coordinate 7,703 of CAZDSO010000211.1, read as the reverse complement.
CGCGTCGCATGGGCGGGACTCAGGGGCAGCTGCGCGGCGTGGCCCGGGAAGGTCTTGTGGCAGAGGGTGCAGTTCTCGGGACCCGAACCCGGAGGCCAGTGGCAGTCCAGGCAGTGGCGGTTCTGGGGATTGTTCCACCCGAGGGTGTGGCTGCGCGGCGACACTTCCCCGTGGCACCGAATGCAGAAATCCACATGATGGCAGGCCCGGCATCGCTCGCGGTTCGCCGAGACGGCCACACCGTGGCCCACGTGGCGAAAGTGGTTGTCGTGGTCGGCGGGAGGATGCTGGACGTGGCATGCATCGCAGGCGCTTCGTTCGTGACAGAGGGCGCATCCCTCGGCGTCCACCCTCGCCGCCGGCCCGTGCCCGAGTTCCACCCACCCCCCGTCATGGGATCCGGGACGCCTCGAACGGTGGCATTCGACGCACGGGTCCCCGGGATGGCATCCGGCGCAGTCGTTGCGCGTGCCCGCGAGCCCCCCCCTCCGCCCATACGTTCCGTGGGCCTCGAGCCAGTTGGCCGCGCCATGGGTCCAGGGCTCCAGCGTGTCCAGGTCGTCGTGGCACAAGGCGCAGTTTGTCTCCCCGCGCTCGTGGCACTCCATGCAAAACGCCATGTCGCCCGGCGTACCCGACGGGACGCCCTCGGCCTCCTCCATGCCCCCGTGACAGTCCGTGCACGCCAGCACCGCGTGCGGTTCGTGGGAGAAGACCAGCCCCTCCAGCCGCCGGCCCTGGGGCCAGCGCCTCACCGAAACGTCCTCGCGCAGGTGACAGAACCCGCAGGTTTCCCCGGGTTCTTCCCGCTCGCCCACCTTCTCCTCGTGGCAGTTCAGACAGGCGAACTCGCCTTCCCGCTCCCGCGGCACCCGCATCTCGGGGCCCTCGCCGTGACAGTCCGTGCAGGGAAAACGGAAGGCCAGATGGAGGACGTGGCTGAACTGGAGATCGCTCTTCGCCGTCGGAGGGGGCGGCAGCTCGAGGGGAACCACGGGGACCGAAGACCCCTGCATGGCGCATCGGGCGGCCAGGAGGCCCAGCAGCGCGGCCAGGACGATCAGGTTGAACCGGTTGTTCGTCCATCCCCTCATGGGAATCACCTCAGAAGCGGTACCCCGCCGCGACGTCCACACGCGAATAGACGTCGAACCCGTCGTTCTCGAACCCCAGGGCGAGCTTGAAATAGACGTTCCCGATCGGCCTCCATCGCCCCCCCACCTCGAAGGCGAGGACGCGGTCCGCCTCCTCCTCGCCGTTCCTCACGTAGGTCCACGGCCTGACGCCCCCGGCCGCCCACAGATCCAGCAGGATCCGGCGGACATCCCCGGACCGGACCTTGTGTCGGGCCTCGGCCCAAAGCCCCCACCGGGAGGCCTCGCCCGAGGGTTCCCACGCCTCGCCCCGCAACGAGAGGGCCAGGCCCTCCAGCAGGGCGTCGCGGGTCCGGACCGCCAGATGGACTGCCGCGGCGTCCCGGTCGTACACCGCGTCGTCCCCCTCAAGATTCCGTCCCGACACGCCGGCCTCGACCTCGCCCTGTCGGCCGAGGGCCTTGGCCATCGTCAGCGCGCCGTGCTGGTACCGGCCCTGCTCCCCCATCACGGGCCCATAGCCGTTCAGCTCGGCGACCGGATCCTCCCGCTCGTAGAACCGCGCCTCGAAACGTCCCCGAACGGTCAGGCCCCACGCGTCATGATGCCAGACGGCATGGAGGAAAACGTCGCTGGGCCTCAGCTTCAGATCCGACGTCCCCCGGTTCACGAACAGCAGGCAACCGCTGAGGGACAGGGACGGATGGCCTCGCCAGAAGGCCGACAGGTTCGCCGTGGTGTTGCGCGTCACCGTCTCGAGGCCCCGGACCTCGGAGCGGTCCCGCAGGCCGGCCATCTCCAGGGCGAAGCGAAGCGACCGGTGGGGGGCGAAGCGGACAGCGCCCCCGACGCAGCGGTCGCCCGCGCGGGAGAACTCCCAGAAATGCACGGGCACGCCGCCGAAGAGGCTCAACGTGAGACGCCCCCCCTCGATCCCGCCCCCCAAGAGGTCGGTGGTGTCGATCCGGATCCCGTCGAAGCGGATTCCAGGACGCCCCGTGCCGACCTGCCGCCCCACCCGGACGCGCCGAAACACCAGGATCTCGTTCAGGTCGAGGTAGGCGTGGAGAAGCCGACCGCCTGCGGCCGAGGAGAAGACGTTGTGGGGTTCGTCCAAGGCGTTGTACCCGTAGGCGTCCCGATCCCCGTCCAGATCCGCCCGGCCCGAGGCGAGCAGGGCTCCGGAAAGTCCCGAGGCGAGGGGGTCCCCCAAGGCCAGGGACGCATTGCCGTAGACGTCCGCATCGGTTTCCCGGACGGATTGCCGCCAACGAAGCCTGAGGTCGACGCCGCCGGAGAGGGGGAAGGAGGCGTCCTTCTCCGCCCGGGCCGGTGCCACCGCCGCCCAAAGGGAAAGAACCGTCAGGACCCACCAAACCGTCCAGCGTTTCCGAGCGGTGTCGTTCATGCGATCAGTGGCACCCCGCGGTTCGCGTACCGCAACTCGATTTCATGTAGTTGCCCGGCGTCCGCTCCGTGTAGGAGGTCAGCTCGCCGTCTGGATTCGTCGCGGCGTCGTAGAGGGCGATCAGATGCTCGTTGTCGGCGCCGTGCACGGCGTGGCAGACCCGGCACCCGTAGAGGCGGTGCTGGAGACGCGACGTGTGCAGGCTGTTGTTGTTCCGCGTGAAGTTGCTCGAATACCCCTGGTCCATGCCCTGGCCCGTGTACGTATAGAGATCATGGCAGTCGAAACACACGTCCCCCGCGTCCTGGGCCGATCCCGCGGCCCCGTAGGGCTTCTTCAGGATGTGGGCGTGGGCCGAGGCATGGGGCCCCCGCGGCACGTCCGTCCCGGACGTGCCGTCGGCCCCGTGGCAGTCTGTGCAATGCATGGTGCTGGCGGACGTCCAGGGAGAAAGGAGGGCGTCCGGCATGGCCGCGTTCGCCCCGGCCGCCAGGACCGGATGATAGGAGGTGCGGTTGGGGGACAGGGCCTGGGCCCGGTCCGTTGGCGCCCCCACGGCGTAGGAAGCATGGCATTTCAGGCAGACCTGGTATTCCGCCGTCGCAGGAGACTGCACCACGAACCCCGTGGGCGTCGTGCCCGCGCCGTAGGTCGGCTCCACGCCCCAGGCTCCCGCGAGCACGGGCGAGACGCCGTTGCCCGGCGGCGCGTGCACCCCCGGCCGCGCGGCATGCGGATCGTGACAGTCGGCGCATTCGGCATGCCGGTTCGCGCCCTCCAGATCGTCCGGCGCCCCGGCGGAGATGTTGCCGTTCGATGGCCGGTGCCGGCCCCGATACACGAGCACGGGGTGCCGGTGGGGACGCGTCCCGTCCTCGAACAGGGCGCGGAGGTTCATTGCGCGCGCGGACAGCGTCGCCGTTTGGAAGACACCCGCGCCCGGCGATCCGGCGTAGCTCGAAGCCGGGCCGTGGCAACGGAAACAGGAGTCCTCCTCCAGGAGGTTCGGCTCCGAGGCCGTGGGGGGATCCGCGGGCGAGAAGGAGGCGCCGAGCGGCGGGTTGAAATGGGCGTAGAGGCCGTCGTGGAGGGAGAAGGAAGGCGGCGAGGTCTGGAAGCCGGCGGTTCTCCCGTCGTCGTGGCACTTGAGGCAGTTGGCCTGGAAGGCAGATCCGTCCGAGCCGAAGGTGGAGCCCACCGTGTAGTTGTGGGCGTCGGTCGCGGCGGCGAACCGGCCCCGATCCACCGTCAGGATCGCGGACGCTCCATCCGGCGGGCTGTGGGCCGGCGTCTGTGCCGTCGTGTGGCAGGAAAGACAAATCCCGCCGTCCGGATGCGCATCCACGAAGTCGGTGTTCGTGAACGTCCCCGGACTGGCAGTCGGAGCCACGCCGGCCGAAATCCGCAGATTGTGCGACCGTCCCAGGCTGGCGGCGTTCACTCCCGGATTGAAGACGTCGTGGTCCACATGGCACATCAGACAGTTCCTCTGCGCGTCCGCCGCGCCACCGAGAGCGCCGCTGATCACCGCCGCCGTGGGATCGTCTCCGGCCATCACATGGTGATAGCCCGATGAGGCCGACATGGCGTTGTAGACGGTGGAGGCGTGACAGTCGAGGCAGGCCTCTCCGCCGCCGCTCTCGCCCACCACGCCGGCGTGGGGGAATCCGCCGTGAATCATGGGTGGATCCGGACCGTCTTCCACACACCCCGCGAGCAACACGAGGTAGAAGATCAGGATCGACGGGATGGTTCGCTGCACGATGGTTCCCCTCCCTTGGCGGGATCGCCGGGGGCGCCCCCGGCCGGACGGAAGCTGGAACGCACATGTTTTTGAAGCCGTAATCATAGCAATAAAGTAGGAAATCCCGGCGTGACAAAGCAAGCCGAATCCGAAGCCTCGGCCGGAATCCCGCTCACCGATCAAACCGGCCGTGAGGCTGGTCAAAGGGTCAGGGGGGGGGGGAGTCGAGAATGCCCATGCCCGCGGCCCACAATCCGACACCTGCCGACGTTCCTGCGGTCTCCGCTTGACCGCGGCCTCAAGGCGCGGGGCTTCGCTCCGGGTCAGGCGTTTCCGGGAGGCGACCGGGTCCACCGGGCAGCGCCCCCGGGTGTACCGCGCACTCCGCCCCTTCGAGTGCTCCTCGATGCGCCAGGCCAGGTTCGTGGTACACCCGCAGTAGAGGGTTCCGTCGGCGCATCGCAGGAGGTAGACCGACCAGGTGCGCCGCTCCCTACGATTGGCGGGCATGAAAACGGCCGGATCGAAGATCCGGCCGTTTTCATGGGCGCTGCGGGATTTGAACCCACGACCTCTACAATGGGAGTGTATATTGACCGTTTTTCGCAACCGGCGCAGCGAGCAAGTGATACGCCTATCATGAATATTAACTTGATGTTACGTAGAAGTCAAGAAAACTCATGAAGGGCCATGAAGTGAAAAGGGGTCAAGTCGACGGTTGACGGATCTTCATAAGAACCTCTGCTTTTCTAACCCTCGTCTTGGATCTACGGTCGTTTTTCAGTTTTACAGTGGCTCTGGACAATGCGCTCGCGATACTACCGTGCCGCCTAAGACCGAACCGAATGGCCAAGGAGGATATCCGGCAACGCGCACTCCCCACAGATCGACGGACTCCTTTAGCAGGATTAGGAAAGCTTTGAAGTCCTTCACATCCTTGAAGAGCCGCTCTCTCCTCCGCCCACGATTCATGACGTGGTACCAGGCGTCCGGATAGAGGATTCTCAACGGTCTCGACATGACTGGACGCTACCACATTCTCATGCAACCGTCAATCGTCGACTTGACCCCTTTATCTTTCTCGGCGTTCAGCGAAGAGGTGTCGATCCCCGGCCCCGCTCCGGATAATATGGACGCATGGCCAGGAAAATTAGACGCGGCAACCTGTCCCCCGAAGAGTGAGAACGACGCAAGCGGGTCGGTGCCTTCATCCGTGCCCGCAGGGCGAAGCTGGGCCTATCGCAGGGCGACCTGTGCAAGGTCATAAACTACGCGAACAGGAACTCGATCAGCAACGTGAAGCTCGGCCGTGAGGGGCTCCCGATGAAGAAGGTCTACCTGTACGGGGACGTGCTCCAAGTGGACCGTGACGAATAGAAGTGAAGAATGGGAATCACCACTGACATCATTCTGCTCGTCGTGGTCGCGTTCGGCTGCGGGCTTTTGCTGCAGCGGTTAGGCCAGCCGATGATTCTCGGCTACATTGCGGCGGGCATCATCCTCGGGCCGCACACGGGCGGCGTCACCGTTTCCAACATCCACGAGATCGAGAATCTGGCCGAGATCGGCGTGGCATTGCTTTTATTCGCTCTCGGGCTTGAGTTCTCCCTCAAGGATCTCAAACCGGTCAAAAAGGTCGGGCTGATCGGCACTCCGATCCAGATCATCCTGACCATCGGTCTCGGTTTCGGCATCGGTCACCTGACGGGTTGGGCGTGGAGAGATTCCCTCTGGTTGGGCGCCTGCATCTCGCTGTCCAGCACCATGGTGATCCTCAAGACCCTGATGAACCAGGGCTGGCTCGGCACCCTGTCCAGCAAGGTCATGATCGGGATGCTCATCGTCCAGGATCTGGCGGTGGTCCCGCTGATGATCATCCTTCCGCAGCTCAACAACCCTTCGGTGGGGTTGCCGGCCCTGGGGTTCGCCGCGCTCAAGGCTGCGGCTTTCATCGCCGGGATGCTTTTTCTGGGTACCAAGCTACTGCCTTTCTTGATGGGGCATATCGCCAAGCTTGGTTCTCGTGAGCTGTTCCTGCTGGCCATCGCTGTCATCGGCCTCGGCGTCGGCTATGTCACCCACTTGGTCGGGCTATCTTTCGCCTTCGGCGCGTTCGTCGCCGGCATGGTTCTCAGCGAGTCGGACTACGGTCATCAGGCTCTCAGCGACATCATCCCGCTGCGTGACCTGTTCGGACTTCTGTTCTTCGCGTCGGTGGGGATGCTTCTCGATCCGGTCTTCCTGATGGACCACCTCGTGGAAGTGCTGGTCCTGGTTGCGGCGGTCAGCTTCGGCAAGGGCATCATCTTCGCGGCTCTGTCTAAGATATTCAGGTACGGAAACGTCATCCCGCTGGCCGTCGGTCTCGGTTTGTTCCAGGTCGGCGAGTTTTCCTTCGTGCTGGCTACAGTCGGCTTGTCGACGAATTCCATCGGCCACGACCTCTATTCGCTAATCCTGACTACGGCCATTTTGACGATGATCCTCACGCCCCTCGTGTCGAGTCAGACGGCACGGTTGTACTCGTTGAAGAAGCGCCTCTTCAGGCATGAGCCGCTCGAAACGCTCAACATCCCCGAGATGGGGCTGAGACAGCACGCGGTCATCGTGGGAGGGGGGCGAGTCGGGTCGAGGATCGCCGGCGTGTTGAAGGGCTTCGGCCTGCCGCTGGTGGTCGTCGAGATCGACCACCGGCGGGTCGAGAGCGCGCAGGCCGAAGGCATCCCGGTCGTCTACGGTGACGCGACCCACGAGATCGTGCTCGAGGCGACCGAGATTGGCACAGCGCGGCTGCTGGTGGTCACGACCCCGGACGTGGTCACGGCGCGCGCGATCATCTCCAACGCGAAGCGCTACAACGGAGACCTGAACGTCGTGGCCCGTACCTCCGACCCCTCGTTCCTACCGGTCTTCAAGGAGATGGGAGTCAACAGCGTCGTGCTGCCAGAGTTCGAGGCCAGCCTCGAGATGACCCGCAAATCGTTGCTCCACTTCTCCATTCCCGTGACCGAGATCCAGAACCGAACGGAGTCGTTGCGCCAGGATCTGTTCGCGCCCTTCTTCAACGACGGACAGGGCTACAGGACCTTCGTGCAGTTCAGGTCCGCCGAGCACCAGTTCGATCTCCAGTGGGTGCTCCTGCAGCAAGGTAGTCCGCTCGTAACCCGATCTATCGGCGGCGTCGAGATCCGCAAGAAGGTCGGGGCATCGGTCGTGGGCGTCATTCGCGACGAGAAGCTGATCGCCAACCCGGACGCGAAGTTTCGTTTTCAGGTGGGCGACCTCGTGGCGATCATCGGCACGGATGAGGCACGCACGGCTTTCCAGGTGATGTCGGCCCCGGCAAGCGAAAAGGCTCCAACAGAGAAAAGGAAAAGGGGTCAAGTCGACGGTTGACGGATTTTCATAAGAACCTCTGCTTTTCTAACCCTCGTCTTGGATCTACGGTCGTTTTTCA
>CAZDSO010000210.1:0-7928 GCA_964508045.1 uncultured Planctomycetia bacterium | reverse complement strand
ATACGTGCTTGAGATATCACGGTTTAAAATCGCCCACTTATACTTTAGGAAAGCCATCCGTGGCAGGCTGCCAGAAGCAACGCGCGGGATGGGACCGCGGGCTTCCAGCCCGCAGCATGCCTGTGCTGCGGGCTGTCTTGACCTTGAGACCATTGTGCCATTGTGCCATTGTGCCATTGGGCAATTCGACAATTGTCAAAATACCGAGCTTGTCTCGGTGGCGATTGTTCCGCACCGCGTTCCGTTGGTCATGAAAATTTCCGTTTTCCTTCCGATTCCGCTCAAAGCCGCCGGCGGACTCGCCGATACAAGGTGTGCAAGACAAGGGAAACGGAACCCGGGCGGAAGGACAGGGACCTTCGGGGAGGGGAACCCCAGAGAGGGGAAACCGAACCGACCGCATCGATTCAGCCCCGTTATCGGGCTGACCTAAAGGGCCTGCCCCTGACGTCTTCGGACCTCTTGGGCCCGCCCTTTTGCGGACAGCAACACGCCGGCAGGCGGGTGACATACGGGGCGCCGTCGAGAGACGGCGCCCTCCTTTTTTTCTTCAGCCCTCGAAAGTAGAAGACAACGGTTCGTAGTGAGGCGCGAAGGGCTCCATATCTGCTTCGTCGATGTAGAAAGAGAGAATCATGTTGATCAGATAACGATCATGTGAATCAGGCTCGAAAAGACTACGCAGCACCGGAAACGCTCTCGCGAAAACAACATTTCGAGATGGTGGGGTCCTTGGCGCCGTGTATGATGGTCCTCTGCACATGGAAACCTTGGAGGAGACCTTCATGAAACGGACCGTCCTTCTCGTCGCCCTCGCGTCCCTGATCGCCCTCCCGCGGCCCGCCGGCGCCCAGGAGGCCCCCGGGCCCGAAGCGACGAAGACCCTCGTCACGATCATCCTGAAATCCGGAAAGACGCTTATGGGGCAGCTGATCGGCTTCCAGGACGGCGTGTTTCGCGTCCGGACGGAAGAAGGAGTCGAAACCGTCCGGGACGATCTGATCTTCATGATGACGTTCGGAACGTCGTCACGAACGTCCGCCCCGCCCGAGACGGGCCCTCCGGTCGTGCGAATCGGACTCGACGAAAACGGCGCGCTTCGGGCGCTGTCCAGGCGGGCGTTCGAGCAGTGGGCTCCTTCCTCGATCCATGAGGCTGGAGACGGGATCTCCTGGGAGGAAGCGGCTTCCCTTCTCGGCGAGGCCGGCGCCAAGGCGGCGCCCTTGAAGAAGCCGGAGCGAGAAGACGCCCGGCCGGCCGGGTTTCCCCCCCGGCTCTCGCTCCGGTGGGCGCCCGGGGACGAGACCTGCCGGTTCTCGTTCGAGCGAACAGCGTACGGTACGGGGGAGGCGGGACTGTCCCGGGCCCTGGAGGCTCTCCGGCGTTCCCTTCAAGGGGAGGATGGCGTCGTCATGCTGGATGTCGGCGACGACGTTCCCATGTCCTGGACCCTGTCCGCCCTGGCCGCCGTTCGGGCTCTTCACCCGAAAGACGTGCTCTTCTCGGGGAGCGAGGCGCTTTTCGAAAACGCCCGCTTCACCTCCAGGATCGAGAGCGCCGTCCGGGACCGCAAGGAGGGGGACGTCACGCCCTGCGACGCCGAGATCCGATGCCTCGTCGACCCTTCGACGCCCTTTCTCGCCGTTGCGGAGCTTCTCTACCTTTGCGCGCAGATGGGGGCGCCCCATGTCTATCTGGGCGTCTCGAAGGACCGGATGCTGAAAGCCTTCCTCCCTTTCGACGACCCTCGCCAAACGGCGACGATCCCCCTCGACAAGGTTCCGGGCGGCTTTCCGGGTTTGACGGGGGAGAGGGGCATCGGCGGCCCGCCCGCCGGTCCCTTTGGAAAACGGAGGTCCGCCCGTGGAAGGATCCGGATATACGGGGTGGACCGCCGCACGAGCCGGGCCGTGGGAAAGGGGCTCGCGTGGCTTGCGCGCCACCAGGATCCGGACGGGATGTGGCGCTGCAAGACGTTCATGCTGAACTGCGGCCAGGGGACCTGTTCCGGGCCGGGCAGTTCCGACGATTACGATGCGGGGGTGACGGGGCTCTCTCTTCTCGCGTTTCTAGGCGCGGGGCACAGCGACGGATCCGGCAAGCACGAGGAAGGGGTCCGCCGCGCCTGGACCGCGCTGAAGGACCGCCAGACGCACGACGGGTGCGTGGGTCCGAAATGCGCCGACGGGCACTGGATCTACAATCACGCCATCTGCACCATGGCCCTGGCCGAGGCTTTTGCCCTCTCCGGCCAGAATCCCCGGTTTCGCGCCGTTGCCCAGGACGCCGTGGATTTCCTGGTCGAATGCCAGAATCCGGGGATGGGCTGGCGGTACGGAAAGCAGACCGGCAACAACGACACCTCGTGTACGGCCTGGGCGGCCGCGGCGCTTCGCTCGGCGAAGGTGGCGGGCTTGCGCGTACCCGAGGCGTGCTTCGAGGGCGCCCTGCGGTGGTTCGACCGGGTGACCGACGAGGCCTACTACAAGACCGGCTACACGAGCAAGGGCGACACGGGCGCGCGCCTCGCCTCGGCCATGGGGAAGTTCCAGCCCAGCGAGGCCATGACGGCAGCGGCCGTGACCACCCGCATCCTCCTTCTCGGAGAGGGGGCCCGGAACCGTCCGGTGATCCTCGGCGGGGGGAATCTTCTGAAGATGTCGCCCCCGCGCTGGGACGTGGAAGCGGGCACGATCGACATGTACTACTGGTACTGGGGCCTCCAGGCCATGTTCCAGCTGGGAGGGAACTACTGGGAGGCGTGGAACGAGCCGGCCCACGAAGCCCTTCTTTCCCACCAGCGAAACGGAGGCTGCGCCGGCGGTTCCTGGGATCCGGCCGGCGCCTGGGGAGAGGCGGGAGGGCGCGTCTACGCCACGGCGATCAACACGCTCACGCTGGAGACCTGCTTCCGGTACAAGCGGGTGCTTCAGGAGAAGTAGGTGCGATTCGCGCTGTCACCGAACCGGGATTCTTCCCTGCGGGCTGGTAGGGATTCTGCTTTTCGGCCGTGTAGGGATTGGAGATTTCCGATGTCAGCGGCTCCGTCCTTCGCTACGAACGGTCGCATTCTTCGCCATGAATCGATGTCTGTGTGATGTGAAAAAATCCCGGATTCAGCTCAAACGCCGCGCCCTTTCCGCCGATAGAGTATAGTGGAAGGCAAGGGAGAGCGGAAAGAAAGGGTTTTTCGGGGAGGGGAACCCGAGAGAGGGGAAACCGAACCGACCGCATCGATTCAGCCCCGTTATCGGGCTGACCTAAAGGGCCTGCCCCTGACGTCTCCGGACCTCTTGGGCCCGCCCTTTTGCGGAGAGCGACCCGCGGAAACGCGGCCAGGATACGCCCCCGGGACGCGGGGGCAGGCGGGACCCGCCGGACACCGGCGGGTCCTGTTTTTGTGGGGGAGGGGACCGTCACAAGCGCGCCGGACGTTCCCAATCGAGCGTCGAGGCTGCACGGGAGGGATCGAGATTCCAGATTTCCGCCGTCAGACCGCCTCTTCGAGCGCTCTCTTCAGGAGATCCTCGACGCCGAGCTCCGGCGCCCACCGGGACAGATAGCGACGGTCCAGATCCTTCCGGAGGACGCGAAGAATCCCCTGGACATCAGACCACTGGCGTTCCGATACGCCGCCGCCCTTTCGGAACCATTCCAGCTTCCTGAGAACGATATCCTCCGGGGAACAGAAGAACGCACGTCGATTCCCCAGGTCTTCCTGGGACCGACGCCTGAACGCCTCGAGTTCATAGGGGGTCCGGCCCAGGGGAAAGACATCGATCTTGAAGAACGTTTCCTGGTGAATCATGTTGAAGGCGGAGCGCTCCCGAATTCCCTTCTTCGCGGCATCCACGTCGAAGTAGTACTCGGTTCCGAGCCGATCGGCCAATCTGTCGAGGGCCTCCGGGACGAGATCGCACACGAGGTCCGCGTCCATGCTCGAACGGGGGAGGCCGTGCGTCGAGCTGGCAAGGGATCCTCCGATGTAATACCCGATGCCGAGGATCTCCAACGCATCGAGGAGAGGCGAAAGGGCGCGGAAGATGTCTTCCCCTTCGCTCATGTTCTTCCTTCCTCCTGCTCCGGGATCAAGTTCGCCACTTCCTTTCCGTAGGTCAGGCGCGCCATCCGGAGGAGAAGCGACCTTTCGGAGGCATCGGGATGCCTCCGTTTCAGGCCGGCCAGGGAAAGCCGCCTCATCGCTGTTGTCAGGGAAAGAGCGATGGCGAGGCGCTTCGTCGATCCGGCCTCGCGCAGCTTCGCGACCAGTATCTTCTCCGCCTCAGGAGACGTGTCCTCGAAAAGCCTGCGGTTCAAAACCCCTCCTCCTCTCCCTTCTCGTCTCCATCCTCGCCCGACGAGGGCCCTTCCGATCCCTTGCGGAGCACTTCTTCGAGCGTTCCCTCCAGGTCCGCGAAAACGCCCCCCTTCTCGTCGACCTCGAGTTGTCCGTTCTTTCGGTGCTCCTTGCTGTAGCGGTCCTTCTCCCCGCCGGCGTCGACCAGCACGCCCAGGTTCTTCGCCCCGCGCCCGCCGCCGTAGGTGGTCTGGCCGCCGAAGCCCTGGCCGCCTCCCCGGGCCGTGTAGTCGTCCTTGCCGCCGAGATCCAGCAGCACCGCGAAGCCGTTCTGCGACGCGCCGCCCTGGGCCAGCCCGTGCGCCTCGTAATGGTCGCTCTCCGGCCCCCCGTCCACCAGCCAGCCCACGCCGAGATCCCACGCCGATCCCTGGTTCGCCGCGATCTCGCAGCGGTAGCGGTCGGCGCCGCGGTCGTCCATCAGGATCCCTGCGGCCGAGTGGACGCCGAAGCCCTGGCAGTAGCGGGAGCCCGTGTAGCGGTCCTGCCCTTCGCGGTCCCGGAGGATGCCGTAGCCGAGAAAGTAGCCCCCGCCCTGGGAAAAGTTCCCGGCCACGTAATGGTCGTTCCCGAAGCCGTCGAGCAACACGCCGATGCCGCCCGAGGCGATCTGGCGGAAGCCGATCCCGAAACCCTGGGACATGCCGCGAAAGACGCCGTGGGTCCCGTAGCTCGAAGGATACTTGCCCGAGGCGTAGTAGGTGTCGTTCCCCGTCTTGTCCAGGAGGAGACCGAATCCCTTCGTGGCGCCGAATCCCTGGCTGTAGAGGTTCGCGGCGTAGCGGTCGTCGCCGCGGCGGTCGAACAGGATGCCGATGCCGAACAGCCCGGCCCCCGCATGGTATTCCCCCGCGCCATACCGGTCTTCGCCCGCGTGGTCGTAGAGCAGGCCCACCCCGAAGAGACCGCACCCTTGTGCGTAGTCCTTCGCCTCGTAGACGTCGTCGCCCTCCATGTCGACCAGGAAGCCCACGCCCGTTCGGCCGGTCCCCTGGCAGACGGAACCGGAGCGGTACGTGTCGTTTCCCTCGGCGTCGAAGACGATCGACACCCGGTCCTGTCCGGTGGAGGCGCCGGCGTGATTCACGTAGAGGTCGTCGCCGCCCAGATCGACGATGAGCGCGGCATCCGCGGCGTACACGGTGCGGCCCGGGCCGCCGATCACGACGGTCCCCGCGTCGGTGTCGAAGACGCCGAGGACATCCCCGGTAAAACTCGAGTCTCCTCCGGCGCGCCGCCCGGGCAGATCGGCCGTTTTCCACGTTTCGGGGGGGACGTTCAGGATCGTCTCCACGGTCTGCGCCGCCGCCGCGGACGCCAGGAAGAGCGTCCCGTAGTCGATCTTCTTCGAGAGGCGGATCGCCTCGAGGTTGTCCCGGTAGAGGACGGCGGAGGACCGGACGTTCAGGTAGATGTGCTCCTTGAACTTGTCGAAGAGGCGTTTGGATTGATGGTGGAGGAATTCGCGCTCGCCCCCGGACAGTTTGTCGAAGGCGCGATCGGCGAGCCCTTTCGCGAAGGCGAGGCTTTCCAGCACCTCGCGGGGGGAGGCCGGCGCTTCCGGCCCGCGAGTGGGGAGGGACACGGACTCGTCGAGGGCGGACGCGGCTTGCTGGAGGATGGAGGCGAGGCCGTGGAAGGAGCGTTGGGCGTGTTCGTGGATCCTGTCGGTGAGGAAGCGGGCGGCGAGGGGCAGTTTCAAGGGCGCACGGCGGACGTAGGAGACCTCGTCGAGCTTGTAGAAGACCTGGTAGAGGTCCTCGTCGCGCTTGAAGGCGGAGACGAGATCCGTGTAGAGCGTCGAGCGGCCTCGGGCCTCGAGCAGGTCGATCAGGAGATCCCGGAGGGGATCGCGATGTCCTCGCCACGCCGGGTGGATCTCGCTGTTTCCGGGGAAGCGTTTCCGTCCCCCCTCGATCATGGGCCCGAGCGCCATGCGTCGGTGTCCGATCGTGACGGTGAAGGTGAGGGTCTTCTCGCCCCGCCGGACGACGACGGGCACGCCGGTGCCGGGCTCGGTGGAGACGATGAGCCGGACCAGGGTCTCGAAGCGGTCGATGGCCTCGCCCCGGATGGAGAGGATGACGTCCCTGTTCCTCAGGCCGGCTTTGTGCGCGGGTCCGCCGGACACGACTTCGGTGATGCGGATGCCGCCTTCCTTCAGGGGTTTCTGTTCGAGCCGCGCGCCCAGCCAGCCGTTGCGGTCGACGTAGCTTTGGGGTTCGCCGGCGAGGGCGGGCGCGCTCCCGAGAAGGACCACGGCGACGAGGAGACGGGCCCGCGGGATTCGATGCATGGGTCCTCCTGATTCTTCTACCTGCGGTGGCCGTACTGCACGCTGTCGGCGCCGTCGCAGAACAGGAAGTGTATGTGGCCGTAGGTGTCGGAAACGAGCGCGCAGGTGGCGTTCGTGTTCGTCACCTGCGAGTCGATCGGCGGCAAGTTGATCCAGGATCCCTGGCGCTTCTCGGCCAGGAACAGATGGTAGGGGAATGTCGAGCCGCCATCGTCGTAGATTCCGGATACGATCAACGTTCCCGTTCCGTCCCGCATCAAGGACGGATGATGGAAGACGTCGTCGGCATACGAGTCGTCGGATACCTTTTCCGGCGTGCTCCAGGCTCCGGAGGCATAGGAAGAGAGCCAGAGAATCCTGTCGGCCGTGTCGCCGTCGGCGGTCCACGCGAGATCCAGCGCCAGGTTCGCGCCGGAGCCCGAAGCGATGAGGTCGGTTTCCAGGGCCTCGAAATGGACGCCGTCGGTGCGAAGGTCCGGCGAGGTCCAGCCGCTTCCCGTATTGCACACGTAGTAGATCTCGCCGTCGGTGGCGGGGGCGGTCGTACAGCGATCATAGGCGACGTGGAGTCCGCCGGCATCGTCCACGGCGATGCTGGGGGAGCCGCAGGTCCCCGTGGTCTGGGATACGACGACCGGCGTCGACCAGCTCGAGGTCGAGGCGTTCCGCGAGGCGTAGTAGACGAGCGTATCGCTCGCCGTCACGCGACACCACACCGCGTGGAGGTTGCCGGAGGCGTCGATGGCGGCGTCGGGATCGGACGCGTCGCCCTGGTCGGAGGACACGGGCGCGGGGGTGCCCCAGGATCCGCTGCGGGTGTTGTAGAAGACCCGTTTCGTTCCGGAAAGTGGCTCCACCCAGAGGACGTGAGGAAGGTCCGATCCGTCCACGGAGATCACGGGGGTTTCCGGTGTCTCGGTGGAGCTGCCGTTCACGTCTTCCGCGCCGGCCCAGGTCCCGTCGAAGACGCGGTATTTCACGTCCGGTGAGGATCCGGCCTGGACATAGGTCGTATGGATTCGGAAGGAGGGACCGGCCGCCACGCTGCCTTGAAGGAGGGTGTCGCCCGTGCCGGCGGCCTCAAGCGCGTAGAAATCGATCCAGCGGGAATCGACGGAGCGGTAGGCGATGCCGTATTGCTGGAAATCCCCCGGTCCCGAGAGCCACGACTTGGCGAAATGCCATACGAGATGGGGCAGGGCGCCGGCATCGAGGGCGAGGGAGACGGCCATGCCGTCCCCTTCCCGTTCCTGGGCGTCCGGGGAACGGACCAGA
>CAZDSO010000209.1:0-7944 GCA_964508045.1 uncultured Planctomycetia bacterium | reverse complement strand
GAGGCGTCCGGGACCTGGAAGGACATCCCCGTGCCCGCGAAGATGCAGCCCACCGCCCGCAAGAAATCGGAGGAAGAACCCCCGGGCTGCACGTATCCCCGGTGGAATCCCCAGGGCGTGAAGTACGGCTTCCTGAACCGGGACGCCCTGCGCGCCTGGTACCGCTAGCCGAAGGCTCCTGTTCCGCCGAAACCTTTTCCCGCCGCCCGGGTTTCATACACCCGGTTGCACCGGCCGTCTTCGCTTCCAGGATCGAGGAGCCTTCTCGACATGATCACCCGCCTGCGCTCGTACGCCCTCCCGGCCCTCGCCGGGGTCGCCTCCGTCGTCGCTTTTCTGCTTCCGGTTCCGCTCTTCGCCGGGGACGGGCCCCGCCGCGGTCCCCGGGACCTGGAGGGGATCTTCGAGCGCCTGGACCGGGACGGCGACGGCCGGCTGACCCGCGCGGAGCTGGGGGGGCGCCGGCGCCTCGTCGCCCTGCTCGACGAGGCCGACGCGGACAGGGACGGCGCGTTGACGCTGGAGGAGATCCGCGCCTGGCGGCGCGCCTCCCGAGGCGGCCGGAGCGATCCGGGCTCGATGGACGGCGCGCTCCCCGAGGCGGATCCGGAAGCCGGGAGCTGGTTCCGGCTCGCCTACGTCCACGAGGGGGGCTCGGCCCAGGCTTCAGCGCTGCTCGACGCCTTCGGGACGGGGCGCCTGGACGTTCTCATCGCCTGCAAGCGCCGGGTCCACCTCGTGAGGAACGAGGGGGAGGGCGCCTTCGGCCATGCCGCGACGCTTCCCGCCGACAACGCCAACGGCTGGGGACTCCACGACCTCGACGGCGACGGCCGGCTCGACGCCTTTGTCGCCCAGCAGGAGAAGGGCCAAAACGATGCCTGGATCAACGACGGCGACGGGACCTTCACGCCGCGCGACCTGGGGAACGAGACGCGGGGCAACACTCGGCACGTGATGTTCGCCGACTTCGACGGCGACGGTCGGATCGATTCCTTCCACAGCGTGTCGTCCTTCGGCGAGAACCACGCCGGATGCGAGCTGCACCCAGGGCTGGAGGGAGGCCGGTTCGGGCCCGACGTGATCCGCGAGGTTCTCGACCCGGACGTGCCCGGTTTCTGGTACGCGACGGCGGTCCACCCCGAGCGGGGCGAGGAGACATGGTCGAACAAGATGTTCAAGGGGGCGGTGGTCCGCGACTTCGACGGCGACGGCAGGCCCGACCTGCTCATGGCCGCCTATGCCGACCGCGGATTCCAGGAAGGCGGGCGGGGGGGCGTCGGCCAGCAGTGGGTGGAGAAGCAGGACCGCGGTCTCTTCGTGCTGCACAACCGCTCGACGCCCGGGAGGATCCGCTTCCGCGAGGTCGCCCGGGAGGCCGTCGGCCCGACCGCCTTCGGGAACACGCGAGGGGACTGGAACGCCTACGCCGTGGTCCCGTTGGACTACGACCGCGACGGCGACTTCGACTTCTTCGCCGGGGCCGTGACGCGCCGCACCCGGGGCGAGGTCGAGGACACGCGATCCGTCGGCTTCTTCGAGAACGTCTCGACGCCCGGCCGCATCCGCTTCGAGGACAGGACCGCGGAGAGCGGCTTCGGCCGCTTCAACGAGATGCCGCCGGCGAAGCGCTGGCAGGTCAGTTTCGCCTCGGGCGCCGCCGGCGACTTCGACAACGACGGGTGGGTCGACCTCTGCCTGATCAACCGGCGCGACCGCGACAAGACCGCCTGGCCGCACCCGCACCTCTTCCGGAACACGGGAAAGGGGCGCTTCGCGGAGGTGCCGCCGGCCGGGCATGGGCTGGGCCACGGGGGGGGCGGCCGCGATCTCAACGTCGCCGACCTCGACGGCGACGGCCGGCTCGACGTGATCGTCCACGACGGCACGGTGGGCGGCTACGACGGCGCCGACAACAGCCGCTTCTACCTCAACCGCGTCGACGGCGACGGGCGCTGGATCGGGCTGAAGGTCGTCCGCGGCGGGGCGTCGCTTCCCGCGATCGGGGCCCGGGTGGTCGTGTTCGAGGCGGGCACGAAGACGATCCTGGGGACCGAGGAGGTCCGCACCGACTTCTGCTACCGGTCGAAGCGCCCGCCGACGCTTCACTTCGGCCTCGGCGCGACCCGGACGGTCGACGTGCAAGTGTCCTTCCGCGGGCGCGAGCCGGCCCTGTTCGAGGGTCTCGAAGCGGGCGCGGTCCGCGTGCTCGACCTCGATCGCTAGGTTTCCGTGCGCGTCCTTCGCGTTGTGACCGCATTCCGCTCGAGGAAACCGGCCGGATTTCCCCGGGCCCGTCGAAAATCCTCCAACGCGCGGCGCGGAAGGAAGACCTAAGGGGCTTTCGAGACCGCGTTCCCCTGGAGGTTTTCATGCGCGCATCCGTCTTCCTGATCGCCGTGATCCTCGCGGCCCCCGTCCGGGGGGAAGAGGTCGTCCTCTTCCCGCGCGACCTGGCGCACTTCCCGAGGCTCGTGAACACGGACGCCCTCCACGCCGAGGCGTTGCCCGAGCCTCCCGAGGGCGCGACCGCGCCCGAACGCGCCGCGTCCTGGGGACGGATCCATCTGGGCGATCAGGCCCACCTCTTCTGCTTCTCCGGCCTCGACGGGACCGAGCCCCGCCTCCGCGTCGACCGCGACGGCGACGGCGACCTCGTGGACGAGGAGCCCGTGCCCGGCCGGCACGTGGCCGGGCACATGCCCGGCATGGGGCATCTCGGCTTCGAGCTGAAGGGCCTGCCGGGCCGCTTCTCGTTCGGAAAAAATTCCGTTGCCGTGACCTGCCGCCTGCGCCTCACCCCGCCCGACGTCCTCCGCTGCTATACCGTCTTCGCCCCCCGGGCCGCCCCCTTCGACCTGGCGTACGGGCCCTGCTGGCTTCCGGGGACCGAACCGGCCCTCTACAACTTCGACGCCGGCATCGTCCTCGACGACCTGATCCTGGGCGCAGGGCGCGTGAAGATCGACGGCCCGCCGAGGTTCGAAAACGGCAGGCCCGTGATGGCCTACCGGATGCAGGAAGGCGGACTGACCGCGGTGCGCGCGCCCGGGGATCTGATGCTGGTGTCCGCGGTGAAGGCGGGCTACGCGCGGGGCCCCTTCGTCCCCCGCACGGTCTCCGTGGCCGAAGGGGGGCGCGTCCGCCTTCCCGAAGGGCGGTGGCGGATGACCCTGGATGTCAGGAGGCGAGAGGGCGGCCTACGGCACCGTTGCGTCGTGCTCGGCCGGGAGGTCGCGGTGAAGGCGGAGGCGACGATCGGTCCGGTGGAGCCTCTTTCGCTGGAGATCCGATTGAA
The DNA here is from genome assembly GCA_964508045.1 of uncultured Planctomycetia bacterium. GTDB lineage: Bacteria > Planctomycetota > JAKEIC01 > JAKEIC01 > CAZDSO01 > CAZDSO01. Next base: position 4,646 of record CAZDSO010000209.1, on the reverse strand, counting down.
GGAAACGGGCGAGGGGCCCGAGGCGTGGGTGCTCCTGAAAGACGCCGCGGGGAACTACGACGTGCGCCTGTTCTCCGGCGCCGAGCGGACCGGGCTTCCAACGCTGGTCGTGAAGGACGGAACGGGCAACGTGGTCGAGCGCCGCGCGCTGCGATGGGCCGGCCCCCATCCCCGCCGGGAGCGCTTCGCGCTTCCGCCCGATCCCGCGGGAGGATCGTACGTCTTCGAGGCGGTTCCGGGAAAGACCGCGTTCCGGACCGAGCCGGCCTCGAAAGCGTGGACGCCCGGGGCGGAAGAGGAGGGACGTTGAAATCGTGCGGCGTCACGCCAGCGTCGCACGGTCCAGGTACGCCGGCACGGACACGCTCCAGCCCAGCCGCTCGCGCAGGAGGTCCGCGAAACGGAGGCCCGCTTCCGGCTCGCCGTGCGTGATGAAGACGTGTCGCGGCGCCGTCTCGAGGTGCGAGATCCACCGGAACAGCTCCGCCTGGTCCGCGTGTCCCGAGAACCCCTGGACCTGTTCCACGCGCGCCTTCACCTTCCGGTGCTTGCCGAAGATCCGGACGGCCTCCGCCCCCTCCACCAGCTCCCGCCCGAGGGTGCCCCTGGCCTGGTATCCCGTGAAGAGCACGACCGACCCGGGCTTTTCGATGTTGTGGACGAGGTGGTGCTTGATCCGCCCGCCCGTGCACATCCCCGACCCCGCCAGGATCACCGAGGTCCCGCGCGCGCGGTTGATCGCCTTCGAGTCCTCGCGGTTCGCGGTCATGTGCAGCCCGGGAAACGCGAAGGGGGACTTCCCCTCGTTCACGAGCCGGCGCATCTCCGCGTCGAACAGGTCCTCGCACAGGCGGAACACCTCGGTGACCCGCACGGCCATGGGGCTGTCCAGGTAGACGGGCACCGGCGGGATGCGCCCCTCCATGCGCAGCCGGTTGAGGACGTAGAGGATCTCGTGGGCCCGCTCCACCGCGAAAGTGGGAACCACCACGTTGCCTCCCTCCCGGCAGGCCCGCTGGACCGCCCCGGCGATGCCCGCCTTCACGCCGCCTACATCCTCGTGGAGCCGGTCGCCGTAGGTGGACTCCATGACCACGTAGTCCGCCGTCTCGAAGAGCGTGGGGTCCTCGAGGATCGGCTTGTCCCACCGCCCCACGTCCCCGGAGAAGAGGAGTCTCCGCCTCTCGCCCTTTTGCTCGATCTCGAACAGGATCATGGAGGAGCCGAGGATGTGGCCGGCCTCGTGGAACGTCGCGGTGAGCCCGGGGCCGAGGGCGAGCGGCTCGCCGAGGGACAGGGGCCGGAAACGGGGGATGCAGGCTTCCGCGTCCGCCTCGGTGTAGAGGGGCCTGACGGGGCGGGACCCCTTGCGCTTCTCGCGCCGGTGGCGCTTCTTCTTCCGCTCGGCGTCCTCCTCCTGGATGCGTCCGGCATCGAGGAGCACGATGCCGGCGATGGCCGCGGAGGCGGCCGTGGCGTGGACGGGCCCGGCATAGCCCGCGCCGACGAGGGCGGGCAGGTAGCCGACGTGGTCCAGGTGCGCGTGGGTGAGCAGCACGGCGTCCAGGTCCTGCGGGCGCGCGGGGAAGGGCTGGAAGTTCCGGTGCCGGAACTCGCGCTCCTGGAAGAGCCCGCAGTCGACGAGGATGCGCCTGGAGGGCGTCTCGAGGACGTATCGGGAACCGGTGACGTTTCTCGTCGCGCCGAGGAACCGGAGCGTGGTCTTCATGTCCAACGGGTCTGCTCCATTGCATTCCAGAGAAGAGGACGCGCGGAAGCGGCCCTCGGGACCGGTCTTCGTGCTTCCCAGGTACCCGCCGTGATCGGGACATTCCAGATCGACCTGGACGCCGGCGAGGGGCCGTCTCGTCAGGGCATCGAGCACGCGTCCCCGGATTTCATGCCGGGGGAGCTCGAGGTCGACGCTCCAGGCCGCCCGCGCGGGCACCTGGATGACGATCTCGGCGTTTCCCAGATCCACCTCGCAGGGGCCGGGGGGCACGCCTGCCGCCTCGAATCGGCCTCCGGCGTCGGTCTTCGCATGGTGATGATCGTCCTGGCTGCTGAAACACATCTCGAAATCCGGACAGGCCTCCCCCCGCAGCCGCAGAACGCCGGAAAGCCGGCAACCCGGCTCCCGCGAATCCCAGGGAAACCGGAACACGACCTCCTTCCTTTCCTCCATTGTACCGCATCGGCGTCTCCTGGACGGCTGGATGCGAAGGCCGGGCGGGCGCATATCTCCTTTCGCGTCCGGGGCCGGCGGGATCCCTTTGCGCCCCCCCCCGTCTACTCCACCACCGACGGCAGGATTCCTCCCGGTCGACCGTAGTGGGGAACCGCATCCCCGGCGTCGGCGGGACCGGGCTGCACGAAGGCGTTCCGCGACCTGGCGTAGTAGAGGCAACCGATCTCATCGGGAGGCCGGCCCCGGAGAAAGGCCTCGGCCTGGTCCAGGGCCTCACGCCAGGCGACCTTCAGCGCCGGAAGATCGACCGTCACGGCGAGGTGCAGCCGCGCAAGATCCTCGGGGCGCAGGCGGCCGCGTCGCTTGAGCAGGCCGATCAGCATGTCGGGCGTGTAGCCCGGATCTTTTCCGGCCGCCGCCCAGCACAGCGCCCCCAGAGGGAGAATGCTCTGGTGGGCATGGATCGTGTCGAGAACATCGCGCGGCTCGTCGCGGCCGACCAGCGCCAGCACCTTGTTGATCGCCACGTCGATGGGGTGCAGCCGAAATCCGCACGCCGGGTCCTCGAGCGCGGGCAGGAAACGCCAGGCCGAATCGTGGGCCCACTCGATGCGGGTCGCCTCGCCGCCCTTGCAAACCACCGCCCGGGCGTAGCCCGGCATGCGAAGATCCACCTCGACGTCGTAGCCGCGATCGGCGAGCAGGGCGCGATCATCCTCGAAGGCGCCGGCGACGCGTTGCTCGGAGTCCTGGAAAAAATCGAGATCCTTGCTGTAACGCTTGCTGTTGGGCTCGATATGCAACGCCGCCCCACCGGCAAGGTAACTGTCGGGGCTCCGGTTGACCGAGAGCAGGCGCGCCAGTCCACTCTGAAATTCCGTCAGCGGCACAATTCGACCCCCACGGCCCAGGCGGTGCGGTCTCCGTGTTTCTTCAAGTGGTCTGCAACCCATTCGACGTCGTTCTGGGTGACTTGGTAGTCGGGATCGAAGGACCAGAAGCAACGCGCGTGGTAACGCCGAAAAGCCCGCCTCGCCTCCCGGACCCGCACCATGCGCCGGGCTGTTTCGGAATCGAGCGGCCGCCGGCTTCGCTTTCCGCCTTTTCGACCGATCTCCGCCAGGTATTTCCTGACCGTTTCGTTCATGGAATAATCATAACCTGCTTATGATCTATTGTCAAGGATTCCAATTGGTTCGGTGAACACGGCGAGCCGCATGGAATCGCACGGCGAGCCCGGCCGCATCCAGGTGTCGGAAGCGACGTATCTCGCCCTGAAGGACCGCTTCCGCTTCGAGGAGAGGGGGGTGATCGAGGTGAAGGGCAAGGGCCCCATGCGCAACTCCTTCCTGGAGGGCTGGCTTGCGGGAGGGGCGTGAAGAGGAGCCGTTGCGAATGGGATCGCTAGGACGCGGGCGGCGTCTTGGCCTGCGCGAGGGTCAGGCGTTTCGCCTCGGTGGCGCGGGGGGCGTCGGGCAGGGTGGAGGCGATCGCCTCGAGGTGGCCGCGTTCCCCGAGGAGGAGGAAGGTGCGGGGGTGGTTGAGGTCGAAGACCCAGCTGAGCCGCATGACCTTGTGGTCGATCCGGTTGCGGACGTCGCGGATATCGACGCAGCGGCCCCCGCGCACCGCTTCGAGTACGGCGGGGGAGACGTCCTCGCCTTCCTCCGCGACGTACTCGAGGTGCTCGCCGGCGTGGCGGCCGGGATGGGCGTAGAAGTCGGCGAGGACGCCGAGCACGTCGAGCTTGTCGGCGTCCCGGACGATGCGCGCGATCCGCCCGGCCTTCCCGCCGAGGCCCGCGGGGAGGCGGGCGTCGTTGTGGTGCCTCACCGCGGCCAGGACCGCTTCCCGGTCGCCCGCGTCCAGCGCGCCCAGGACGTTCTCCTGCGCCAGGATCACCGCGCCCCGCTCGCCGTGATCGCCGGCCACGCGGTCATCGAAGCTGCCTTGCTCCCAGGCCTGCTCGAACCGCCCCACGTCGTGCAGCAGGGCCGCGATCCGGGCCAGCGCAGCCTCGTCCTCCGGCAGGTCCAGCGACGCTGCGATGCGCGCGGCGTCCCGGGCGACGCGCCGCGAGTGGCGGTCCTTGAGATCCACGTTCGCCCGGACCCGCGGTTCCCCGGAGCGGAACCGCCCGAGGTACTGATCGAACCAGGCTTCCATGCAAGGTCTCGGGCGGGGACGCCGTCACGGTCCCCCCGCGCTCGACGTCTCCCGCCGGTGAAAGCGTTCCGCGGGAGCATAGCGCCGGCGAAGAGGCGCCGTCAAGGTCCCCCGCCTCCCCTTCGCGGAAGAGCCGAAGGCTCATGGCTGCCCGGCTCTCCCACGAACAGCCTGTTCCGCAAGGATGGGACGGATAAGACGGATGGGACCGATCTCGTAGAAAGGGCATTCTGTTTTCCCATCGCCCATCCCCCATCCCTCTGCGTCCTTCGCACCCCCTGGACCCGAGCCG
>CAZDSO010000208.1:0-7949 GCA_964508045.1 uncultured Planctomycetia bacterium | reverse complement strand
CCTCGCCCTCTCCGATCTCGGGGAGAAACTCGCCGCCTGCCCCGGCGGCAAGGTCCGCCTTCTCCTCGACACCTCCTTCAGCGGCGCCAACGCCTCTCGTTCCTTCGGCGAGACGATCCCGGGCGCCGTCGAAACGCTCGAGAACCTCTTCGCCTCGAGGTCCGGATGCGCCTTTGTCTACGGCGCCGGGAAAAACGGAAGCGCCCTGGAGCTGGAGGAAGCGGCCGGAGGCCTCTTCACCCACTTCTTTCTCAAAGGGCTTCAGGGGGAAGCCGACGCCGATCGGGACAAGACCATACGGCTGGAGGAACTTCGCGTGTACCTGGCCCGTTATGTGGGCCAGACCGCGGATTTCCTGGGGAAATCGCAGAACCCCGTCATCGGAAACGCCGAAGGAGAGGACCAGGTGATCCCCTGACGCGTTCACGAACACACCCTGAACGCATGCCCAGTGACATCAGCGCCGAAGGAAAGCAAAGATCCACGGAGGCCTTCCTCGCGGGCGCGGTCCTGCTGGGAGCGCTGGCCGTGCGGCTGGCCGTCTGGATCGGCTGGCGTCACGCCCCCTTCTACAGCCAGCCCCTCCTGGACGCCGCCTTCTACCGCGATCTCGCGACCGGCGCCTTCCGCCCACCTCCCGGCCCCTGTCTCTGGAATCCCCTCTACCCGGCCTTCCTGGAACTCCTCTTCGGACTCGGAGGCGAAGGGACGACCACGCCCGTGTTCGCCCAGATGGCCATGGGGGCCCTCGGAGCGGAGCTGGCCTACCTGACCTCGAGACAGTGGGGCCTCGGGCGTCCCGGCGCCCTCGTCGCTTCCGCCCTCGCCGCCCTCTACGCCCCGTTCCTCGTCTACGAGGGGCTTCTGCTCGGGGCCGCCCTCGCCGTCTTCCTCGTCTGGATCTTCCTCTGGACGGCCTCGGCGGCCCGGAACCGGCGCTTCCCGCTCGCCTGGGCCCCCGCCGGCGCCGCGCTCGGCATGGCCGGCCTCGCGCGACCCACCCTTCTCGCCGCCCTGCCCCTCGTCGCTGCCTGGATCGTCCTCCGGAAAAAACCACCCGGCGGCCGGCGCTTCCCGCCCGCCGCCGCCTTCCTCGCCTTCGCCCTCCTGCCCCTGGTTCCCACCTTCGTCCACAACCTCTCCTTCTCCGCCCCGCAACCCGTGGCCCTCCACGGCGGAATCAACTTCTACATCGGAAACCGGCCCGGCGCCTCCGGCCGCTACGAGCGCCCCTTCCCCGGACCGCACGGGCTGTGGGGCCAGCGGCGCGCGGCGCGCGAAGAGGCGCAAAGGCGCACCGGGGAAACCATGGACTGGGTGGAGGTCGACCGCTTCTGGTACCGCAAGGGCCTCGCCGGGGCGCTTGCGAATCCCGGCGACTGGATCGCGCTGACGGGACGGAAACTCCTCCTCCTCCTCAACGACACCGAGCTCCCCCTGAACTACAACGTCGCCTTCCTGCGCGAGAGATCCCCCCTCCTTTCCCTTCCCCTGCCCACCTTCGGCCTGGTCCTGGCGCTCGCGGCGGCCGGCGCCGTGTTTCGGGTCACCCGGAAACGCGATGTCCTCAATCGAAAAGGGATCGATCCCCCCGCCCTCCTCTTCCTGCTCGGCGCGGGGGGCGCCACCGCCCTGTTTTTCATCGCGGCCCGCTACCGCCTTCCGCTCCTGCCTCCCCTCCTCCTGCTGGCGGGCGCCGGCGTGTCGGGAACGATCGGATCCCTCCGGAAACCGCAACCGGTCCGTCTCGCCCTGGCTGCTGCGGCCGCCCTGGTAGCGGCCGTTCCGGCCCTGGCGCCCGTCTCGTCCCCCGATTTCTCGTCGTCCTTCCGCCTGCTCGGCGACGCGCTCCAGAAGGAGGGCCGGCCCGCCGAGGCGAAAAAGGCCTACGAGCAATCGATCGAGATCCGCCCGTCCTCGGCGGCGTGGAACAACCTGGGAAACGTCCTCTGGCGCTTCAAGGGAAGGCGGGAAGGCGAGGCGGCCGCGGAGGCCTTCCGGAACGCCATCGAGATGGACGAGGGCAACCGGCAGGCGTGGAACAACCTGGGGGTGGTCCAGAAGGGGATGGGGGATCTCCTCGGGGCGGAAGCGACCTTCCAGGAAACGGTGACGCGCTTCCCGCACTACCGGAAACCGGCGGAGAACCTGGCGCGGCTGTACGAGGAGCAGGGCCATCCGGAGGCGGCGCGGGACTTCCTGCGGTGGTGGGAAACAAGGAGCCAATGACGCAAGTCTTGGAACACAGGGAGATCAGAGGAATCAGAGGGCTCAGAATTCCCTCTCACCTTCCGCTTCCCCGGCCTGGGCCCCTTCGGCGGCCTTCGCGTCTTCCGGGTTTCTTCCGGTCTTGGGCCCTTCCTGGAGGACCTCCAGCCCGTCGACGGGCCCGTAGCAGATGAGGTTGTCGTTCTCCTCGATGGTGGTTTCGGCGGTGGGGGTCCGGACGAGGCGCAAACCGCGTTCGACGGCGAGGACGAGGATCTTGTACTGCCCGAGGGCGAGGTCCTGGAGGGAGCGGCCGGCCATCCAGGAGCCGGTGGGAACGCGGAACTCGCCGACCGTGTATCCGCCGGCGAGATCGAGGACGCGCTGGATCCGGTAGATCCGGAATCCCTTGGAGCGCGCGAGGCGTTTTTCGATGTAGTGGTCCAGCCAGCGGGAAAAGCGCTTGCTGATGCTGAGCTGGTAGATGACGAGCAGGCCGAGGACGATGACGACGAGGTAGATGACGAAGGTCTCGACGAGGTGTTTTTTCTCGACGCTGAAGCTCATGATGGCGGAGATCACCATGGCCACGACGGCGGCGAAGTAGGCGTTTCCCACGATGATGAGGATGCGGACGGTGCGGCGCCGCTTCGGGTGACGGGTGATGAGATCGGCCTCCGAGGTGGTGAAACCGGTGCCGGTGAAGGCGGAAAGCGCCTGGAAGGAGGCGATTTCCGGGTCGAGGCCGGTGATGCGAAGGCCCACGGCACCGATGCGCACGATCAAAAGGGAGGTGAGGACGATGGCCAGCAGGAGAACGACGTAAATCAAGCCGGACATGATCTACATCCTTTCGTCAACATGGGCACACACACCCCCCGACGATCTCCTGCGGAGTACATCCCGCCCCGTCCCGCCGAAAGAAGGACGCATCGTCTTCGCCCACCCCGAGGCACGTGGACGGCTCAAGACATTGTATCGCCGCCGTCTTCCACCGCAACCGGTGGGAATCGGAAAGGCCCATCGGATTTCTCTTGCGCATTCCCCCCCAACCTACTAGGCTATCGCGAAAGATCAGGAACCATCATGAAACTGTCGACAAGGGCCCGGTACGGGTTGCGCGCACTTCTGGACATCGCCCGCCAGGAAGGCGAGGGTCCCGTCATGCTTCGCGCCATCAGCGAACGGGAAGGGATCTCCGCCAAGTACCTGGAACACTTGCTCGCCGATCTCAGGCGCGCGGGGATCGTGAGAAGCTACCGGGGGGCGGGCGGCGGGTTCGAGCTGAACCGCCCGGTTTCCGACGTTCCTTTGCTCGAGGTCGTCCGTGTGCTGGAAACCGATTTCGGAACCACGGACTGCGTTTCCAAGCCCCAGACCTGCCCCCGTTCGAGCCACTGCGCGGCGCGCCTGGTGTGGACCAAGGTGTCCAAGGCCATGTGGGACACGCTGGCCGTCATGAGTCTGAAGGACCTTGTCGACATGGCCGGAAATGCCGAGGGATAGCGATCGAAGCCTTTTCCGGCGGGCTTCGACCCGATACGCCACCCACGGGTTTGATGAGTCATTTTCGACAGTAGGAAAGGATGTCTTGAGATGGGGAAGAAGAAAGCAGGCGGGTTCGGGCCGGTGAAGATCATCGAACAGGAAATCATGAAGCTCAGGAACCGCCTCAGGAAGGTGGAAGAGCAGGTCAATGCGATGCGCGACCTCACCTGGGTCGCGGCCGACCTGCTGAATGAGTTCGGCGGTCAGAAAGTGAAACTGAAACTCCAGGACGGTTCCCAGACGACCGGCGTCCTGGAAAGCTACGACCGGTTCAACCTTCGGCTCAAGAAGGACAAGGGAAAGGTCGTCGTGGTCATGAAACACGCGATCGCTTCCCTCGAACTCGCCTGAGAACCGCTCCGCCGGCGGCATTCCTTCCCGCGCGGCGGCTCCCGACGACGTGGGGATCTACTTCCCCGCGGGCATGTCCCGGAGTTGTTCCCGGACCCCCTCCGGCGCAAGACGCCGGAAAGCCCCCGGCGGAAGGTCGCCGAGGCGGAACGGGCCGATGGCCGTCCGCACGAGCTTCTTCACCGGCGCGCCGATGGCGGCCATGATCCGGCGGACCTCCCGGTTCCGCCCCTCCGTGACGACCACCTCCATCTCCGTCCGCGACGCCTCGCGGTCCGTGATCACGACGCGGCTGGGGACGATCTTCCCCTCCGCCAGGAACACCCCCCGCCGCAGTCGTTCGAGCCCCTCCGGCCCGACACGGCCCCGCACCCGCACGCGATACGTCTTGGGCACCTCGTACCGGGGATGGGCCAGCCGGTTCGCCACCTCCCCGTCGTTCGTCACGAACACGAGCCCCTCCGAGGCCGCGTCCAACCGCCCGGCCACGTAGAGCCGGCGCCCCTCGTGCGCGAGCAGGTCGATCACGCGACGGGGCGCGCATCCCGCCTCGTTCGTGCACAGGAACCCTTTCGGCTTGTTCACCAGGTAATAGACCGGTTTCTCCCGCCGGACCGCCTCGCCGTCCACCCGGATCTCCTGCCTCTCGGGCCGGACCCGCATCCCCTGCTCCCGGACGCGCATGCCGTCCACTTCCACGCGGCCCTGCTCGATCAGCGCCTCGCAGGCGCGGCGGGAAGCCACGCCGCAACGGGCCAGGTGCTTGTGAAGCCTGACGCCTCGTTCCTGTTCCTGTTCCTGTTCCTGGGCCATCGATCCTCCGCCTCCCAGTATAGCGTAGGCCCACGCGCGCGGAGAGGGGAAATGGGGAACGGCGACGGAATCCGCTACAATCAGCATCGAAGAGCATCGCGGAGACCCTGATGATGACGACCCGTTTCGTTTCCGTTCTCCTCCCCGCCTTCTGGCTTCTCCTCCTCGCGGCGGGCTGCCGGGGCGATGCCGGACCGGAGAAACCGGACCTCCTCCCGGTTCCCGAACGGAAACAATGGACCAGGGCCGCGAAAGCCCTCGAGCCGCTCCATCGGACCAAGCGCCCGCCGGCACCCTCCGACTGGCTGGCCCAGCACGAGGAAAAGGGCCAGACCTTCGAGGCATACGTCGCGTCCGACCCCGTCCGGCCGGACGAGAAGCGCGACACCCTCTACATCCTTCTCCTCGGCCGCTTCTCCCCTGCCCGGAAGAAGGTGGTCACCCTGACCGCGGAGTTCATGTCGATCTACTTCGGCCTGCCCGTCTCCTTCGCCGACCCGGTCCCGCTGGCCGAGATCCCGGCCCGCGCGCGCCGCGTCCATCCCTCCTGGGGCGTCAAGCAGATCAACGCCTCCTACATCCTCGAGGAGGTGCTCGAGCCGCGCGTGCCCGACGACGCCGTGGCCTTGATCGCCTTCACCGCCTCGGACCTCTGGCCGGGTCCGGGATGGAACTTCGTCTTCGGCCTGGCTTCGCTTTGGAAGCGCGTGGGCGTCTGGTCCATCCACCGCAACGGCGATCCCGCCGAGAGCGAGGAGGCCTTCGCCCTCTGCCTCTTGAGGACCCTCAAGACCGGAACCCACGAGACCGGCCACATGCTCGGCATGCGGCACTGCATCGCCTACGAGTGCAACATGAACGGCTCCAACCACCGCGCCGAGGCCGACAGCCAGCCCCTGGCGCTGTGCCCCGAGTGCGTGAGGAAGATCTGGTGGGCGTGCGGCGTCGATCCGCTCGCTCGCTACCGGAAGCTGGAGGCCTTCTGCCGAAGGCACGGGCTCGAAAAAGAGGCCGATTTCTACGCGGCATCCGCCGGAAAGATCGCCTTCCTCGATGAAAAGAAAGACGAATGACGTCCATGCGCATCCTTTTCGCGGCCGCTCTCTTCGTCACCCTCGGATCGCATGCCCGGGCCGGGGAGAAGCGACTTCGCGAGGCGGCCCGGCGCTTCATCCGGGAGGGCGACCACGACGCCCTGGTCGAGGTCCGCCGGGCGCGGAACGCCGCCTGGCCCGTCCTCGAGGCCATCGCGTCCGCGGGGCGCCGGTTCCCGTCCGCCCCCACGGGCCGCCTGTCCCGCGAGGCGGCCCTGACGCACGATCCGGACTTCTCCGTCCGCTACGAACTCTTCGTGCCCCCGGACTACGATCCCGCCACGCCCCATCCGCTCCTGCTGTACGTCCACGGGACCTACAACACGGGCGCCACGGGCATGCGGCGGATCCTCCCCGGCTTTCGCGAGAGCGGATGGATCGTCCTCTGTCCGTCCTCCGAGATCCGGGACCGGGGCTGGACCTTCACCGCCTACGAGCGGAACATGCAGCTCGACGCCCTGCGGGACGTCCAGAAGCGGTACAACGTCGATCCGCAGCGCATCTACCTGTGCGGATACTCGCGCGGCGGACACGCCTCGTGGGACCTGCCCCTGAGGCGCCCCGGCGTCTTCGCGGCGTCCTGTCCCATGGCGGGAGGGCCCCGCATCCGTAACATCCGCTTTTTGCCCAATCTCGCGCACACGAGACTGCGCGCCGAGTACGGCGCCCTCGACGAGAAGGGCCTGGTCTGGTGCGTCCGGAAAGCGCTCGAGACGATGAAGGCGCTCGACATCCCCTGCACGGCCGTCGAGCATCCCGACCGGGGCCACCAGTTCCCGATCGACGCCGAGGCGATCCGGGCCTGGCTGGAACCGCTTCGCCGGGAACGCCTGCCCCGGCGGATCACCTGCGCCTGCTCCGACCCCTCGGAAGGCCGCTCGTTCTGGATCCGTCTCGATCGTCTCGAGACCACACGCGCCGAGCTGCCGGCGGCCGGGCGGGGAAGGCTCGTGCTCGGCGGCGAGGAGGTCGAGGTGGTCCTGCGGGGCGTGCCCATCCCCCGGGGATTCCGGGACAGGCCCGACGAGGCGCGGTGGGCCTACTTCGTCGAGAAGGCGGACGCGTACAAGGCCTGGGTCGAGGCCGAGGTGGAGGAGGGCAACGTCGTCCGGGCCCGGACGAAGAACGTTCGCACGTTCACGATCCTGGTCTCGAAGGCGTTGTTCGACCTCGAGAAGCCGATCACGGTCCATGTCAACGGGAAGCGCGTTCTGAGGCGCCGTGTCTCCCCCTCGCCCGAGTACGCCCTCCGCTTCCTCGCCCGCTCGCCCGACTGGACCACGCTCTACGTGGACGAGCTGTCCGTCCATGTCCGCTGAAAAAAACGCCGCGCGTGACGCGCGGCGTTAATGGCGGGGACGCATGGGAATCGAACCCACCCACGGCGTTGGTTAGCCGTGCACAGGATTTGAAGTCCCGGAGGCCCACCAGGTGCCTTTCCGTCCCCAATCGTCTTCTCGTTTGTACTCCCTCCGGGGAGGCCCGTCAAGGGGAACCCCGGCCGAGGCATTCGCGGTGTCAGCAAGTTGTAGCCTTCCCTTTCTTTCCGTAACCCGCCCCCATGGACATACCCCGGGGTGACCCTCGAATCCTTCATCCTCAGAGGGGTCCATGGGTTTTTTCGAGACATTCCACCCCATCGCATCATCGCGAAGAAAAGAAGATTGCAACCGTCAAAGTGAAGCACGTGGCGGTGTCTGGTTCCTGTGACCCGTAACCTGTGTGGCTGTGCTTTGCGACGACGGGTTCGTGGCAGCCCACAGCATCAAACGGGTTACGGGTTACGGGTTACGGGTTACAGACTACTCAGAACTTTTCCGAAAATGCGTGAAAAACCATGATCGATGACTGCCTTGGAGGGCGAGGGTCCTCCCGAGCCCAAACACAGCCGGCTCGCCGGCCCGTACTTCGCCGATCGGCTCATGCGAGGGCTAC
>CAZDSO010000207.1:0-7965 GCA_964508045.1 uncultured Planctomycetia bacterium | reverse complement strand
TCCCGGGCCGGGTGTCCGCGTGGCCCGGAACACACGCCTCCCACAAACGGCGCCGGCGGCGTTGAGTTGTTGTGTGGTTGTGTGGTTGGGTGGTTGCTCGGGTGAGGGGGTGGAAGATTGCCGCCGCTCCAATCCAGAATCTCCAATCTCCAATCCCTGCGCGTCCGCGGACCTCTGCCTGAAATCTCCAATCTGTTCCCGGTGACCGCGGGAATGTCTCGGCTTCAGGGACCCGGGTGTCCGCCTTCGAGGATGTTGAAGACGTCCTGGACCTCGAAGGGTTTCCTCAGGTAGGCGTGGACGCCCCGCTCGAGTTCCTTCTCGATGACGTCGAGGGGCTCCAGTTTCCCGCTCATGAGCACGATCTTCGTTTCCGGTCGCTCCTCGATCATGGTCCGGCACAAGTCCTGCCCCTTCATGCCGGGCATGACGAGGTCGACGAACACGAGGCCGGGGCGCTTCTCGCGAAAAAGGGCGAGCCCTTCCGGCCCGTCCCCGGCGAGGACGGTTTCCAGGCCGGCTTCCGCCAGGGTCTCCTTCAGGAATTCCCGGACCCAGGCCTCGTCGTCGACGACGAGCACGGGGCCTTCGGGAGGGGGGGCCGCTCTGCCCACGCCGGGGGGAAGCGTGAGGACCCTCGTACGCGTCTTCCGGTCGGTATACTCCTCGCCGCGCGGGGGCGTCAGGGGGAGTTCCACGGTGAAGGTGGTGCCCCGGTCGGGTTCGGATTCCACGAGGAGGTTCCCGCCGTGACCCTTGACGATGCCGTAGCTCACCGAGAGGCCGAGCCCCGATCCCTGGGACGAGCCGCCCCCGCCGAGGAGGCTCTTGGTCGAGAAGAAGGGCTCGAAGATGCGGGGCAGGTTTTCCTGGGGGATGCCGACGCCGGTGTCCTTCACGGCGATGCGGGCGACGGGAGGCTTGTGGGTGAGGGCGATTTCGAGCCGGCCCCCCTCCGGTTCCATGGCCTGGCGGGCGTTGAGGACGAGGTTCAAGAGGACCTGCTGGATCTCCCCGCGGTTCACGCGGACCTTCGGCCGGTCCCGGTAGTTCCGCACGAGCTCCACGTCGGCCTTTTCCAGCTCCCGTGAGACCAGGCTCAGCACCTCGTCGGCGAGCTCTCCCAGGTCCACCTTTTCGCGGACCTTCTTGAACTGGCTGGAGAACTTCAGAAGGTTCTTCACCACCGCCTTCGCCTTCTCCGAGTTGGAAATGGCCACGCGCAGGGCCTTTTCCACGTGCCTCTCCTTGCCCGAGGTCTGGGCCAGCTGGGCCATGCCGAGGATGCCGGTGAGAAGGTTGTTGAACTCGTGCGCCACGCCCGAGGCCAGCATGCCCACCGCCGCCATCTTGCCCGATTGCACCAGCTGCGCCTGGATCGACTTGAGGCGCTCGTGGGAGGTGCGGAGCTTGTCGTGGGCGCGGGCCTTCTCCTCCGCCCCCCGCGCCCCCTGGATCACGCTTCCCGCCTCCGCCGCGTAGATCGTCATGAGCTGGAGCTCGTGCGGCGTGAAGTTCCGCGGCCCCTTTTCGTGGTTCAGCGACAGCGTCCCCATGATCTCCGCGTCCGTGGACTTGATGGGCACGCACACCGAGGAGCGGATGTAGTTCCGTTGCGTGAAATCCCGGAACCGCTCGAAATCCCGGTGCCCCTCCCGAAGAAGCAGAGGCTCGCCCTCGAGCGCAACCCAACCCGCGATCCCCTCGCCCACCTTCACCTTGGCGTTTTGGACCACCTCGGACGACAGGCCGCGCGAGGACGCGATCGTCATCTCGTCGCCCCCCGGCTTCACGAGCATCACCGAACCCGTGTCCGCCCCCGTCACACGCATGGCCGAGTCCAGGATCATCTCCAGAAGCGTCTCCGACCCCTTCCCCGAGGAGAGCGCCTTGGCGATCTCCCACAGCTCCACCAGCTCCTTCATCCGGTCCCCGCGGCGCTCCATGTCGATCCGCGAGCGCGCGCCGTCCAGGATCGTCTTCAGCGTCCAGGCGGAACAGGGCCACGGAAGGAACCTCGCCGACATCGCCCCCCCCGCCTCCAGCGCCTCGCCCCCCCGCTCTTCCGGCGCCGCGATGAGAAGGTAGACCTCCGGATCCGCCGACAGAAGACGCTCCCCCGCATCCGCCCCCCCCGCAAGCGAGGCGAGAAACGCCGTCACCAGGTCCACCTCCCCCGACGCGATCCGCGAACGAGCCTCGTCGAACGAATCCGTCACCGTCACCCGAAAGCCCGACTCTTCCAGGCCCTCGTGAAGGGGGCGGACCGCCTCCCCCGAAGGCGCGAGAAGCACGGCGTGATAGGCGGGTTCCGGATTCATGCCTGCTCCCTCTCCACCATGGCGGTCATTGCGACTCCAGCGCCGCGACCCTCTCTTCCAGCTTCCCCAGACGCCGGACCGAGCGGGGAAGGCCCGCCAAAGCGATCTGCATCTCCCGCGTCCGGGACGCCTCGCGGGCCGGATTCCCGAAGATCACCGTCCGCGGAGAAAAGGTCTTGCCGGGGTACATCAGGGTGTGCGCCCCCACGATGCAATAGGAACCGATCACGCACCCCTCCGCGATGCCGCAGTTCCCCCCGATCGTCACGTGGTCCCCCACCGTCACGCTCCCCCCGATCCCCACCTCCGCCACGATGATCACGTCCTCCCCGATCCGGACGTTGTGACCGATCTGGACCTGGTTGTCGATCTTCGTCCCCCGCCCGATCACCGTCGGACCCACCGTCCCACGGTCCACCGTCACCGACGCCCCGATCTCCACGTCCTCGCCCACCTCCACCCATCCCAGCTGGGGCACCTTCCGGTGCGGGCCCTCCGCCTGCTGGTACCGCTCGATCGCCCCCTCCGCCGACGCCGACTTCCCCTCCTGCACGTACCCGAACCCGTCCGCCCCCAGCACCGAACCCGCGTGCACCACCGACCGCCTCCCCACCGTCGTGCGCCGGTAGAGAACCACCGAGGGATGCAGGACCGCCTCCTCCGCCACGCGGCACGCCTGACCCACCACCGATCCCGGTCCCACCCGGGCGCCGCGACCCAGCACCGCGCCCGACTCCACCACCGCGCCCGCCCCCACGAAGACGCCCTCTCCCACCTCCGCACCCTCCTCCACCACGGCCCTCGCGTGGATCCCCCGGGGGAGCGGCGGCTCCGGCATGAATTCCGAAAGGACGGTGATGAAGGCGATCTTCGGGTTCGGCACCTCGAGGCACGGCTTGCCGGGAACCCTCAGACCCGGCGGCACGAGAAAGGCCGACGCCCTGGAGGCCTTCGCTTCCTCGAGATACCGGCCGGCCTGCACGAAGCTCAGATCCCCCGGCGCTGCGCCGGCGAGATCCCCCGCCCCCGTGATCTCGACCGCCCCGTCCCCGAGGAGCTTTGCGCCCAGCCTGTCCGCCACGTCGGAGATCTTCATGGAATCCCCCGCCTCGAATCGCTCCGGAAGGAAACGCGCGCCCCGCCGGCGTCGCCCCTACTGTTGTAGGGTTTCCGGATCGCTCCTGCAACAACAAGACCCTCGGGGAAGACCGTCGCGGAGTGAACGCGCGCGGCTCGCCGTCTCCCGTCACCGGTCCGGGGCCCGCTGCTCCCGCGCAAGGTCCGCCTCGACCATCATCCGCGCCAGGGCCTTGAACCCCACCTTGGGCGTCCAGCCCAGCGCCCGGCGCGCCCGGGACGCGTCGCCCGTCAAAGTTCCCGGCTCCACGGGCCGGAAGAGCTCGGGATCGACCGTCACGTGCTCCTTCCAGTCCAGCCCCAGGTGGGAGAAGACCTCCTCGACGAAGTCGCGCACGGTGTGGCTGGCGCCGGAAGCGACGACGAAATCGCCGGGCGTCTCGCGCTGCAGGGCGAGCCACATGGCTTCCACGTAGTCGCCGGCGAAACCCCAGTCGCGCGCAGCGTCCAGGTTGCCGAGGGGGAGTTCCTCCTGGAAACCGAGGCGGATGCGGGAGGCGGCGCGCGTGATCTTCCGGGTGACGAAGGTCTCGGGCCGGCGTGGCGATTCGTGGTTGAAGAGGATCACGGTGGAGGCGAAGAGGCCGAAGGCTTCCCGGTGGTTGACGGTCTGGAGGTGGGCGAAGGCCTTGGCGCAACCGTAGGGGTTGCGGGGCCGGAGGGGGGTCTCCTCGTCGGCGGGCCGGCCGGCGGGCCGGCCGAAGATCTCGGCGGAGGAGGCCTGGAGCACGCGCGGGGGCTCGGGAAGGGCCCGGGCCGCCTCGAGGACGCGCAGGGCGCCGAGACCGGTGACGTCGGCGGTGGCCAGCGGGTCGTGGAAGGAGGTTCCCACGTGGGACTGGGCGGCGAGGTTGTAGACCTCGTGGGGGCGGACCTCGGCGAGGACGGCCTCGAGGGACGCGGCGTCGGTGACGTCCCCCTCGTGGAAGCGGATGTCCGGCGTTTCGGGCGCCTCGAACAAGACGCGGATGGGCTCGGTCTGAAGCTCCTCCCGGCGCCGGATCAGGCCGTGGACCTCGACGCCCCCGCGAAGCAGCCGTTCCGCCAGGTAGGAGCCGTCCTGTCCGGAAATCCCGGTGATGAAGGCGCGGCGCATGCGTTCTCCTTTGCCGCCGCGTGCGGCGCGGCGTTTTCCAGCAGGACCATGATGCACAAACGCGGCGGATTTGAAAACGTCCCGCGCCACGAGGGGCTTCCGGCCCGGGACCACGGCGATGCCGCGGCCGCGGGTCGCTCATGTGCTCGGTTGTACAACAGGAACGGATCCGGGTATATTCAATCGCCATACCCGCAGGCCGCAATCCAACACCTGCAGACGTTCCTGCGGTCTGGGCGGCCGCAAGGGCCGCCCCTACTGGGCGAATTCGCCTCTTGGCGAGAGTACAGCCGCGGCGGGGCTGACGACGAGGTCCATGGCGGCGGCCCGGGATGAACCGTCCCGGCGTCTCGCGCAAGGATGGGCGCCGCGCTATAATGCCCTCATGGAGCGGGATGAACGGAACAAGATCGCCGGAAAGAAGGCGCACCTCCTCACGGAAAGCGTCCGGGAACTGGCGCCGCCGTTCGTGCGCCTGGCGCCCGTGCGCCTTCCCGAGATGCGCAACGTCGCGCTCTCCCGGCGCGCCCTCGAGGTCATCGACCACCCGGACTTCCAGCGCCTCAGGCTCATCCGCCAGCTCGGCCCCACCCACCTCGTCTACCCCGGCGCCGTGCACACGCGCTTCGAGCACAGCCTCGGCGTGTGGGACTGCGTGCGACGCTACCTGCAGAATCTCCTGCACGACCCCGCCTTCCTCGAAGCCGTCGGCGAGGAGGACATCCTCACGCTCCTCGCCGCGTCCCTCCTCCACGACATCGGCCACTACCCCCTCGCCCACAACCTCGAAGCCCTCCATCACAAGGGCGAAGAGACGCCGCGGCACGAGGATCTGGCCCGCAAGATCGTGATCGGCGAGCTCACCAGCGCGCCCGACAAGCCCCCCATCGCGGAGATCCTCGAACGGCGCTGGAAGGTGGACCCCGCCCGCGTCTGCAACCTCGTCTCCCCCCCGGCCGGGGGCCTGACCGACCGCACCGACCGCATCCTCGCCTCCATCCTCTCCTCCCCCATCGACGCCGACAAGATGGACTACCTCGAGAGGGACTCCATCCACATGGGCGTCCCCTACGGCCGGAACTGGGACCGCGAGCGCTTCCTGGCCTCCCTCGTCCTGAGCCCCGAGGGGGACCGGATCGCCGTCTCCGACAAGGGCCGCGTCTCCGCCGAGATCTTCATCTTCTGCCGCTACACCATGTTTTCCGAGGCCTACTGGCATCACACCGTCCGCAGCGCCTCCGCCATGGCGGAGAGGGCGCTGGCGGCCTGGCGCGCGGAGTCCCGCATCGAAACGGACGACCTCGTCGACCTCCTCTTCGGCTCCAGCGACGAATCCCTCGTCGCACACCTTCACGAGACCGCGCCGGAAACCAGCCGCGCACGGCTCCTCCTGCAGGGCCTCCTGGGGGGACGACGGGGCCTCTACAAGCGCGTCGTCACCCTCTCCCTGGTCCATACCGACCCGCGGCGACGCGCCGGCTTCGAGATGATCTACCGCATGAACGCCGCGGAAGTGACCGCCCTGGAAAACCGCCTCCTCGACCGCCTCGCCCGCCTCGCCGGCCAGCGCTTCCCCGAGGGATCGGTCGTCGTGGACACCCCCCCCCGGGGAAAGGACCGCCTCGGGAGGGTGCCCGTCGTCCTCGGCAAGGGCCCGTCCAGGGAAGTGGTCCCCCTGGACGGCGTCTCCCGCATCGTGCAGGGCGTCGCGGAAGACTTCGCCAAGGTGGTCAAGAAGATCCGGGTCTTCGTCGAACCCGGGGCGCTGGATACGGTGCGCGCGTCCGTCCCCTTCGAGAGGCTGGCCTCCGCCGTGCTCGAGGAGACCCTCCGCGCGCCCGATTCCCTGCCCTTCTCGCTCCTGGAACCCTGAACCTTGCCATCGGAGACGCTGCGTTGCCCGACGCGCCCCGCATCTACGTATCCGCCGGCGAACCCTCGGGAGACCGGCACGGAGCCCTCTTCGTGAGGGCCCTGAAGAAACGACGCCCGGACGCCTCCTTCTTCGGCCTGGGCGGACCGGCCATGGAGGCCGAGGGCGTCCGCCTCCTGGCCCACGTGGACCGGCTCGCCATCATGGGCTTTCACGAGGTGCTCCGGCACCTCCCCTTCCTCTGGTTTCTGAAGCGCAGGATTCTCGAAGAGATGCGGCGCGAGCCCGTGCATCTCGCCGTCTTCGTCGACTACCCCGGCTACAACCTCAACATCGCCTCCGCCGCCAAGGATCTGGGTGTCCCCGTCCTCTACTACATCGGCCCGCAGATCTGGGCCTGGAAGGAGAAGCGCAAGCACAAGGTGGCCCGGCGCGTGGACCGCCTGGCCCTCATCCTGCCCTTCGAGGCTTCCTATTACGAGGGCACCGGCCTCGACGTCCGCTACGTGGGACACCCCTCCGTGGAAGAGGCCGCCCCCGAGACGCCCCGCGAGGCCTTTTTCGAGCGCCACGGCCTCGACCCGTCCGCCCCTCTGCTGGGCCTCTTTCCGGGCAGCCGCAAGATGGAGATCCGCCACATCCTCCCCACCTTCCTCGAGACCTGCCGCCTCCTGCAGGACCGCCTCCCGGGATGCCAGACCGCCCTCTCGCTCGTGGGAGGCGGCGATCCCCCCTGGGCGCGACGCCTCGCCCGGACCCGCCCGGAGATCCGCATCGTCCGGGAGGAGCGCTACGACCTCGCCGCCCACGCGGACGCCCTCCTCGCCAAGTCCGGCACGGCCAACGTGGAGGCGGCCGTGCTCGGCACCCCCCTCGTCGTCGTCTACCGGGGCCCGCTCCTGTCCACGTTCCTCGCGCGGCGCTTCCACCGCCTCCCCTTCATCAGCCTGGTGAACATCGTCGCCGGCCACGCCGTCGTCCCGGAATTCATCCAGTTCGAGGCCCGGCCGGGAGCGCTCGCCGACGCCCTGGAACCCCTTTTGGAGCGCGCCCATCCCGCGCGGAAACGGATGATCGAAGGGCTCGCCGAGGTCCGCGCGAAACTCGGTTCGGAAAAGGCCAGCGAGACCGTGGCCGGGATGGCCGTGGAGATGCTCGGCTCATGACGCGGTTTTCCCGCTGGATGGTCAGGAAGGGCCTTCTGAATCCGCCACAATGACGGGGGCCGGGTGCGCCAATATCCACCGGCGCACGCCACAGGATCAAGACCGGCGCGAGCCGTGAGCCGACCCTTCCAGCCCGACCCCGCCCTCGGACTCGAGGAAGTCGACGTCGAAAAAGGCTACGCGCTCTACCGCGACGTGATCGGGCACGCGCTGGGCATCGGGTTCCGCTGGGGACGCGCCGGAAAACGGGAACCCTCCTGACCCGCTTCGGCCCCTGCCGCTACGGCGCCGGCGCGCGCGCGTACTTGTAGGCCGCCGCGCAGGATCCCTCGCTGGAGACCATGCAAGGGCCCACGGGCGAGGCGGGCGTGC
>CAZDSO010000206.1:0-8006 GCA_964508045.1 uncultured Planctomycetia bacterium | reverse complement strand
CTCCGTAGCTCTCGCAGATGCCGGCAAGCGAAGGAGGAGAGGCTCGCCCTCCAATTCGGCTGCTCCCCGCTCTGGACAGTAGGGTTGGAGATTTCAGCCGCAGTTTGCAGCATTCCTCTTCGTTGCCACGAAGGCCTTGCAACCTGGAACCCGAAACCGGAAACTTGGGGGCTGGAACCCGGACGTTCGGAATCCCTTCAGGTTCGGAAAGGAAGCGCCATGGAAGAAAAGACGCTGATCTTCGTGAAACCCGACGGCGTCCAGCGGATGCTGGTGGGCCGGATCCTCTCCCGCTTCGAGAGCAAGGGCCTGGTCCTCCAGGGCCTGAAGATGATGCAGCTGACCGAGGCCAAGGCCCGGGAGCACTACGCCGTCCACGAGGGCAAGCCCTTCTACGAGGGCCTCATCCAGTACGTGACCTCCGGTCCCATCGTCGCCATGGTCTTCTCGGGGGTCCGGGCCATCGAGGTCTGCCGCACGCTCATGGGAGCCACCTTCGGCTGGCAGGCCCAGCCCGGAACGATCCGGGGCGATTTCGGCATCAGCGGCTCCTTCAACCTCATCCACGGCTCCGACGCCCCCGAATCCGCGGCGAAGGAGATCCCCCTCTACTTCTCGCCGGAGGAACTCGTGGACTGGGCCCCCGCGTCCAAGCCCTGGATCTACGACCTCGAGGACGACCTCTAGCGAAGGCGTAGAGTGGATTCACGAAGACACGAAGGCTCCAAGGCACCCAGTTTCTCTCGGGGTGGATACCACGGCAGCCTTGGCCCGAATCATCCTTCGTCTCTCGACCCTGGACGTTCGACCTTTCCAGGCGCAGGTGCCCGATCCATGACCCTCTCCCCTTCCTGGTTCCCCGTGCTCGCCGAAAGCCTCGAAACCGCCCTCATGGGCGCGCGGGTCGGGAAGATCCGCGCCCCGGCGCGGGACCGCCTCCTGGTGTCCTGGAAGGCTTCCGGAAGCCGTTTCCACCTCCTTCTGTGCATGCATCCGCACTTTCCCCGCCTCCACCTCGTCGCCGAGGCCCCCCCCGCCCTCCCCACGCCTCCGGATTTCGTCATGCTTCTTCGCAAGCACCTCCAGCGGGCGAAGCTCGCCTCGGTCCTCGCCGTGCCCGGCGACCGGGTGATCGAGCTGGGCTTCCAGGCGGGAGGGAAGCCCTTGCGGCTGGTGGCGGAGTGCATCCCCGGCAAGCCGAACCTCGTGCTCGTGGACGCCGAGGGGGCCGTGGTCGCTTCTCACGGGACGGGCCGGTACGGCGGACGGCTCCTGGCTCCCGGGCAACCCTACCGCCATCCGGATCGGCCGGACCGCGCCTTCCCCGAGGCGCTGGACCCGCTTCCGCCTCCCGGGTGCCGCGACCGGCACGCCTGGCTCGCGGAGACGTTTTGTCGCCGGGAGGCCGAACACGGCCTCGACCGCCTCGCCGCTTCCGTCCGCCGCCGCCTCCGCCGGCTTCTGCGCAAGGAAGAGAAGCGTCTCGTCAACCTGGCCCGGGACCGGGCCAGCGCGGGGGACCCCGAGCGGTGGCGCCAGCAGGGGGAATTGTTGAAGATCCACGCCGGCCGCCTGGAGAAGGGGCTTGCGTCCATCGAGGTTCCCGATCTCTTCGCGCCGGGAACGCCGCCGGTCCGGATTCCCCTCGATCCGCGCCTGGACCTCGCGGGAAACATGGAGGCCTTCTTCCGGAAGTACCGCAAGGCTTTGTCGGGGCGGGAGAAGATCGCGTCCATGATCGAGGAGGCGGAAGGGGCGCGTCGCGACCATGCGGCCCGCCTGTCGGATCTGGAAACGTTCGTCGCCGAGGGCCGGGCGGAAGCGGTCCGGGATCTCGCGGCCCGGCTCGGCGTGCGCGCGCCCGAAGAGGGGGGCGGGAAACCGCGGCGGAAGGCCGGACCGGCGCCGCGCCTCCCCTTCCGCCGTTTCGAATCCCGGGAGGGTTTTCCCATCTGGGTGGGTCGAAACGACGCGGAGAACGACCGCCTGACCGCGCGGGAAGCGCGGGGGCGTGATTTGTGGTTTCATGCGGACGGGTGGCCGGGTTCCCACGTGCTGGTTCGCGTCCCCAAGGACCGGCAGGCCTCGCAGGAGACGCTCCTGGACGCGGGAAACCTGGCGTTGTTCTTCAGCAAGGCGCGGGGGAAGCGGGCGGATGTCTCCTACACGGAAGCGAGGCACGTGAGAAAATCCAGGAAGGCGAAGCCGGGCGCGGTGAGCCTGTCGCGCCGGTCCACGCTCCGCATCGAACCCGATGCGAAGCGGCTGGAGCGCTTGCTGGGCAAGCCGCATTCGCCTTGACGTGACGGCTGCGCGCATGGCGGAAAATCGTGACGGTTTCATGACGGGGCGATGACAGCTCGGGGAACGCATCGTGTATAATCCGGAAGCGATCCTGGAGCGTGGACATGAAGAAGGCGATCCTTGCGGCGATGCTTCTGGTGGCGGGCGCGGGATGCACGTCCTGGCGGTCGATTTTCATCGACCGGGAGAAGCTCAAGATCCACGTGCAGAACGCCCAGCGGAACTATCACGCGGGGCAGTACGAGCGGGCCGTGCACCAGGCGAAGAAGGCCCTCGACATCGACGACGCGCATCCCAAGGCCCTCTCGATCCTCGGCTTCTGCTTCCTGCAGGTCGTCAGGACCGCGGAGAAGCGAGAGGACCGTCTGGCCTACTGCGAGAAGGCGGAGGGAAACTTCCTCCGCGCCATCCAGGAGGGAAGCGAGACCGACCCCGCCGTCTTCAAGGCGTATTTCGGACTGGGGTTGATCTACTTCCTGTGGGCCCAGGAAGTGGAATCCATGATGGAGGCGTCCGGCCGGAAGGAAGGCCCCCTCCATCTTCCGGGCGAAGACACGGAGACGCAGGAGACGCTCTGGAGTGAATGAGACGCCACGACGCCCGAGGAACGCACGAAAAGGGGCCCGCTTCCCCTCCGCGGGGATCCGTTGCGCCCTTCTGCTGCTGGCCGCCCTCCTTCTTCTTTCCGCCTGCGCGTCCTCTCCGGACAAGCCCAGGGAGCTGGAAGCGCTCCGGGAATGGCTCCTGCGCAAGGCGAAGCAGAAATTCCAACACGCCCTGCGCATCACCGAGCGCCACGCCCCCGACCCCTTCAACCAGGCCCGGCAGCACCTGCTGTTCACGCTGATCGCGCTGAAGGAGTACCGGGAGGCCGAGGAGGTCGGGCGGAAGTTCATCGAGCAGAAGACGGCCTACCTGGAAGCGGCGCGGACGCGCCTCGCCGAGCTGGAACTGGACTGGAAGAAGGCGCTCGCGGGCGACGAGACGTTCAAGGGATCCCGGCGGGAAAAGAACATGGTCTCTCTCCAAAAGGAGTGGAAGAGCCGGATCCAGCGGGCGGAGAACCAGATCGTGTCCCTCTCCCTCTTGCTGGGGGACGTCCTTCTCCGCCGCGACGAGAAGGCCGAGGCCATCTCCGTCTTCAAGCAGGCGCTGGCGGTCGCGCCGGACCACAACACGGCGCTGAGGCGCATCGGGCAGGCCTACGCCCTTCTGGGGGACCACGCGGTCGCCGCGAACTACATGACCAAGGCCTTTTTGGGCCTGCAGCAGCGTCTCGAAACCGTGCGAAGCGAAACCCCTTCCGCCGGCGAGGAGGCCTCCGCGAAGCAGGCTTCCCGGGTCCCGGCGCTGGAACGCGGCGCGGTGGAAATCGCCGGCGTGACCGCTCTGCTCCACGTCCTGGCCGGAGACGCCGACACGGCGCGGACCTGGTTCAATCACGCCGGCTCCTTCGACCCCACCTCGCCCTACGTGGACCTCAAGATCGCCGTCAAGTTCATCCGGGATGGAAAGCTCCGCCCCGCCGCGGAGCACATCTCCGCGTTCCTCGACACCCTGCCGGAAGGCGACGGTCTCGTGCGAACGCTCGTCAACCGCCTCCTGAAACAGGTCTTCGTCCGGGACGAAGAGGGATAGCGCCTTGCGTTGCGAGCAGCCGATGATGGAAGGAGCGCGATCCATGGACATCTGGGCCACGCTGGACGAGATACGGATCGACATCCAGAAGCGGTCGAAGCAGATCCAGGGCCTCCTCGAACGGGCGCGGGAAACGGGGCGAAAGCTGGACGCCCTGGCCGACGAGGTGGAAGACCTCGAGAAATCCGCCCGCCGGAGACGCGGACGGGGCCGGCGCCGGCGCGGACGGGGCCGGCCGAAAGGCCCGACCGTGGTGGACGTGGCCGTGGACATCCTCGAGGAGCGGGGAGGCCCCCTGCCCTGCGTCGAGCTGGCCCGCGCGGTGCGCGCCCGGGGCGTCGATTCCGGAAACAACGAGCGCTCCCTCCGCATGTCCGCCGGCAAGGGCCGGCGCCTCCGCGGCCTTCCCGACGATCACATCGCTTTGGCCACGCCCATGCGGTAAGATGGAGAAGCGGTGCGCCGTCCGGTCACGGGACCACGGAGCGCCCGACGGTCGTTCACGCGACGACATGGAGGGGGTACGCATGAAGATCGCCGGCCCGTTTCCGATGTTGCTCGCGGCCGCGCTGCATCTCGCCGCGGCCGCCGGCGTCCTCGCCACCGAAAGCGCCCCCCGCGAGTCCCGAAAGCCCGATCCCCCCCTGGGGCGCCGCGCCGCGGATCTCGTCAAGAACGCCGCCCTCTACCTCGCTTACAAGGACCATCCCGCCAAGGCGAAACGCGCCGTGGAGATCAAGGAGGAGCTGAAGGCGATGGAGGCCTATGCCTGGAAGGGCCTGGCCCGGGCCTTCAACCGCCGCTGCTTCGGCCGCCCCCTGCCCGGGCGCTCCCGGCGCACCCTGCGCGAGAAGGTGGACGGCCTCGAGGTGACCTACTACTTCGACCTGCCGCGGGGCTACACCCCGCGCAAGCCGCACCCGCTGTGCATCGCCCTGCACGGCGGCGGCGCCGGCGCGGGCGACGGCGCGGAAGCCATGTCCTCCTTCGGCCGCATCATGGGCTCCATGGGGGCGATCGCGGCCGCGCCCACGGCGCCGGAGCTGATCGACGGCGCGTGGAACTGCCCCCGGGGCTTTCGGGTCGTGCGCGCCCTCATCGAGGAGATCGGCGCCCACTACAACGTCGACTGGAACCGCATCTACGTCGGCGGGCATTCCATGGGCGGCTACGGGTCCTACTTCGAGGCGATCTGGTGGCCCGACCGCTTCGCGGCGTGCCTCTCCTCCGCGGGGGGCATCAGCGCCGGGTCCGTCGGCGACTTCGAGGTCCTCTACAACACGCCCCTGTTCGTGATCCACGGCACCGAGGACGACCGCCAGGCCCCCATCGACTACGTCCGCGCCGCCGACAAGGCCATCAACATGCTGCCCCTCAAGCCCCGCTTCTATGCCTTTCGGGAAATCCCGGGCGCGGGCCACGGCTTCGACGCGAAGTACCGAAAGCAGGCCGCATTGAAGATGTGGAAGCACACGCGCGACCCCTACCCGGAGAAGGTCGTCTGCATCTGCCCCAACTACTGGGACACGCAGGCCCACCGCCGCATGGGCACGGAAACGACGGGGCGCGCCTTCTGGGTCGAGATCCTGGGCCGGACGGGAAGGGACTTCAACCACCCCGCCAAGGTGGTGGCCGAGTACGACAAGCGGAACAACGAGATCACCGTGACCACGCCACCCGTCCAGCGGGTCAAGCACAAGGGGCCGGCCGACCTCGACGTCCAGCTCACCGAACTCGCCAATACCACGAGCCGCATCGGCATCTGCATCGCCGAGGACGTCTTCGACCTGAGCCAGCGCGTCAAGATCACCTGCAACGGCCGCGTCGTCTTCCACGACTTCGTCGACCGCTCCGTCGACTACCTGCTCGACCACCTCGACCGCACCGGCGACTTCGGCATGCCCTTCAGCGCCCGCGTGGAGTTCGGGCCCTAGCAGCCCGGGGAGCAGGGATGGGAGATTGCAGATGAGCTGAAATCTGAAATCTCCCATCCAAAATCTACAATCTCCAACCCCGTTCCCATGCGGAATCCCTCAATCCCATCCCCTATCCCCTCTCCCCGTGGAACGTGCGCACCACCCGCCGGGCGTTGAGCATGGTCAGGACCTCGTAGGGAATGGTGTTCATGATGCGGGCGAGGTCGCCGGCCGTGATCTCCGCCGCCCCGTCGCGTCCGAGAAGCGTCACCACGTCCCCCTCCTTCACCCCCGGCACGTGTCCCACGTCGAGGGTGGTGTAGTCCATGGAGACGCGCCCCGCCACCGGCGCCTCCACCCCCCGCACGAGCACCCGGGCCTTCGAGGAGAACCCCAGCGCGTAGCCGTCCGCGTAGCCCACGGGGACGGTGGCGATCTTCGTGGGGCTGTAGGTGCGGTACCCCGGGCGGTAGCCGATGAAGGTGCCGGGCGGGACATCCTTGAGGAACACGATCTGGGTGCGGACGGCGAGGGCCGGGCGCAGGGTCGCCCCGGTGCGCCTCAGGTCGCCGGGGTCCACGCCGTAGAGGCAGATGCCCGGCCGGACCATCTCGAAATGGGTCTTCGCGTGATGGTGGAGCACCGACGAGTTCGCCATGTGGCGCAGGGGGGGGCGGATCCCTTCCGCGGCGAGGTCGTCGAGAAGCGCGCGGAAGGCGAGAAGCTGGGCCGAGACGAGCTCGGCGTCGTTGGCGGGACAGTGGGTGAAGACGCCCGCGAGTTCCAGGCCCGGCAGGCCGGACGCGAAACGGGCGACCTGCAGGATGTCCTCCGGATACCTCCCGAGGCGGCCCATCCCCGTGTCCACCTTCAGGTGCGCCGGAAGCCTCTTCCCGCGGGCCCGGGCCTCCCGGTCGAGCCGCCGGGCCATGGCGCGGGTGAAGAGGCTGACCGACACGTCGGCCTCCACCACGGCGGGCGCTTCCGAAGGCACCAGCGCCCCCAGGACGAGAATGGGCCGGCGGATGCCCGCCTCCCGGAGCTCCAAAGCCTCGGAAGCGTCCCCCACCCCGAAACCGAAGGCCCCCTCCGCTTCCAGCCGCCGGGCCACCGGCGGCGCGCCGTGTCCGTACGCGTCCGCCTTCACCACGGCCAGCACACGGACCGCGGACCCCACCGCCTCCCGGACGGCGCGGAAATTATCCGCCACGGCGTCGAGGTCCACTTCCGCCCAGACCCTGTGCGAGGGCGTGGAGACCTTCGCGTGCATGCCGGCGCTTCCCGTCACTCGTTTCCCCGCTTCGCCTCGGCCTGGCTGGGTCTGAGGTAGATGGGATGAAGGCGGTCCGGATCGTCCGGTCCCCCCTCGAGAAAGCGCTCCCGGCCCGCCTCGGCCACCTCCGCGGCGGAGACCCGGTCCCAGGGGCCCGGGGGCGAGACCGTGCCCCGGCCTTCGAGCGCCTTCCCGAACACGGACGCCCCCGTCCCGAAAAACAGGGCGCCTTCGGGCAAGGCGTCGATCACCTCCCCGGGAGGACCCACCCGATCCTCCATGAGGCGCGCCCACTTCCCCTCCTCCCGGACGAAGACGGAAGCGTACATCTGGCCCCAGTGGGCGTCCAGCACGGGAACCACGGGGCCGCGCGCCCCGGGCGCCCGCCGGACCATGGCCTCGAAGCTGGGCACGCCGACCAGCGGTTTCCCGGCGGAGAACGCGAGCGCCTTGGCGAAGGCCGTCCCGATGCGGAGACCCGTGTAGGAGCCCGGCCCCAGGCTCACCGCGAGGAGGTCCACGTCCCCGATCCGCCACCCGAGATCCGAAAGCAGCGCCGAAAGCGCCGGCGCGAGGTCCCGCCCGTGGGACGTCCCCCCGGGGAACGGCCTCTCGCGGCTTCCCCCTTCCCACGCCGCGCCGACGCTTCCCGTTTTTCCCGACGTCTCGATGCCGATCACCTTCATGGCGGAATGCTATCACAACCCCCGGGTCCCATGAAGCACGCGCCGCGAAACGGCCTCAAGCAGCAGAGCCACGCCAGAGCGCCTTCAACACGAAGACAGCAAGACACGAAAGCACGAAGAGAACATCAAGAAAGGTGTCGTGTCCCAGCCAAAATGAGACGGTTGTCCCACCCATTTTGAGACTGGTGT
>CAZDSO010000205.1:0-8007 GCA_964508045.1 uncultured Planctomycetia bacterium | reverse complement strand
CCCCCGGACACCCCTCCCCGGACACCGAGGAACCGCCCGCCCGCCCGCCCTCCGAGCCGCTCGAGGGAGACGCCCCGGCGAAGAAAACCGGCAAGGAAGCGGAGAAACCGTCCGCCGGCGCGGCAGCGCCCCGGAAAACGTCCGAGCGGAAAAAGAGCGCCGGCGCGAAGAAGGCCGCCCCCAAGAAGAAGAGCTCGGGGCGACAGGCGTCGAAAAAGTCCTCGCGCAAATCCGCGCGCAAATCCGGGCGCGGCGGAAAGAAAGGGGGAGCCAAATGAGGAACGCTCGCCGACGAATCCAACGCCTCGCCCCCGCGCTCGCGGCGCTCGCGCTCGCTTCCCTGCTGGCCTGCGGGACCGCCCGCGCGGAAAGCGGAGGCAAGGAACCCTCGAAGCCCAAGCGGGTCTTCGTCCCCGTCGACGACTGGAACGAGGTCGTCAAGGCCGAACCCGACGGCATCCTCCTCACCTGGGACGAGTACCGGAAACTGAGGGAACTGGCCCAACGGAACCGGAAAGCCGACGGCATGGAACCCGGCGCCCCCCCGCCCGTCTCCCTCCTCTCGGCCTCCTACCGCGCGCGACTCGACGGCAAGATCTTCCGCGTGGACGCCACGCTCGAGATCCTCTCGCGACGCGACGGCGTCTCCCTGATGCCCCTTCGCCTCGGACGCACCGCCGTCGCGAAGGCGAGCCTCGACGGCGACGACGCCCCGCTCCACCGGCCCGCCGGAAGCACCCTGGAACTCGTCGTCCGCGGAAAGGGACGACACCGCCTGGAGATGTCCTTCGTCGCCCCCGTCGAGGAGGGACTCGAGGGACGGACCGTCCGCCTCGCCCTGCCCCCCGCCCCGGCGTCCCGCATGACCGCCGTGTTGCCCGGCGACCTCGAGGTCGTCACCGAACCCTCCATCACCGAAACGAGGCGCCTCCCCGCCCGCGACGCCACCGAGGCCGTCACCGCCCTCGGCGGGGCCGAAGCCTATACCCTGCGCTTCCGGGCCAAGGCCATCGAGGAGGAGAAGACGCCCATCGTCGAGGTGAAATCCGCCCTCGCCCTCACCATCGGCGGCGTGGCCCGCGCCGAATGGACCCTCCACTACCACGTCCACAAGGCCCCCCTGGACACCCTGCGGTGGACCCTCCCCGAGGGCTGGACCCTCGCCTCCTTCGAGGCCCCCGACGCCCTCACCTGGGGCGAAACCGACGGCACCCTCGAGGTCCGCTTCCGCGCACCCAAGGAAGACTCGTTCGTCGTCCGCCTGGGACTCGAGGACGACGCGCGCCCGGGCCCCCTCGCGCTGCCCGTCCTCGAACCCGAGGGCGTCCACCTGCACGACGCGTTCGCCCTCGTCTTCATCGACAAGCGATTCACCCCCAGGCTCGACCGCCTCGACGGCGCCCGCGTCATGGACGCCCAGAAGGTGACCTACCGCGACCTCCCTCTCTTCCGCGCCTTCCGCTACGTACGCCCCGACCCCGAGATCCGCCTCGACCTGCTCGCCGTCGAGGGGCGCACCCGCTGCTTCGCCCGCCACTTTCTCCGCGTCGAGGAGAACGAGGCGCGCCTCGAGAGCCGCTTCCTCTACCGCACGCTCGAAGGCGAGCTCTTCGGCCTCGAGATCGGCCTGCCCCAGGGCTACACCCTCGACGAGGCCGGGCTGCAGGACGCCCGCGGCGAGATCCAGACCCTCGACGACGGGAAACGGCTCCAGGTCCGTTTCGCCAAACCCCTGCCCGCCGCCTCCCACTTCCGGATCCGCCTCGCCCTGCGATCCCCCCTCGACGTCGCCGAGGACCGCGACACCCGCCTACCGCTTCCCGCCGCGACCTCCGGCGCCTCCGAGGAGGAGGGCGTCCTCGCCGTCTCCGCGCCACCCTCCCTACGGGTCACGGAACGGACCACCGAGGGTCTCGCCCCCCTCAACCCCGAGGACCAGCAGCGGATCTACCGGCTCTACGATCCCCAGATGCGACTCGCCTACCGGTACCGGCGGCTTCCCTGGACGGGCGAGATCGAGATCCGAAGGGAATCCCCGCAGGTCAGTCTCACCACCGACGTCCTCTACCTCTTCCGGGGATCCGCCGTCCACACAGCAGCGCGTCTCCGCTACCAGGTGAGAAAGGCCGGCGCCGACCGACTCGCCTTCCTGCTTCCCGGCGAGGTGGGGGAAGCCGTGCTCGTGCAGGGGAAGGACACCAAGCCCGCCTTCCGGAAACGCGTCCCCGAGGGGTGGCTTTGGACCGTCCCGCTGCAGTCGGAAGCCCTGGGCGTGAGGGAACTCTTCGTCAGCTTCGTCTCCTCCCCGGCGGACGGCGATCCCGGCGCCCGGCACGCGCTGCCCTGGATCCGCGGCGCCTCCGTGAGCTCGGAAAGCGGCACCGTGGCCGTGGAAGCGGCCGGGGACGTCGAGGTCGAGGTGCAGCCGGCGGGGCTCGAGGAGATCGAGCCGGCCGACCTGCCCGACCTGAAAGCCCTCGGCGGCGGCGGCCGCGTCCTCTTCGCCTACAAGTTCGTCCGTCCCGCCTGGTCCCTCTCCGCGAAGCTGAAGAGGCACGAGACGCTCGAGACGGGCCGCGCCGTGGTCCTGAACGTCTCGGGCACCGTCCAGGTCGACCCCGAAGGCGGGGAGAAGGCCTCCGTCGTCTACACCGTACGGGAGACGGGGCTCCAGGACCTCCTGCTGGAGATGCACGAGGGCTTTGAGCTGTGGAGCCTCACCGTGGACGGCGCCGGCGTGAAGCCGGCGCACAGCGCCAACCTGCTCATCGTGCCGCTGACGCCCCAGGGCGTGCGCGACCGGACGGTCAAGGTCGTCTACCGCCGCGCGGCCAACACCCCTTCCCTGACGGGGAGGTTCGAGGCCCGCCTGCCCACCCTCGGCGTGCGCGAAGGCGATACGATCAAGAAGGTGCCCGTGCTGGCCTCCTCGATGGACATCCGCGCGCCCGAGGACTACCGGCTCATCTCGGCCTTCGGCGCCATGACGCCGGTCTTCGAGACGCCGGGACCCCGCTCCCTCCTCCGCCGCGCCTACGAGAAGTTCAGCGGGCTCGCCCTTCTGCTCGTGCTGGCGGTGGTGCTGGGGCTCGGGCTGATCTACTACAACGAGCCCGTCTCCCGCTTCCTCGAGGCGTGGGTCATCCCCAACCGTCGCGCGATCAACGCCGCGGTGGCGGGGACGGCCGCGCTGGTGATCCTGGTGGTGCTCTTCATGTCCTTTCTCGACGTCATGATGATGTCCAGAGGGTCCAAGAGCGCTCCCGGGGTGGGGATGGAGGAGCGGTCCGCCGGCGCCGAGGCGCCCGGGGCGGAGGGCCTGCAGACCTACGGCGCGACGGACGAATCGGAACCGCCCCTCGAGGACCCCGTCCTCAAGGACGCGGAAATTTCGGGACGGTTCGGCGGCCGGGCGAAGCTCGACTCGAAGAAGCGAAAGGGCGAGGCGGCCCGGGCCGATGACCGGCTCCAGAGGGAAAGGGAGAAGGAGATGGAGGAGAAGCGGAAGAGGCTCGAACAGCCCGGGCAGGCGGGGCTTCCGGCGAACGAGCCCCGCGCGCCGGAGAAACCGAGCCCCTCGGAAGACGCGGGCGAAGGGCCCTATCCCACCCCCGCCCCCACGCCGCCCTCCACCCCCACGCCGACCCCCGACGCCGGGGACGACGCCAGGCCGGGATTCCCGGCCGGATTCGCCGCCGTCCAAGAGGACCTGGACATGACGGGCCTTTTCAGGGACACGCGCGGCCTCCGCACCCTGGCCGTGGACCTCGACGCCCACGGCCGGGCGTTCCGCTTTCACGGCGAGGGCGGCCTGCAGCGGGCCGGGCTCTACCTGCTCGGCCGCAACGCGGCCAACGCGCTGGGCTTTTTGCTCTTCCTCGCGGGGGTGATGTTGCCGCTTTGGCTCCTTCGCGACGCGCGCGGCGTCGCCGTGGCCGTGCTGGCCGCGGTCCTTCTGGGCCTCTCCCTGTTCCCCGAGATCGTGCCCGCCTTCTCCGGCATCTGCAACCTGGGCGTCGCGGGCATCCTGTTCGGCCTCGTCCTGTACGCCCTGGTGCCGGGCGTGGGGTGGCTTCGCAAGGTCGTGGCCCGCTGGGCCCTGCCCGCGGCCGTCCTGCTCGCCGTGGTCCTTCTCGTCCCGGCGGCCGCGAGCGCCGGCGAGACGCCCGCCGATCGGCAGAAGGAGACCTCCCGGATCTACATCCCCTACGATCCCGGCGCGGCCGAGGGCGGGATCGAGATCGAGAAGGTCTTCCTCCCCTACGCGGAGTTCCTCAGGCTGTGGGACCTGGCCTTCCCGGAGCAGGCGGTGCGGCCCGCAAGGCCGCCCGCGCCCTACGCCCACGTGAGCGTCCAGTACGTCGGGGAGGTGGGCGAGGGGTGGTTCACGGGAGGCGCGGTGTTCCGGATCGAGACGTTCGGTGAGGGGCCGGTGGAGGTCCCGCTCGGGCTGAAGGGGGCGATGGTGGAGGAGGCGAGGGCCGACGGGAAGAAGGCGGCCCTGCGCGAGACGAAGCGGGGCTACGCGTTCGCGGCGCCGGAAGCGGGGTCGACGACGCTGGAGGTGAGCTTCCGGGCGCGCGCGGAGGAGAGGGGCAAGGCCGGGCGGATCGCGTTCGGGCTCCACCCGATCCCGACGGCCACGGCCCTGATCAACCTGGGCGATCCCGTCCTCACGGCCAAGGTGCCCACGGCGCTCGGCGGCGTGGAGAAACAACGGGGCCCGGGCGGGGAGGTCGTCACGGCCTACCTCGGCGCGTCCGACCGCATGCTGATCGAGTACCGGCCGAAGGGGCCGGAGGGGACCGACGCCTTCGCCACGCTGAAGGCGCGCTCGACCTCGACGCTCTCGCTCGAGCCCGGCGTGCAGCGCCTCTTCGCCTCCTGCGCCTTCGAGGTGGTCGGCAAGGCCCGGGAGAAGTTCCGCTTCGAGATCGCGAAGGATCTGAAGGTGCTGAAGGTGGAGGGGCCGCCGATCCGGGCCTGGGGGTCCCGCGAGGAGGGGGGGAAGCGGATCCTGGAAATCCACCTCCAGAAACCGGAGGACAAGGCCGCCCGCTTCCAGGTGGAGGCCTTCCGCACGCTGCCGGACGCCGCGCCAAGCGGCGAGATGCCCCTCTTCAGGCCGCTGGGCTGCCTGCGCGAGACGGGCCGGCTGGCCGTGGAGTGTCCCGGGCACCTCCGCCTGATCGTCGAGGAGAGGGAGAACCTCTCCCCCGTCGACCCCGGGGCGTTCTCGCGCCGCGTCCATCCCGTGGAAGCGGCGTACCAGTACGCCCGCCGGCCCCTGACGTTCGCCTACCGGCTGGATGCGCGCCCCGTCCGGCTCGGCGGGGAGCTGGCCCTGGCCTCGATGATCGGCCCCGAGGACGCGCGGCTGGCGGCCTACCTGGTCGTGTCGTCGAGCGGCGTGCCGGCCTACCGCTTTTCCGCGTCCCTCCCCGAGGGGTACCGGGTGGACGGCGTGAAGGGCGTGTTCGGGCCCTCGATCAAGGACTGGGTGGTGGAGACGGGGGCGGGGGAGGCGCGGCGGCTCCGGGTGATCCTCGACAAGGGGCTTTCGGGAAGGATGGGGATCGTACTCTGGATGTCGCGGAAGATCTCGCTGGCGGGGGGCCCCAGGGATTTCGAGATCCCCGCCGTGCTCCTCGACGAGGCCAAGGGGTACAGCGGGCACATCGTGGTGCTGACCTTCCCGGGGATCCGTCTGGAGAGCCGGGATCTCGAGAACGTGCAATCGGTCCAGGCGAGCCGCGCCTGGTACGCCTTCCTGTCCGGGTTCTGCGGGGCGCTGAAGCGCCGCCGCCCGTCGCTGCAGGTGCCGGCGCTGGGATTCAAGTTTGACGGCGTGAAGATCGCCGGCACGATCACCGCGGAGACGCTCGAGCCCGTGCTCTCGTGCACGTGGACGCTGCACCAGCGCATCCAGCGCGACAGCGTGGAGACCGGCTTCTACTTCACCTACCGGGCCGAGAAGGCGCCGGCGAAGTCGCTGGCGTTCACCCTGCCCGCCTGGGTGCCGAAGGAGCGGGTGGTGATTCCGGACTTCCCGGGCAAGCGCGAGGTGGAGCGCGTGGACCTCCCGGGCGGCCGCGTGCTGTACCGGGTGGGGCTGCAGCGCGGCTTTCTGGGGACCTGGAAGCTGGCCGCGCACGTGAAGCTGCCGCTGGAGGCCGGCGACGGGTTCACCGAGGTCCAGGTTCCCCGGTGCGCCCCCGCCTCCATCGGCGACGGGGTGGTGAAGGGTTTCGTGCTGGTGGAGAACGCGGAGGCGGACACCGAGCTCAGGCCGGCGCCGGACATCGCAGGGCTGGAGCGGATCGGCGCGGAGGCGGTGCGGGAGGCGTCGGCCTTCCCGCCCGGCGTCACGGCCCAGGACGTCACGTTCGCCTACCGCGCCCGGGAGGCGTGGTCGGCGGCGTTCCGTCTCGAGACGCTCGAGATGGAGCGCGGCGTGGAGCTGGAGGTGGAGTACATCGACCTTCTCACGGTGGTGAGGCGCCAGGGCGATTCCCTGAACCGGGCGCGCTTCAAGATCGTGAACCGGGCGCGCCAGTTCCTCGCCGTGACGATGCCCGACGAGGCGCGCCTGCTCTCCCTGCTCGTGGACGGGCGTGCCGCGAAGCCGGCCCGCGACGAGGCGGGCGGGCTCCTGGTCCCGTTGCCCCGGCGGAGCGCGGCCGATCCCTCGATCCTGCTGGAGATGATCTGGGGCCAGCCGTACCGGCGCATCCTGACGGCGGACCGCTTCACGATGCAGCACCCCCATCCCGCGGATCCGTCCATCAAGGTGGGGCGCGTCTTCTGGTCCTTGCGCCTGCCCCGGGGGTATGCCTACCGGTTCACCGGGGACATGGAGGAGCTGGACGTGCCGACGCAGATCGAGGTCCGCAAGACGGAGCGGGACCTGCAGCAGGTCGAGACGCTGGTGGAGGAGATCGGGCAGGCGTCCGAGAAGAAGAAGGAGCGGCTGATCGAGAACCTGGATCGGGAAGTGCAGCGGGTCCGCCGCCAGGTCCTCTCGAACGAGGCGATGAACCTCCGTTACAAGAAGCAGGGCGACATGACGCAGAAGATCCAGGTCCAGGAGAAGCGGACCGAGACCCTCGAGCAGGAGGTGAACCGCCTGCGCAGCGCCCACCACAAGCAGGTTCAACAGCAGCAGGCGCTGAAGGCGCAGAGGGACATCGGGCGCAACGCCGCCCGCTTCGTGGCGGGGCAACGGGAGATCGAGGCGAAGGTCTGGAACACGCTGGCGCCGGAGGAGGCGGGATGGAATTTCCGCGAGCAGCCGCGCGTGCCCCGGACGCAACAAGGCGCGCCGCGCGGGGGGGGCGGGTTCCGCCCCTCGCCGGCCGCGGTGCCGGCGGGCCTTCGCGAGGGGGCCCGGCTCGACTTCCCCCTGCCCGGGGAAGGCATGCGGGAATTCCACTTCATGAAGGAGGGGAGGGAGGCCGAGCTGAAGGTGCAGCCGTTCCGGGAGGGCGCGATGGGATGGGCGGGCACCCTGGTCAAGCTGGCGTCGCTGACGCTGATCTTCCTCGCCGCGCTGCTCACCGGCCTCCTGCGCGAGGCGAAGGGCTGGCCGTACCGGCGTCTGTGGATCTGGCTCGTGCTGCTCGTCGCCTGCGGGGCGTCGCTGGCTTCCTGGCCCTTCGCGCTGATCGCCGGGGGGATCGCGGCCTTCGTGATCCACCGCGTCAACCGGAGCAAGGAGACGGAAGCGGAGGAGAAGCCGGGCTATGCGCTGTAGTCAGCCATGAGCCTTCGGCTCTCCCGGAAACCATGAAAACTTGGAGGGCGAGGGTCCTCCGTAGCTCTCGCAACCACCTGCAAGCGAAGGAAGAACTCGACATCATCACGGACTGTATTTCTGTAAAGAAAGTTTGAGGATAAAATCCGGGCTGAAGGTGAGCAAATTGGTTCTCCTGACCATTCCCGCCGGTGAAGAGAGAGAGAGAGAGAGAGAGAGAGAGAGAAGATGGGGGTCTTGATGGGTGGCATCCT
>CAZDSO010000204.1:0-8029 GCA_964508045.1 uncultured Planctomycetia bacterium | reverse complement strand
GCCGGCGGATAGATCCATTCCACGGGCAGGAAGCTCAGCGTGGCCACCAGGTCGAACAGGAGCAGGACCCCCTCGAAGTACCCCGCCCGGTTGGCGCGGAAGTCCGGGACGAACTTCGCCACCCGGACCGAGAACTCGAAGCCGAAGAGGAAGAAGAAGACCAGGAACATCGGCCCGGCGATGCCGGCGGGCAGCACGCTCTCGGGCAGGACGGAGACGATGATCAGCGCGGAGAGGACGATCTTGACGATCTCCTCCTCCAGGAAGGCGTGCAGATGGGCTACGGTCTCCGCTTTCGTCTTGCCGGCCATGTCCCTCTCCCGGTTCGAGGCGCGCCCATTCTACCAGGGGTTTCAACATCCCCCAAATTCACTTCGTGAATTTGGGGGATGTTGACATGTCGATGGGCAGCGTACGAACGACAGTGCATGGTCACGGGCTGAGGGGGGCGGCATGTGCACCGCAGGCGACGCACCTGCAGAGGGGTACAAATTGAAACCTAAGGTTTCAATTGACACGCTCCTTCGGAAGCGCTAAGATTCGGGCATGATCCCGAGAACACTGGCCAGACGCCTCAAGGAACTCGTCGGGCCCTATCCGGTCGTCTTTCTCACCGGTCCCCGGCAGTCGGGGAAGACCACGCTGGCCCGCAACACCTTTCCCCGGTTCGAGTACCGTTCCCTCGAAAACCTGCACACGCGTGAGGAGGCGGTCCAGGATCCCCTGTCGTTCCTGGCGCGGTTCGAGGGGAAGGGGGGCGTGATCCTGGACGAGGTCCAGCGCGCTCCCGGCCTGTTTTCCTATCTCCAGGGATTCGTGGACGAGGAACGGGGGGGCCCTTTCCTGCTCACCGGCTCCCAGCAGTTCCTCCTCTCGGAGAAGATCAGCCAGTCGCTGGCGGGCCGGTCCGCGGTGCTCGAACTCCTCCCCTTCTCCCTGGCCGAGCTCGAGCGACGGAAACCGCGGCTTCCGGAAGCGTTTCTCCGGGGACGCGGCCGGCGAACGAGGGGATCCGGGTTCACGCTGGACGAGGCGATGTTCACGGGATTCTTTCCGAGAATCCACGACCGGGGGCTTTCTCCCCGCACCTGGCTGGACGGATACCGTAGAACCTATATCGAGCGCGACGTGCGGACGGTCTCCGGCGTCGGGGACCTCGAGGCTTTCTCGCGGTTCCTGGGGCTGTGCGCCGGGCGGGCGGGGCGCCTGGTCAACCTGTCGGCTCTCGGAAGCGACGCCGGCGTCAGCCACGTGACGGCGAAACGGTGGCTCTCGATCCTGCGTGCGAGCTACATCGTGGACCTCCTTTTGCCCCATCACCGGAATTTCAACAAGCGGCTCGTCAAGAGCCCCAAACTGCATTTCGTGGACACGGGACTGCTCTGTCACCTGCTGGGGATCCGGTCTCCGGCGGACCTGAGGGACCATCCTCTCCGCGGGTCGATTTTCGAGAATTTCGTCGTGGCGGAGCTGAGGAAGATGTTCCTCCACCGGGGAGAAACGCCGCCGCTGTTCTACTGGCGGGATTCCCGCGGTCGCGAGGTGGACGTCCTGATCGACCTGGGCAGGACGCGGGTTCCCGTGGAGGCCAAGGCCGGCCGCACGGTGGCCTCTGATTTCTTCAAGAACCTGGATTTCTATACGGACCTTTCCGGGGACGGGGGCGGTGTGCTCGTCTTCGGGGGCGACGAGTCCCACCGGAGGCGAAACCACGCGGTCCGTGCCTGGTGGGACATCACGTGACATGTTGAACGGGCCTTCGCCATGGCGGACGTCGAGATCGTCGACACCACGTCGGACAACATCCTCGACTACGGGATCTGCGGCACCAAGAACCGGCGCGCTTCCGCCTCGCGAGCCGGTGAGCTCGATGTCCCGGGAACCCTCGAACAATCGACCTGCACGCTTCGTTTCGCATTGGAGGGCGAGCCTCCTGGCGAGCCAGGAATATGGGAAGAGGATTGAAACTCTACACCTTCAATCGAGGGCGGACGCAAGAGCCCAGGCTAGGAGGCTCGCCAGCCCGTACTTCGCCGATCGGATCTTGCGAGGGCTACGTAGGGTCCTCCGTAGCTCTCGCAGATGCCGGCAAGCGAAGGAGGAGAGGCTCGCCCTCCAATCCGATCTGGACCCTTCAGGTGAGAAGCGCGACGACGCGTGAGCGAGGACGGTGAGCATGTCCATCCGTGTGGCTACCGCGGACGATCTCGATTTCCTGGACCGGAACGATCCCCTCCTGACGCGCGAGGTCCTTGAAGAGAAGGTCGCGCGCGAAGAGGTCTACGTCGCCGAAGAGGGCGGACGGCGGATCGGCCTGGCCCGCTTCGACTACCTCTGCGATCTCGACCCGTTCCTGACGCTCCTCCTCGTTCTCGAGAAGCACCGCAAGAAAGGCGTCGGGACCCGGCTGATGGACTTTTGGGAGGAACAGATGAAGAGGGAAGGCCACCGGATCCTGCTCACGAGCACCGAGGCGGCCGAGGACGCCCAGTTCTTCTACCGGAAGATCGGCTTCCGGGACGCGGGCGCCATCCTCTTTCCGGGACAGGAAGCGGCGGAGCTGGTCCTGGTGAAGCGGCTCGTCGAGGACGATTCCTGGACCGGCCCGCGGCAGAAGGCATCGTCCTAGCAGCGCCACACCGAGACTTGTCGGTTCCATGGAGCTGTTTTGGAGGGCGAGGGTCCTCCCGAGCCACGAGTTTCATGGCTCGCCGGGAGGCTCGCCCTCCAAGCCGGTTGCGATGAGAACCGAGGCGCGCGGGCGAGACCCGCCGTCGCCTGCTTTGTGCGCGCAAGGCCTATGGCGGGCAGGCGCCCGCGCTCCCGGGCGCGGCAGCTGCTAAAATCTCCAATCTCCAATCTAAAATCCCAAAACGGTTTTGTTCGGACTGGATAGCCCATGGACCCCATCGCAGCGTATGACGGAAAAGCGGGGGACTTCGCCGTCAAGGGATTCGCCCTCGAAAACGTGATCGACGAGAAACGAGCTGCCTTGGAAAACCAGTCGGACGGAGAGGAGGACGTGGCGTACTGCACGCTTGCCGGCGAAAGCCTGGACACGGGAGACTACCGCGCGAGAAAGACCGGGGTCTTCCGCGCCTCGCTCGTCCTGGCCTGGGTCGTTCTCGCGCTCAACGTCGTTTCCGTCGTCTGTCTGAAAGGGAGGCATCGGAGATCCTTCTCAGCGTCGTTCAGGTGAATTTCAGCGTTTTCAGGTTCGAAGAAAATCCAGCGGCAAGAGGTTGACCGATGGCGAAGACGAAACCCTTCGAGCGGCACGCCGAGGCGTACGAGCAGTGGTTCGAGCGGAACGCCGAACGCTACGCATCCGAGCTGGAGGCCGTGCGTAGGCTGATGCCCGGCGACGGAACCGGTGCCCTGGAAGTGGGCGTGGGAAGCGGCCGGTTCGCCGCGCCCCTCGGGATCCGGCGGGGCGTGGAGCCGTCGCGGGCGATGGCGAGACGGGCCGTGGAGCGCGGCATCCGCGTCTGCGCCGGCGTGGCCGAGCGCCTCCCCTTCCTCGACGAGCGCTTCGGGCTGGTGCTTATGGTCACCACGATCTGCTTCGTGGACGATCTCCCCCGCTCGTTGCGGGAAGCGCGCCGGGTCCTGAAGCCGGGCGGGCGCGTCCTTCTCGGCTTCGTGGACCGGGAGAGCGGGCTCGGAAGACGCTACGAGCGCCGGCGGGCGGAGAGCCGCTTCTACCGCGAGGCGACCTTCTACTCCGCAACGGAGGTGCGGTCCCGTCTCGAGGAGGCGGGCTTCGTCCTCGCGGGAAGCGCGCAGACCCTGATGCCGGGCGAGCCGTCGGCGACCGTTCGCGACGGCTTCGGGGAGGGCGCCTTCGTCGTGCTGGAGGGGCGGAAGGACCCGCAACGCGACGTCAACCAGGGAAGTCGTCACGAAGGTTCATGAGGGGAACCGCAAAGGATGCGAAGGACGCAAAGGGCCACGAAAAAAACGAAGCCACGGAGCCACCGAGGCGCCGAGGGGATGGGGTAGGTCATGGGTCAGTGGTATAACATTTGTTATACTTCTTCCATGAAGACAGCCATCTCGATCCCGGATGATCTGTTCCGGGCCGCCGAGAAGGCCGCCCGGCGCCTCGGCCTCAATCGAAGCGAGTTCTACCGCCGGGCCCTGGCGTCCTTCCTCGCGCGGCACGAAGACGCCCTCGTCACGCAGGCGCTGGACGAGGTCTACGGCGAAGCCGGCAAGAAGGCGCGCGTCGATCCCCTTCTCGATGAACTCCAGCGCGCGAGCCTGCCCCGGGAGGACTGGTGATCAAGCGCGGCGAGATCTGGTGGGCGAGTCTCGGCGATCCGCGCGGATCGGGACCCAGCTATCGCCGGCCCGTTCTGGTGGTCCAGTCGGACGCGTTCAACCGGAGCCGGATCGGGACGGTGGTCGTCGCGGCCGTCACGTCGAACGTCTCGCTGGCCAAGGCGCCGGGCAACGTCCGCCTGACCCGCCGGCAGAGCCAGCTCTCGCGCCCCTCGGTCGTCAACGTCTCCCAGGTCCTGACCCTGGACCGCGCCTTTCTGACCGAACGCGTGACCCGCCTGCCCGCGAACATCCTCTCGGACGTGGACGCGGGCCTGCGGAAGGTTCTTTCCCTCTGATAGATTGTCGAGAGACCCCGTTTCGTGGTTGGCTCGCCGGGAGGCTCGCCCTCCAAGGCGGGCGGCGCTTCTCTTGCTTGTTGGAGGGCGAGGGTCCCCCCGAGCCCAGGTTCGTTTCGGGTTCGCCGGCCCGTACTTCGCCGGTCGGCTCATGCGGTCCGGCTTCGCCTGTTTGCTCCTACCGGGGCTACGCAGGATCTTCGAGGCTACGTAGGGTCCTCCGTCGCTATCGCATAACCCGAAAAGCGAAGGAGGAGAGGCTCGCCCTTCAACAGGTTTCCGCAATCCGGAATCCCAAATCAAACATTCACGCAAGGAGGTTCCCATGACCGGTTTCGACAAGAGCCCCGCTTCCTTTCCCGTCAAGGAGCGCTTCCTCTTCCTCGCCCACTGCGCCGTCTCCCCCCTGCTGCCCGCGGCCTTCGCGCGCGAGCAAAGCCTCGCCGAGGCGCACATGAAGACCGGCGCCGTCGTCATGGAAACCTACCCCGACGTCCTCGACGGCCTGCGCGGGGCCGCGTCCGCGCTCCTCGAGACCGCGCCCGGCAACCTCGCCTTCGTCAAGAACACCTCCGAGGCCATGAGCATGATCGCCGGCGGCTACCCCTTCGAGCCCGGCGACCGCATCCTGAGCTACGTCCACGAGTACCCCGCCAACCACTACCCCTGGCGGCTCCAGGAACGGCGGGACGTCGCGCTGGATCTGCTCGAGAGCCGCGACCTCACCGGCGTCGCCGGGACCCGGCCCGGCGCCTTCACCGCCGCCGATGTCGAGAAGGCCCTCACGGACCGCACCCGGATCGTCGCGGTGAGCCACGTCCAGTTCACGAGCGGCTTCGCGGCCGATCTCGAGGCGCTCGGGGCGCTGTGCCGGGACCGGGGCGTGGATCTCGTCGTCGACGCCGCCCAGAGCCTCGGCGCGTTGCCCGTGAGGCCGGAGGCCTGGGGGATCGCCGCGATCGCAGCATCGGGGTGGAAGTGGCTCCTCGGGCCCGTGGGGACGGGTCTGATGTACACCGCGCCGGCCTTTCGCGAGAAGCTCGGCCAGACGGCCGCAGGGGCCGAGCTCATGGTGCAGGGCTCCGCCTACCTCGACCACACCTGGGCGCCGCACGAGACGGCCAAGCGGTTCGAGTACGCCACCTCGCCGGTCACGCTGGCCGCGGCGCTCGAGACCTGCATCCGCGAGCTCCCGCTTCGCCATGGCGTCCGCGCGATCCGCGACGAGATCCTCCGCCTCCAGGACGCGTTTCTCGAGGTTCTCGACCGGAAGCGCTTCCCGCCGGCGCTGTTTCCGGAGAAGAACCGCTCGGGCATCCTGGCGCTGGTGTGCGACGAGAAGCCGGCCCCGCTTCTGGAAGCCCTCCGGGAACGCGGCGTGGTCTGCTCGGCCCGCGGCGGCTACCTGCGCGTCGCACCGCACGTCTACCTCACGGAAGAGGAGATGCGGAAAGGGGCGGAGACACTGAATGCCGTGCCGGCCGTGAAGTGAGTGCGTTCTCGGACGCCGCATCGCGAGGCCCGGGCTTTCCGTTTTGAGGTTGTGAAGTTGAGAAGTTATGAAGTTGCGAATCCACCATTCGCGCGTTCACATCCTAACCTCTTACCTTCCTAACCTCCCAACTTCATCATTTCAGCGGCAGGCCCTGCTTTTCGCAGAAGGCGGGATAGCCCTCCACGATGCGGCAGACCGCCTCCGAAAGCGCCTCGATCGTGCGAGGCGTGCAGGAGACCCAGCCCCGGTTGTAGTCGCCGCCGGTGCACGGCGCGCCCAGGAAGAAGACGCGCTCCGTCTTCGCCTTGTACACGTCGGTCTCGTCGCTCTCCGATACCGGGTCCTCGCAGTGCTCGTACATCGCGAAGCGAAGGCCGTCGAGCGCCCTTTCCAGAAACGACCACACGGCCGGGTTCCGGCACTTCTCCACGTGGACGTCCCCCTGCGGGGGCGCGCCCGTCACGTCCACGACGACCACCGTGTCCGTGGGGGCCAGCGTCTCCAGCACCTCCCGGGCGCCCCCGAAGTCCTTCTCCTCGTCGTAGGTCAGCTCGATGCGCACGTAGTCGCGGGCGAGGCGTCCCGAGAAGTAGGCCCGCATCACGGCGTGGACCCCGACGAAGTTGTCCAGGTTGCCGTAGAATCTCCCGTCGGCGCGCTTCTCCAGGTAATGGGCATCGTACCCCGTGTCGGCGTGGCAGGAGAAGACGAGCATGGCGCGCTTGCCTCGAAAAGGTCTCGCAACATCAGGGTCACTGCAGGACGCTCGCGATCCGCTTCGCCTCCTCGGCCGCCTCGAGGCCGCGGTAGTCGCGGGAGATCTTGAGCAGCAGGATCTTCGCCTCGGTGGTCTTCCCCTCCCCGGCGAGGTCCCGGGCGCGCGCGATCTCCGCGTCCGCTTCCTTCTCCAGCGCCTCGAGCGCCTCCTTCGCCCTCTCCACCGCCCCGCACGCGATCTCCTCCGCTTCCGTCTCCTTCAAAATCCCGATCGCCGCGCGCTTGCGCCCCCGCGACAGAAGCGCCTCCGCCTTCTCCACCGCCCGGGCGAGCGCCTTCGCCTTCAGCCCCGCCGGCGAGAACCCGTAGAACCAACGCTCGATCTTCCGGATCTCCGC
Organism: uncultured Planctomycetia bacterium; assembly: GCA_964508045.1. Lineage (GTDB taxonomy): Bacteria > Planctomycetota > JAKEIC01 > JAKEIC01 > CAZDSO01 > CAZDSO01. Next base: position 797 of record CAZDSO010000204.1, on the reverse strand, counting down.
CTCGGGCGGCCAGACGTGGCCGATGCCCGGTACGATCCTCAGCGTCACGTCCATCCGCTTGCGTTCCAGCTGACGGTGCGCCGATTCCAGCGTGGCCCGCGCCGGGTCCTTCTCGCCCGCGAGCAGATAGACGTGGAGACGCCGCGCGCGGCGGCTCGCCCCCGCGTACCCGCCGCCCCCCATGGCCACCAGCGCGTTGAACACGTCCGGCCGGCGGAACGCCAGCGGCATCCCGAAGTACGCCCCCGAGGAGAAGCCCGCCAGCGAGATGCGCCCGGCGTCCACCCGGTACGCCTCCTTCACCTCCGCGATCGCAGCCATCACCAGGTCCTCCTCGTTGCCGCTCCACGCCGCCCCCGGGCTCTTCGGCGCGACGATCAGGTACCCCGCGCGCACGATCGGCCAGAACCCCGTGATGAAGTTCTTCGCCGTGTCCCCCGCCCCGTGCAGCGCGACCACCAGCGGCCAGCGCGTCTCCTTCCCCGCCTCCTTCCCCGCTTCCGTCTCCTCCTCGAAGTAGGCCTTCGGAACGTCCAGCCAGAAGTGGCCGTCGCACCGCTCGAGCTCCACCCGCCTCGGAAACGTCCCCGTTTCCTCCGCCTCCCCCGCCCGCGCGTCGAGAGCCCACGCGGATACCGCCACCAGCGCCGCCGACGCAATGCATCCCGCGAACTTCATGAGCCTCTCCTCTTGCATACGGGTTGACCGGATATCCAGGAATCCCCCCATCCCCCATCCCTCCCTAGCCCGGATTATTCATGAAAACTACTGCGGTCGCCGCAAGCACATGATCTGCT
>CAZDSO010000203.1:0-8040 GCA_964508045.1 uncultured Planctomycetia bacterium | reverse complement strand
TCTCAGGCACTTGCGGCAACCTCGCTACGTCTTCATGAATAATCCGGGCTAGAGGGTCACGGGTCAGTGGTCACGGGTCATTGCGCACATTTTCTTCGTGTCCTTCGTGCCTTTGGCCTTGATGATCTGCATAAGCGCGGCTCGCTTCACAGGTCCAGGGCGAAGCGGATCGCGCGGCGGACCTGGAGGATTTTCTCCCAGGATAGCGCCGTGATGCGCCTTCCAATCCTCTTTCGGGACACCGTCTGGATGTGATCCAGGTTCACGGCGCAGTTTCCCTTCATGCCGTCGTCCTGCGTGAGGAGGACCTCGCTGGGAATGTCGCGGACGGTCGAGGTGACGGGGGCCACGGTGACCTCGTCCAGATACGCGAGGACGGAATCGCGCGTCAGGACGAGAACGGCTCGCTTCTTGTCCGGCGACCGGAATCTGTACCACCGGATATCCCCGCGTTTCATTCGTCCCCCCAGGCCTGTTCCGCTTCCCAGATGCTGAATTCTTCCCTGTTCACGGGGTGGGTTTCATAGCCCTTGCGATGCGCCTGTTCCAGCCGCGCCGTATGGTATCTGTTCACGGCTTCGCGAAGCGCCGCGCGCGTGAAGGCGGACCGGGTCGTCTTCAGGGCGGAGACGATCCGGTCGACCGCGTCGACCAGATCCTCGTCCAGGGTCATCTGGATGGTTCTCAAGGGGAGTCCTCGAAAATGTGGACAATTATAGCTATAATCATAGACATTCAGTGAAATGGCGTCAATCCTGGATGTTTGTGCCGAGTCCCGGGGGCCTGGAGTTCTCCCGTAAATCCCTTGACATGCTCCTGGGTCTCGAATACGTTCCCCCCTTCCGAACGCGTGTTCGAACGTACCGAGGCGCGCTTTTCCGGCGCGATCGAATTGGAGGTAAAACCATGGATTTTCGCTTCTCAACGGAACAGGAACTGTGGCGCAAGATGGTCCGCGAGTTCGCCGAGAAGAACATCGCCCCGCGCTCGCGGTCCATCGACGAGGAAGAGAAAGGCATTCCGCAGGACATCATCGACGGGATGGTGGATCTGGGGATTTTCGGCGTGACGATCCCGGAGGCGTACGGCGGCAACGCGGTGCCGGGGGAGGAGATGACGTACGCCATGCTGACGGTGATCGAGCTGGCGCGGGCCGAGCTGAGCATGTCCCTTCCCGTCTACACGCTGTTGAACCTGGGGTGGGCCGCTCTGGTGGCGCAGCGGGGAACGGAGGAGTTGAAGAAGGAGCTGCTGCCCAAGGTGGCCAAGGGGGAGTGGTTCATCGGTATCAACACGACGGAACCGCAGGGCGGCTCGGACGTTTTGGGGATCACCACGAAGGCCGAGGACAAGGGAGACCACTATCTCATCAACGGCGAGAAGGCCTACATCTCGGGCGTGGTCGAGGCCTCGAAGATGGGCGGCGGGCACCTGACGCTGCTCAAGACCGATCCGGAGAAGGCGCACCGGGGGATGACGTTCGCCTACGTGCCGGCGCAGGCCGAGGGCGTCAGCCACACCGTCTACAAGGACATGGGGCGGATGGGTCTTTCCACGGGGGGGTTCACCTACAAGAACGTGAAGATCCCCAAGCACTACGTGATCGGGGAGGTGAACCGCGGGTTCCACATGAACATGGAAGGATTCAACGTGGCGCGGGTGCTGGTGGCCTCGGCGTGCCTGGGCGGCGCGGAGAAGTGCCTCGAGATCGCCCGGGACTACTGCAAGCAGCGGATGATGTTCGGAAGGCCCCTTGCGAACTACGAGGGCGTGTCCTTCGAGATGGTGGACGACTACACGCAGATCGAGATGACCAAGCTGATGCTGGCCCGGGCCGCGTGGCTGCTCGACAACTGGTACGCGGGGGACGAGGAGATCACGGTCTCCGAGATGAACAAGACCGTGGCCATGTGCAAGCTGCGGGCGCCGAACCAGGCGGTGAAGACGGCGACACACGCCCTCAAGCAGCTGGGCGCCTACGGCTACACCAAGGAATGCGACGTGGAAATGGCGTTGCGCGGCCTGATCTCCTACTACGTGGGCGCGGAAGGCGGCCAGAACGTCATGCGGATCATCATCGGGCGCGACTGGGGCGGCGACGAGCTGGTGCCGTATCGCGGATCCCAGTCGAAATGACGCCCCGACGGCGGGGTTGAAGGACGTCCCTCGCGCCGCGCCTCGCCGCGCGGCGGGGGGGGACGTGTCGTCATCATGGAAGCCGAAAAGGTCGAAGTGGTGGTGGCGGGGGCGGGGTTCGCCGGCCTCGCCTGCGCGTGGAAGCTCGCCCGGGCCGGGGTCGAGGTGGTGGTGGTGGAGCGGGGGGAGAATCCCGGGGCCAAGAGCGTGACCGGGGGCCGGCTGTACACGGGGCCCGTCCGCCCACACCTTCCCGATTTCCTGGACGATGCGCCCTTCGAGCGGGACGTGGTCTCGGAGAGGATCACGGCCGTCTCGGGGAAGCGTAGCGCGACGCTGGAGGTCCGGAGCGAGGCGTTCGCCGAGCCCGCCTCGAAGAGCCACACGGTCCTGCCCAACCCCTTCCTCCAGTGGATGGCGGACAAGGTGATGGAGGCGGGGGGGATGGTCATTCCGGGCAATACCGTGAACCTGGTGAAGGAGGACGGGAAGGTGGCGGGCGTGGAGAGCCCGGACGCCAAGCTGACGGCGGACGTGACGGTGGCGGCGGACGGCGTCCTCTCGTTTCTCGCCGAGCAGGCGGGGCTCAGGGGGCGCTTCAAGCCGGTCCACTACGCGGTGGGGGCGAAGGAGGTCATCGAGCTTCCGGAAGAGAAGATCGACGACCGCTTCGCCTGCGGGCAGGGCCGCGGGGCTTCGCAGCTTTTCGTGGGTTCCCTCACTGCGGGCCTTTTCGGGGGGGGATTCCTCTACACGAACCGGGCGTCGGTGTCGCTGGGGCTGGTGATCGGCATCGAGGATCTCGCGGCGGCGGGGGGGGAGAAGCGCATCGACGAGCTGCTCGACGCGTTCAAGGAACGGCCGGAAGTGGCGCCGCTTCTCGAAGGCGGGGAAACGGTGGAATACGCGGCCCACGTGATTCCCGAGGGGGGCATCGAAGGCATGCCGGGATTGTTCGCCGACGGTTTTCTCGTCACGGGCGACGCCGCCGGACTCGCCGTGAACGCGGGATACACGGTCCGCGGCATGGATTTCGCCCTGGCGTCCGGCGCGATCGCCGCCGAGGCGGTACTCGAGGCGCGGGCGCGGAAGGACTTTTCCGCCTCGAGCCTGTCGGGCTACGAGAAGAAGCTGAAGGAGACCTTCGTCCTGCAGGAACTCGAGCAGTTGAAGAACATGCCCGCGTTCATGCAGGATCCCCGGCTGTTCACCTTCTACCCCCGGGAAGCGACGGCCGTGATGGAGGATTTGTTCACGGTGGGGCCCGAGGCGCAGGGAAGGCTGGGCAAGCGGGCCTGGGGATGGCTCAAGCGCATCGGGCTGTGGAGGATGTTCCGGGACGGGTGGAAAATGCTGAGAATATAGCCGGTGGGCAACGATCCGAGGTGATCCGGAATGGATTTCAGATTTCAGGTTGGCGATTCCAGCGATTGAGGATGGATCGCCGTTTTGCTGCTGAAATCTGACATCCCTGCGCACCCATGATCGGCACACTCGAGAGGACGAGTGAAGATGGATCTCGACGCGAAACTCGGACTGGATGTCTTCAAGGTGGCCCCGGCGTCCCACATCGAGCTGGACGCCGAGGTCTGCAAGGTGTGTTCGAGCCGCGTGTGCCTCTGGGTCTGCCCGGCGAAGGTCTACACGGAGGGCGAGCAGGGGGCGATCAACGTCCGGTACGAGGGGTGCCTCGAGTGCGGCACCTGCCTGATCGCCTGCCCGGAGCCCTCGGGCCTGACGTGGCGGTATCCGGCGGGGGCGTTCGGGGTGCACTACCGGTTCGGCTAGAGCGCAGGCGAGGATCGTCCATAGAGGATTTTCGATTTTCGATTCTGGATTGGAGCAGCGGCAAAGGCCTTTCTGCTTGAATCTGCAATCTCCAATCTACAATCTTGAATAGGGAGCGAGACGATGAAGATCGCGGTTTGCATGAAGCTGATCCGGGACCTGGAACAGGTGCGGATCAAGGACCGGAAGGCCGTCCTGGAGGGCGTCCCCTTCAAGTTCGACGACATGAGCCTGAACGCCCTGGAAGCCGCCGTCCAGCTGAAGGAGGCGGGAGGCGGCGAGGTCACCGTCTACAGCCTGGGGCCGCAGAAGCTGAAGGACTCCATCAAGGAGGCCCTGGCCCGCGGCGGGGACAAGGGCGTGGTCATGAACGATCCCGCCTTCAAGGGGGCGGACTCCGAAACGACGGCGAACGTGCTCGCCGCGGCGATCAAGGCCGACGGGGGCGCGGATCTGGTGATCTGCGGCGAGGAGTCGGCGGATCACTATTCCGGCCAGGTTCCCGGCCGGATCTCCGAAAGCCTCGGCTTCGGCTTTTGCAGCTACGTACGGGCGATCGAGGTGAAGGGCGATGGCCTGGTCCTCACCCGGGACATGGAAGAGGCCCTGGAGGTCGTCGAAGGGAAACGGCCCATGGTGCTGGGCGTCACCTCCGAGATCAACGAGCCGAGGCTGGCCTCGATGGTTCAGATCCTCAAGGCCGCCAAGAAGCCCGTGGCGTTCCTGAAACCCGGCGACCTCGACCTCGACGGCGCCGAAACGGGCGCGGCGGCTTCCCGCATCGAGGTCGAAAGCGACCTCGCGCCCGTCCAGGACCGCAAGGGGATCATGATCGAGGGGTCGGTCGAGGACATGGCCCAGGGGCTGAAGGAGGCCCTGCAAAAGGAAGGACTTGTTTGATTGCGGAATTCGCATTGCCGGTTGCGGCGTTGGGAGACGAGACATGCCTGACATCATCGTATTCAGCGAGAAGAACGAGCTGGTGCCGGAACTGCTGGGCAAGGCCCAGGCGTTGAAGGACGGCCTGGGAGCTCAAGCCGTCACGGCCGTGCTGCTCGGCGGAAGCGGCGAAGACGCCGACTCCCTGGCCAGGCACGGAGCCGATCACGTCCTCGTCTCGAAGGCGGACGCCTCGAGCGCGCCGGACGCGAAGTCCAAGGCCTCCATGCTCGCCGCGATCGCGCGCGAGAAGGAAGCGCCGCTGGTGCTGATGGCGTCCACGAGGCGCGGCCGGGAAACGGCGGGAAGACTCGCCCACAGGCTCGGTGGCGTCTGCGTCACCGATATCAACGCGCTGGACGCCGCGGACGGAAAGCCCGTCTACGAGCGCTACAACCTCGGAGGCAACACCGTGGAACGGGCTTCCGTGGACGGGCCGACGCCGGTCTTCACCAGCATGCCGAAGAGCTTCGAACCGGCCCCGGAAGGTTCCACCTCCGGGGACGTCCAGGAACTCTCCGCGGAGATGGACGCGCCCGCGTTCGCCGTTCTCGAGAAGAAGGCCAAGGAAGGGGAGTCCGTGAACCTCGAGGACGCGCGCGCGATCGTGTGCGTGGGCAAGGGATTCGAGAACAAGGACAACCTGGGGCCGGCGATGGAACTGGCCAAGGTCCTCGAGGGCGAGGTGGGCTGCACGCGGGAGCCCGCCACGGACTTCGGGTGGTTCTCGGAGGAGAGGATCCTCGGGCTTTCCGGCAAGAAGGCCTCCCCCGAGCTCTACGTGGGCGTGGGCATCTCGGGCCAGATCCAGCACACCGTCGGGATCCTCGGGGCCAAATGCATCGTGGTGGTCAACAAGGACAAGGACGCGCCGTTCTTCTCCATGGCCGACTACGGCGTCGTCGCCGACCTGGCCGCGTTCCTGCCCAAGTTCATCGAGGCCATGACCTCGTGACCCCCGACGGCGGGTCCCGTCGTGTCGATCTCCCCCGGCCTACTCGGGGGGGACATCCTCGACAGGCTCCTCGGGCGGCATGTCCTCGTTGGGCTGCTCGGGGGGAAGATCTTCCGCAGGCTCCTCGGCGGGCGGCTCTGTGGGCGTAGTGTCGAATTCCTTCTCCAGGATCCCGGCAAGCGATCCGAACACCATGGCCCGCCCTTGCGCCATGAAGGCGAGCAGTTCGACGGGGCACTGGAGAATCATGGGGCCCTGAAAGGAGCCGGTTGTCAGTTTGAGGGATTCGCCGGCTCCCGACGTTTCTCCCAGCCACCCCTGCAGGTGGGCGGCGAACGGGCCGGTGAGCTTCACCTGTCCCTCCAACAGGATTTCGATGGTGTGGGGACCGGCGCCCACGAGCGTGTTGTCCTCTTCGCGGATCAGTTTGACGCGGAGGCTTTCGGCTTCCACCCATGAGCCGTCCGGGAATTCCACCCGGTTCGAGGACAGCGTCGGCGTGAAGGAAAAATCCCCGTGCTCGTCCACCCCGCACCGGAAATCCGCGCCCGTGATGGAAATGATTTCCTGGGCGTCCTGGGGGCTCCGGCCGGGCCAGTCGGCGACGATGACCCGGATGCCGCCGTCCGGCGGCGCGCTCTGGCAGGCGGGAAGAAAAAGGAGAACCAGGGCGCCGAGGATGCCGGCGTGAACCAGACGGATCGCATAGCTCATCGTGAAACCCCCCATGCTGGGAACCAGGAAAACGTGCTGGTCCGGTCGGGGGAAAACCCCTTCCCCCTCGTTTCCTATCATAGTGCGCAGCATGGCAGGGTCAAGCGAAGGTCGCCGCGGAATCTCCCCGGAGGCGAACGGCCTTTCCACGAAAGACGCTTTTCAGGGCCCACCCCCATCACGCAGGCCGAAGAAGGCCAGAATGTTTTCCAGGGGAACTTCGCTTCCGATCTCGGAGGCGGGGGCCATGAAATAGCGGGGATGACGGGCGCCGAAGGACCGGCACCGACGCCCTTCCTCGGCGGCTTCGCTTTCGGAGGCGGCAAGGAAACCCAAGGCTGCGTTGCCGACCAGCACGGCGTTTCCGGCCGAGGCCGCGTCCAGCCCCCAGTTTCCCCCGGCCTCCACCGGATGGTGACCCGCCGCGCCGGACGCGAGGATGTCCTCCGCGATGGTGGAGACATCGCCGTCCGAATGGAACAGGACGCGGATGCCCGCGGAGGCGAGCGTGTCGAACACGTGTCGGACCCGCGGGAAATACAGCGCGCGGAGCGTGTCGGGGGAGATGAAGGGCCCCTGGGCGCCGGCCAGATCGTCCATGAAAAGCACCGCTTCCACCTCCTGGAAGGAGGCGATGCCCTCCGCCAGGGCCACGCAGACCTCCGCGTCCTCCTCGAGGCGCCGCGCGGCTTCCGACGGATCGTCGGCGAGGATGGACAGGGTTTCCATGGCCCCGTGCCGCGCCATCATGGCCCCGAGAAGCGCGTGGGGAAATTCCATCAGAACGAGAAAAGCATCCGCGGCGCGGTCCGCCGCCTCCCGGAACGAATCCAGCACGACGTCGAGGATCTTCTTCACGTCCGACCGTCCCGCGCCCGGCGGAACGGGGACGGGAGGCAGGCCCGGCGCCCGGGTCATGTCGAGGCCGAGGGCTTTCGCCGCCCGGACGGAAGCGAGCTCGCCGAGCCCGCCGAGACTGATGAGATGCCCGGGATCGACGACGTCGGCGTAGCGGGCGACGCGGTCCGTCTTCTCGCCTTGCAGGGCGGCCCGGGCGCGTTCTTTTCCGGTCAAGAGCGTTCACTCCAGCGCACAGAATCGGGCATGATACAAGGTCCGGGGAGGAGGCGGAAGGGGGATGGGCCCACGAGCGTTTCGCGCTGCAAATAAGTCGTGGTCCTCCCTTCCTTTTCGTAGATCCCCTTCATGGAAATACCCCAGGGTGGACCTCGAATTCCAGGTCTTAACCCGGATTATTCATGAAAACTACTGCGGTCGCCGCAAGCACATGATCTGCTTCGTCGCTGCGACGATTCCGGCCCTCACGTGGCGCTTTGGCCACGCTCCGGACCGGAATCGTCTTGCTCCTCGCATCTCAGGCACTTGCGGCAACCTCGCTACGTCTTCATGAATAATCCGGGTTAAGGGGGATGCACGGGTTTTTGCGGGACCTTTCACTCCCGATCCATGGCAGGAGTGCAAGGGAAAGGGTTGTGGGAGTTTCGGCG
>CAZDSO010000202.1:0-8102 GCA_964508045.1 uncultured Planctomycetia bacterium | reverse complement strand
CTCGGTGGTCGCGGTATCACTAGAAATCCCAGGCGCGTGCAGCAGGTTGTAGAAGTAGAGATAGTCCGCGCCCAGCCCCACGTCCACCTCCACCGCATCGGACTTGAAGACCTCCTGCACGAGCCTCAGCGAGACCCGCCTCTGCGAGAACACCGACCCCACCACCGTCCCCGCCGTGAACGTCTCGCTTCCGAACGCGAGATCCCGGCCCAGCTTCGCCAGGCCGTGAAGCGTGACCGAGGTGTAGTTGAACCGGAGACGCGTCAGGTACCCCAGGATCTCGTAGTTGATCTGCGTGTTGATCTCCGGGGAGAGGAGGAGGGCGTTCTCCATCTCCAGGTCCGCTTCCGGCTCGATCTTCGTGCCTCTCGCGCCGCCGTCCCCCACGCGGACGCGCTCCAGGATGAACCGGTACCCGATGGCCCGCGGCTCCACGAAGAAGAGGCTCTTCTTCCGGGACTTCTGCGGCGGGGGCGAGGCGAAGGGGAGATAGACCACCTCCGGCTCCGCCTTCGCGCCGGGCTTCCCGGGCGCGGGTTTCCTCTCCCCGTTTCCGTCCGCCTCCCCGACGGGCGCCTCCCCCTCCTCCGGCCCGGCTTCGACGGCCTGCCCGTCCCCCGCCTCCCCCGAAGGCGTTGCCTCGCCCGCACGCGCCGCGCGGAAGCACGGCAGGAGCAGGATGATCCCCGCCACGAGGGCCCAGGGAGGGATCCGGAAAGAATGCTGGTCGCGCATACGCGTTCATTGTATACCCTCATGCAGAAACATGAAACGTCCAGGCCGGCCTCAACCGCACGCGGAGCGCGCAGGAGGAACCACCCATGACGAACGGAAGCGACGCCCTCGACCAGGCCTTCGAGGATTTCGGCGCCGGCGCGGACGCCGTGGAAGGCGCCCTCGAGAGGATCGACCAGGAGCGGATCGTGCCCCGCATCCTCGACCGGGACCACACCGTCTGGAAACCCGATCCCGACGAGATCGCCAACCGCCTCGGCTGGCTGGACGCCCCGCACGCCATGGAGAAGGAAGCGGACGGCCTCGAGGCGTTCGCCCGGGACGCCGCCGCGGACGGATGCACGCACGCCCTCCTGCTCGGCATGGGCGGCTCCTCCCTCGCCCCCGAGGTCTTCCGGCGCGTCTTCGGCGTCGCGCCGGGACGCCTCGATCTCGACGTTCTCGACTCCACCGACCCCGGGGCGGTCCTTCGCCGGACCCGGTCCCTGGACCCCGCCGCGACCCTCCACATCGTGTCCACGAAGTCCGGATCCACCGTGGAGACCCTCTCCCTCTTCAAGACCTTCTACAACCGGGCGGTCGAAGCCCTCGGGCGGGAGGAGGCCGGCCGCCGGTTCGTCGCCGTCACCGATCCGGGATCCAAGCTCGTCGCCCAGGCCGAGGCCCTCGCCTTCCGGAAGGTCTTCCTCAACGACCCGGACATCGGCGGGCGGTATTCCGCGCTGTCGTTCTTCGGGCTCCTGCCGGCGGCCCTGATCGGCGTGGACATCCGGGCGGTTCTCGCCCGCGCGCGGGCCATGGCCAAACGATGCGCCGAAGCGGGTCCCGGAAACCCCGGCGCGAGGCTGGGCGCCGCGATCGGAAGTCTGGCCTTGCGGGGGCAAGACAAGCTCACGCTCTTGTGGTCCGATCCCCTCGCCCCCTTCGGCGCCTGGATCGAACAGCTCGTCGCCGAGAGCACGGGCAAGGAGGGGCGCGGCGTCCTGCCCGTGAACGGCGACGACGACGCCCCGCCGGGCGCGCTGGGGGAGGACCGCCTGTTCGTCCACACGGGCCGGGGCGGGGACGATCAGGAAGGGTCAACGCTCCGGAACGCGGCCGCGAAGGGGCGGCCCGCCGTCGGCATCCGCCTCGCGGCGCTCGAGGATCTGGGGGCCGAGTTCTTCCGGTGGGAGTTCGCCACCGCGGTGGCCGGATGCCTCCTCGGGATCAACCCGTTCGACCAGCCGAACGTGGAGTCCGCGAAGGTCTCCGCCCGGGCCATGGTGGAGGCGTACCGGGCAGAAGGCCGGCTTCCCGAACCCGAGCCCGGCGGGCGGGAGGGGGACGTCGCCGTCTACGGGGGCCCCCCGGGCGCCGGGCCCCGGCAGGCCCTCGCGGCGCTCCTCGCGTCCGGGACGGAAGGCGCCTACGTCTCGCTGCAGGCCTTCGTGACGCCCGCCGCGGAGACGGAGGCGGCCCTGCAGGCGCTTCGCGCGCGGATCCGCGACGCCTCGGGCCTTGCGGCCACCGCCGCCTTCGGGCCGCGCTTCCTCCATTCCACGGGGCAGCTCCACAAGGGGGACGCCGGCCGCGGCCTGTTTGTCCAGTTCACGGCCGACGCCGCCGAGGACCTTCCCATTCCCGACGGGGCGGGCGAGACGTCCTCCGCCCTTTCCTTCGGAGTCCTCGAGAGAGCCCAGGCGCTCGGCGACCGGGAGGCCCTGGAGAAGGCGGGCCGGAAGGTGCTCCGGTTGCATCTCGGGCGGGACGTGCCGGGGGCCCTGCAGGACCTCGCCGCGGGCGTGTAAGGGCGAGCGCACGCTTTGCAAGCCCGGCGAAGCTGGGCCCTTTACCCTCCTCCCCGCATTCCCTACAATGAAATGGTTCCGCCCCACCGCCCGGTCCGACCTGAAGGAGTCCATCATGTTTCCAGGCTCAGATGCCGGCACCGGGGGAATGAAACACAAGGAGATGCGGACCCTCCTGATCATGGGGTTCGCCGCGCTGGTCGTTCTGGTCCTTCTGCTCTCCTTCCTCTTCTCCGGGGCCGGCGGCTCCGGCAAGGAGGCCGCCGACGCCGACGGGGAGGAGGGGGACACCCCGCCGGAGGACCGCCGCATCTCCACTTCCTTCGTGGACGGCCAGGGGATTCCCATGCAGAAGCTCCAGGTCGAGAAGGTCCCCGATCCGGGCGACGAGGCGGAAGAAGGGGATCTGAAGAACGAGATCAAGCCCTTCGAGCCCAACCCCCACTGGGCGGACGACGTGATCGACGGCGAGGAGTACATGGACCCCGAGGCCTTCTACTACCTCGTCCACCGCGCCGCGACCCTTACCGAGGAGGAATTCGAGAAGACGGTCGACAAGAAGATCGAGTCCCCGGATCTCATGCGGGCGCCGCGGGACCACCGCGGGCGCCGCATCCGCATCCGCGGCACGCTCATCGCCCTGCGCGAGAAGCCCCTGGAGGAGAACCGCTCGGGCGTCCGGCGCGCGTACATCGGGCAGATGGTCGACCGGTACGGCGAGGTCCTCTCCTTCTACATCATCGACCTGCCCCCCGCGTCCGCCGACTGGACGCCGTTCGAGACCGTGATCCAGGTCCGGGGCATCTTCTACAAGATCTGGAAGTACCGGAACCGGGAGAACCGCGCCATCGAGAGCCCGCTGGTCATCGGCCGGACGGTGAAGCAGATCCCCAAGTATCCCCACCGGAAACCCATCAAGATCTTCGGCGTCGAACTGGTCGTGGCGGGCCGCAACATCACCTGGGCCGAGATCATCGTGGGGATCGTCGTCGTCCTCTTCATCCCCGTGATGTTCTTCCTCGTCCGCAACGAGCGGCGGAAATACGAGGCGTTCAAGGCGGAGCAGACGGGGAAGCGAAAGGCGCACCGAAAGCCGCTGGCGAAGAAGCCGGGCGCCGCCGGCGGGAAGGAGGCCCCGGAAGCAGGACCGGCGTCCCCGGAAGCGCCGGCCGGGGACACCGCGCCCCCGGGGGACGCCGGGACGTCCCCGGAGGAGCGCCCCGAGGGCGGAGGGGCGTCCCCGGAGCCGGAGCCGGAGAGCGACGCCGGCGGGGAGGACGCCCCTTCCGGATCCCCGTGAACCGCCCGCGCGCCCTGTGAGATCCGCCATGCCAGCCATCCAGGTCCGTCTTGCCGGCCGCAGCTACGACGTGCTCGTCGAGGCGGGCGCGCTCGAGGCGCGCCTGGAAGCCTTCGTGCGCGACCGTCTTCCCTCCGGCGCCGCGGCGCTCCTGTCCGACGCCAACGTGGACCCGCTGTACGGCGAGGCGGCCTTCCGGGGGCTTTCGTCGGCGGGCCTTTCGGTGCGCCGCCTGCGGATCGAGGCGGGGGAGGCGTCGAAATCGCCGGCGGTCGTGGCGAGGCTGTGGGAAGAGATGCTGTCCGCGGGCCTGGACCGCGGGTCGTCGCTGGTGGCGCTGGGGGGCGGCGTGGTCGGCGACGTGGGCGGGTTCGCGTCCGCGACCTACATGCGGGGCCTTCCCTTTCTGATGATTCCCACCAGCCTCCTGGCCCAGGTCGATTCCTCGGTGGGGGGCAAGACGGGGGTGAACCACGCGGGGGCGAAGAACCTCGTGGGGGTGTTCGCCCAGCCGGCGGGCGTGCTGATCGATCCCTCGACGCTCGGGACCCTTCCCCGGCGGGAGTTCGTCTCGGGTCTCGCCGAGGCGGTGAAGGAAGCGGTGATCCTGGACGCGGCGTTCTTCGACCGCCTGGAGGCGGAAGCGGACGCGATCCTGGCTCTGGAGCCGGAAGCGCTCGAGCGGATGATCCGGCGGAGCGTGGAGATCAAGGCCTCGGTCGTGGAGGCGGACGAGCGGGAGGTGACGGGGAAGCGGGCGCTGTTGAACCTGGGCCACACGGTGGGCCACGCCCTGGAATCGTCGTCCGGGCCGGGCGTGTGGAGGCACGGCGAGGCGGTCGCGGCGGGGATGGTGGCGGAAGCGCGCCTGGCCGAGCGGTTCCGCGGCTTTCCGCCGGCGGAGACGGCGCGGCTGTCCGCGCTTCTCGAGACGCTGGGCCTTCCGGTGGGACTGCCCGCGGACGCGGACCCCGGGACGCTGCTGAAGGCCATGGGCGCGGACAAGAAGGCGCTCTCCGGGCGGCTTCGCTTCGTCCTTCCCGAGCGCATCGGTCGCGCCGTTCTCGTCGACGATGTGCGGCCAGATGCGGTCCTCGAGGTCCTCCGCGCGCTCCGCGCATCGCCGGGCGCGTGAGGCGTTGTTGATCAGGAGAGGGTCGACGGGGGACGATTTCCTCGCAGCCTCTCTGCGACCTCCGCGCACTCTGCGGTGGGATCCTCCTACTCGCGGAACACCTCGGCGGTGAAGAGGTCGAAGCGCATGTGTTCCTCGTCCTTCCACGCCTCGGGAGGGAGGCCCCCCTTGAGGCAGAGTCTCGAGAGGAAGGTCGCCCGGTCCCATCCCGTCTCGGTCGCCACCTGGGGCAGGTAGACCGACCGCCTCCGTCCCCGCCAGACCAGGCACACGCCGTGGACGCCGAGCGTGATGTCTTCCGGATCGTCCGTGCGGCGGAAGGGGGAGAGGACGGAGACCTCGACGCGGATCTCGTTCTTCATCTCGTCGAGGGTCACCGGATCGTCGGTGAAGCGGGAGTCGCGCGTGGCGGAAGAGGCCATGCGGGCCACGATGGCGTAGAGGGGAAGCGAGCCCTCGAGGTTGTAGCTGCCGATGCATCCGCGCAGTGGATGCTCGCGTTCGGGGTTGTTCAGCGTGACGAAGGCGCCCCGGGGCGCCTTGACCTCGGCGGGCAGGTCGTCGGGATCGGGAAGGGAAGGATCCTCGCCGGCCAGGGCCGCCTCGGCTCCCGCCCGGGCCAGGGACACCAGCAGGCGCTTGGCATCCATGCTCAGGCCCTCCGATTCGCCGGCCATCACGGCCATGGCCCCGTACCCGACGACGCGTTGCGGGTTCTCCCCCGTCACGTCGAAGGCGTCCCGCACGTCCAGGATGCGCGCCCGTGTGCCGCCGAGGGCCCGGGCCGCGAGGATCACGGAGATCACGGCGTCCAGACCGCACATCGTGCAGGCCAGCTTCGGGACGCCGCGGCGCATGATCTCGCGGTCGGTGGCGAGGAGGCGCTTCGCGTCGAGGGAGGCGGCCGCTTCCATGATCTCGGGATCGACCTTCTTCGCGTCGTCGTGCGCGGGGAAATGCGAGAGGTCGGTGCTGGCGACGAGCAGGACCTTCTTGTCCTTGCCCTCCACCGCCCACTCGAGCGCGTCGGCGAAGATGACGTAGTCGTCGGGGTCCTTCGCGCGGATCAGCACGGGCAGGATGCGGAACCGCCCGGCCAGGGCGACCTGGAGGAAGGGGATCTGATTCTCCAGGCTGTGTTCCCGGGCGTCCGCCTCCGCCTGGTGGCGGATCCGGCCGGTCTCGTCGTCCAGGAGCGCGGACGCCAGCGCCTCGTCGACGGGGACGGCGCCGAGCGGGGTGGCGAAGGAGCCCTTCGGGGTCACGGAGATCCCGTCCAGCGGGCCGCCGTGGCTGGGTCCGACCAGCACGACCGTGTCGAAGGACTTCCCCCGCACGGCTGCGTAGGCTTCCGCGGCGATGGGACCCGAGTAGACGTAGCCCGCGTGGGGGCTGACCAGGGCGACGACGCGTTTCTCGACCGGTCCGGTCCTTGCGCCGTCGAGAAGGCCTTTCACGGCGGAGGCGAGTTCGTCCTTGCCGGCGGGGTACCATTTTCCGGCGCCGTAGGCGGGGCGGATGGGCTCGGGGGTGGGAAGCGGAGGGAGGACCTCGCGGGCGGCGTCGTGGTTCTTGTCGGGCCCTTCGGTGGAGGCATCCCGGGAGGCGGAGGGCTTGCATCCGGCCGGGAGGGCGAGGGCGATCAGGGCGAGGGTCTCGAGGATGATCGGAAGCGTTCCGCGCACGAGTCGGTCTCCAGAGAGAACGGCGTCCAAAATCGATTATACATCACGGGGAGAAGAGGGGGAGGGAGAGGCGATGGGCGATGGAAGGATGGAATGCTGGAATTACGAATTGAGGGATTGAAGATTGGAGATTTCAGATTTCAGTCGGCCGGTTGCCCCTGGGACCGCCGGCTTCCTGCCGGCAGCACTTCAGGTCGGATCGCGTCTGCCTGTCGCCGTCAGCGACGGCAGGCAGGAACCTCCTGTCCGCAGCACCTCGGCCCGCGCTGCTGCGCCACTCCATCCCGAACCGTGCCGCCATTTCCGGTTCGGGATTCCGTAGCTCTCGCAACCACCTGCAAGCGAAGGAGGAGAGGCTCGCCCTCCAAGTTTTCATGGTTTCCGGGAGAGCCGAAGGCTCATGGCCGACTGAATTCGTACGGGCCTTCTTCGTGGTGCGTCCGTCACCGCTGGTAGAGGTAGTAGAACCGGGGGACGGTCCTCTCCTGCAGTCCCTCGGCGAGGCGTCCCAGGGCTTCGCGTCCGCCGGGCGGGGAGGGGCCCGTCATGCCGAAGAGGCCGGAGAAGGGGGTGATGGTCCTGTACTCGACGACGGTGGCGTCCTCGGCGAAGGGCTTGATCTTGCGGGCTTCCTGGAGGGCGGTGTCGAGGTCGCCCAGGACGTCCACGAGCCCGTTGTCGAGTGCCTGCTGGCCCGTGTAGGGCCGGCCGTCGGCCAGTCGGAGGATCTCGCTTTCCGAGAGGTTGGGGCGCCCGGCCTTCACGCGGTCGAGGAAGAGGTCGTACATGTCCTCGACCATGGACTGCATGACCTGGCGGTCCTTCTCGGTGAATTCCTGGTCGGCCGCGCCGATGTCCTTGAGGTCGGCGTTCTCGGGCGTGATGGTGATCCACTTGAGCCCGTGCTCCTCGAACAGGCCCTTGTAGTTGAGGAACTGCATGATGACGCCGATGGATCCGGTGAGGGTGGCCCGGTGGGCGACGACGCGATCGCAGGCCATGGAGACGTAGTAGCCGCCGGAGGCCGCGACCGAGTCCATGAGGGAGATGACGGGTTTCCCGGTCTTCTCCCGGAAGGCCTCGACGGCCTTGAAGATCTCGTCGCTGGCGGTGACGGTGCCGCCGGGGCTGTCCACCTTGAGGATGACGGCCTTGATGGCCTTGTTCCGCTCGGCCACGCGGAGGCGCTGCTTGACGTGCTGGACCAGGTCGCCGGAAGGGAGGAAGAGGACGGTCTGCCCGCTGCTGATGACGCCGGAGACGTTGATGAGGAGGACCTTGTCCGAGGCTTTGCCCTGGACGCGTTTCTCGATCATGTTGCCGGCGCCGGTGCCGGGGAAGCCCTGGGCGACGATGACGCCGAGGAGGACGACGTTGAAGAGGATGGAGACGGCGAGGACGAAGAGGCCGAGGATGACCAGGATCCAGACGACGGGGGAGCTGCCCTTGCCGGGGGG
>CAZDSO010000201.1:0-8153 GCA_964508045.1 uncultured Planctomycetia bacterium | reverse complement strand
TGGGCGCGGACTATCTCTACTTCGACAACCTGCTGCACGCGCCGGGGATCGCCCGCGAGAGCGACACCACCGAGACGGGCCTTCCGGTGGCGGAGACGGAGTGGCGCTTCTTGCCGCTCGCGTGGGGCGTGATTCACGCGCGCCTGGGGGGCTTCTACTGGAACCTGGGCCGGGAGACGGGCTTTGCGGGCGTGCTGGCTTTTTCCACGGGCGTCTCGGTCTTTTTCACGAAGAGCTGGGGGTTCACCATCGAGTTCTCCGTGAACTGGATCTCGATGGGAAAGGGGCGACACGACCGCACGCTGGTGAACTACTGGGAATTCGGCCCGGGCCTCGCCCTCTACGCAAGCCTGTAGCGTTACCGCTCCTCGAGGTCCAGAAGCGACCGGATGGTGATGCGCCGCACGCAACGGAAGCCGAGGAAAGGCTTGCGGGCGCCGGGGTCGATGCCGCGCCGGGCGCTGCAGCGGGCGTACTTCTTGTTGAATCCGAAGTCCCCGCCGCGGATCACCGTTTTCCCCTCTTCCAGCTCCACGTCCGCTCCGGGATAGGGGCGGTAGGGGCTCGACGTCCACTCCGCCACGTTGCCGGCCATGTTGAGGCATCCGAAGGGGCTCTGGTCCCCCTCGAAGGCC
Source organism: uncultured Planctomycetia bacterium (assembly GCA_964508045.1). Taxonomy (GTDB): domain Bacteria; phylum Planctomycetota; class JAKEIC01; order JAKEIC01; family CAZDSO01; genus CAZDSO01. Next base: position 7,518 of record CAZDSO010000201.1, on the reverse strand, counting down.
GTGACCGGCGCCGGGGCGCGTTTCCCCGCCGTGTAGGTGTTCGCCCGGCCCTTCTCGAACGCTTCGCCCACGGGAACGTCCGCCCTTCCTCCCCCCGGGCCGCCTTTTCCCACTGGGCTTCCGTGGGAATCTCGAAATACATCCAGGCGGCGTACGCCTTCGCGTCGGCCAGGGAGACCCCCGTCACCGGAAGATCGGGCTTCCCCTTCTGGGCGTCCCACATCGCCGGGACGTGTTGCCCCCCGGAGGAGGCCTCCAGGAACGCCGCGTATTCCGCCACGGTGATCTCGTTCTTCGTCACGTAGAACGCCGGAACCTCGACCTCATGGGCGGGGGCTTCCCGCGGACGGCCCGCCTCGGAACCCATCGTGAAGGGACCGCCGGGCACCTCGATCATCTCGAGCAGCGGCTTGAGGTACCGCCCGGCCCGCGCCGCCGTCCCGTCGTCCACGCCGGAGTTCACCGCCTCGTTCGCGGCGTACAGGGCGTCCATGAAGTTCTTCTCCTGGAAGGCCGTTTCCATCTCCTCGAGGGCCGAGGCGTAGAGGATCCGCTTCTCCAGGAGCTCGATCTTCGCTTCCACGTCGGCGTCGCCGGGGAGAAGCGCCAGGATCTTCTCGTACCAGCCCTTCGCCTCGGCCCACGCCTCCTTCGCCTCCATCGCCTGCGCCTTCTCCGTCCAGAGCGTGATCTTCGCCGTCTCGAGCCCTTCCTCCCACCGCTCGTCCAGGGCGGTCTCGCCGGCCTTTTCAAAGACCGGGATCGCCTCCGCCGCCTTCCCCCCCTCGAGAAGGGCCTGCCCCTCCGCGATCAGGACGCTGTACCGCGCCTTTTCCACCCAGTCGTCGTAATTGCGGTCCGGGAACCGCTCCGCCAGTCCCTCGAAATCCTCGGCCGCGCTCCGGAAGGCCTTCTCGCGAAATTTCTCGATGGCGCCCTCTTCCACCTCGGTCCGGATGGATTCCAGCTCCGCCTTCGCCTCCTCGGCCACCACCGGATTCGTCGCGGCCTCCATCAACAGATCCACGGCCTTCGGCCAGTTTCCCGCTTCCCGGGCCTTGCGGGCCTCTTCCATCCGCGGATCGACCGCCACGCTCTCGTACAGGGGCTGGATCTCGTCCTCCCGCCCGAAAGCCTCGCCCAGTTCCTTGAGACGGCGCAGAAACGCCTTCGGGTCCGTATCCTTGAGAGGCTTCGCCGCTTCGATGAGCTGCTCGAACAGGGCGTCCTCCGCCTCGCCCGCCAGCCTCGCATTGAAGGAGGCGGCTTCCCGGTACGCTTCCAGCGCCCCCCGCCAGTCATCCGCCTTCTCGGCTTCCGCGCCGCGCTCCATCGTCTTGCCGAAACGCGCCTTGTTCCTCAGCACGTCCACGTCCCCTTCGGGAGCCCCCTGTTTCCGGGCCTCGGCCAGCGCCTCGAGCGCCTCGTCCCAGGCGCCCTGCTCGATGAGGTTCCTCACCCGCTCGAGCACGGGCTTGTACCGGGAAGCCCCGGGCGGCTCCGGCGTCGTCTGCCTGGCCGCGGCGCTCTGAGCCGGGCGATCCGCGCACGAAGACCGTCCCGCCGCTCGGCGTCCACCAGGAAGTCGCCCAGACCGTCCAGAACCTTTTGGGCCTCGCCGTACTTCTTCTGCCCGACCAGGGTTTCGGCCCGGTCCAGGGCGCTCTTGTTCTTCCACCAGAGCCCGCCCAGCACTGCCGCCGCGATGAGGAGCACCACGGCCGCGGCCGCGATGAACTTCCAGCCCCCCCCGCGGTGCTCGAGAAGATTCTCGATCTCCTTCACCTTGTCGGTCGCGTTCCCGTCGCGAGGATCGAGGGCCAGGATGTCCTTGTAGAGACCCAGGGCGAACTGGTACTGCCGGTTGTCCAGGTGCTCCCGGGCCCGCGTCCGGAAGTCCTCGATCCGCTCGCGGAGCTCTTCCAGCTCCTTCTTCAACTTGAGGCCCGCCTCGTTCTCGGGAGCCTTGTCCAGGATGCGGTCCAGGAGCCGCTCAACCTGGTTGAGGTTCTTGGCCTCCAGGGCTTCCTGCGCGGCCCGGACCAGATCGTCGACGTCGACGTGGCGCTTCCGGATGTCCGCGAGCTTCTCCTCGGCTTCGGACGGGTCCGCCTCGAGCGTGACAAGCCGCTTGTAGGCCTCCAGCGCCTCGGGCCAGTTCTCGCCCCGATAGGCCTCCTCCGCCTGCTCCCGCAGCGCGTTCCGCTCGGACAGGCGGGTCTCCACGTCGCTCGAGAGCTTCCCGACGTCCTCGCGACCGGGATCCAGCGCCTCCGCTTCCCGGACCTTCTCCAGGGCCTCCTCGAACTGGTTCTGGTTGACCATCCGGTGGATCTGCAGAACCAGCGCGTCCGCGCGGCCGCCGTCCCCGCCTTCGGCCGGCGCTTCGGCTTCCGGCTCCGCTTCGGCCGCCTGTTCCGCCTGCAGGGCGGCCAGGGTTCCGAGATACGCCGCCGCCTGCTCGTCTCCAGGCTTGAGGGCCACGATCTCCCGCGCCAGACGTTCCAGCTCGAGGGTGTCGCCTTCCTCGCGGAGCCTCTGGAAGGCGGCGCGCTTCTCGTTGTAGTCGTTCCGGACGTCCTCGACGCGCTCGCGCATCCTCTTGATGCGGGGCTCGTCGGGCGCGATCTCCCGGCCTTTGTCGAGGCAGGCGAGGGCTTCGTCGAAATCGCCGGTGCCCAGGTTTTCCTCGGCCCCCTGGAGCGCCTTCTCGATTGCCTGCTTGTCCTCCTCGGTCAGCGCCTTCTTTCCCGCGGGCGCTTCGGGCTCCGCCGGCGCGGTCTCGGAGGGCGCTTCGGGCTCCGCCGGCGCGGTCTCGGAGGGCGCTTCGGGCTCCGCCGCATCCCCCCCGGCCAGCAACCCGTCGAATCCCGAGAAAGCGTCCTCCACGAGCGCGGAGAAATCCCCTTCGGTTTCGGCGGGCGTCGCCGTCTCTTCCGGCGCCCCTTCCCTGCCGGCGTCCTCCCCGAAAGCCAGGCCGGCCAGAAAGCCGGCGCCCTCCCCGGGCCCGCCTCCCTCGCTGGCCGGCGGGGTCTCCGCTTCCGGGCCGGGGGGCGTTTCCGCGTTGGCCGGCTCCTCGGACAGGGGGACGTCGCCCGTGTCGATGGCGATCGACAGGGCCTTGGCGGCGGCGGTGGGGTCCGGGTAGCGCTGGTTGGGCTCCTTGGCCAGGAGTTTGAGGATGAAGGCGGCCAGGGCGGGGGAGACGTCGGGGTTCTCCTCCCGGGGGTCCGGGGGGGATTCGATGGAATGGAGCATGCGCAGGGCGATGAGGGACTCGTGGACGAAGGGGGGGTTGCCGACGAGCATCTCGTAGGCGATGATCCCCAGGGAATAGAGGTCGGTACGGATGTCGATGTCGGAAGCCGCCACCTGTTCGGGGGAGATGTACTCGACGGTCTCGGCCTCGTAGCCGAAGAGGGAGGCGCCGGCGTCGACGAGGTCCTTCTTGGACACGCCGATGCCGTTGAGCTTCACGACGTCGTCCGGGCCGATGAAGATGTTGTTGGGTTTGAGGTCGCCGTGGACGAGTCCGGCCTCGTGGGAAGCCGCGAGCCCGGCGAGGGTCCACGCGAGGATGCCGGTCGTCCGGTCCACGGAGAGCGGGCCGGATTCCTCGAGGACCTGGAGGAGGGTCGGGACGTCGAGGTACTCCAGGACGGCGAACTTCAGGCCCTGCTCCTCTCCCGTCTCGAGGATCCCGACGAGGTTGTCGTGCCGGATCTCCTTGGCCTTCTCGAGCGTCTGGAGGAAGCGATCGATGCTTTCGCCGGTCTTGTCGAGAATTTTCGGGGGGAAGATCTTCAGCGCGTAGGGTGTCCCTTCCTTCTCGGCGAGGTAGGTGACGCCGGCCGCGCTCTTCCCGATGAGGCGGCCGACGGTGTACCCTGCGAACTCGCTTCCGGTCATCTTGTCGAAATCCATCGTTCCCTTCGCTTTCCCGGCGTATCAGAATCGAACGCCGTAGGAGACGCTGGCGAGGAAAGTATCGGAATCCACATCCCCCTCCCCCGGAATCTGGAGGGTGAAGTAGGCGTCAAAGCACGCCAGGGGTCCGAGTTCAAGGCCCCAGCCGAAATAGATGCCCGTGGCACTGTTCGTGTAGATCGTTTCCCGGTCGTTTTCCGGGACGGAAGCGCTGGAAAGACCGAAGCGCATGGCGATTTCCTTCTTGTCCCCGTCGAAGGGGACGCGGTACTCGAATCCGTACTTGATCACGGGGTAGTTGTGGGGGACGACGTTGGGGAAAGCGTCGGGGCCGTCGAAGAAGTACCAGCTGAGTTCCAGGGTGTGGAGAAGACGGTCGAAGAACACCACGGAGAGCCCCACGGCCCCCTCCTGGGGGGGGGGCATGAAGAGGTCGGTGTAGGCGAGATCGACGCCGGCCCGCGGAAACGAAAGGCAGACGGGGTCGACGAGAGGCATCACGCCGCGATAGCGCACGCCCAGGCTCAGATCGATCTCGTCCAGAGAGAGGGTGAACTGCGTGCCCAGGCCGGCGGGAAACAGCAGGGCCGTCCCTTTGCCCTCGCTGAGTTCCGTGATCCCGGGAACGGAGGGGCCGCGGAAGTCGCCCGAGGTGTTTCCGTAGGCGAAACCGAGCCCCAGGTTCATCCCCACGAAGAGACGCCCCTTTCCGCCCAGCAGGTCGGCCTCCAGGGGGCGGAACCCCGCGGCCACCAGCACCTCCAGGTAGTCCTGGCTGACCGTGGCCCCGAGCCGGTGGACACTCCCTCCCCCCAGCGGGTAGCCCCCGCGGGCGGCATAGTCGAAGCGGGGAAACGGCCTCTCGATCGCGGCGCCCAGGCCCAAGCCCTCCGGCAACGCGTCCTCCTTGCCGAAACCGTAACTGCCGGCGAGAAACAGCCGTTCGGTGGACCCGAACTCGTTGGACCCGAAGTCGGGCCTTTGCAGCATGCCGAAGGAGAAAACGCCCAGCACCCCCTCGCTGCGCCCCACCCCCGCCGGGTTCCAGTAGACCGCCGACGGCCCCCGGGCTTCACTGGTGTGCGCTCCCCCCTTGCCCAGCGCGCTGCTGTCCACGCCGGTCGGGCCGAAATCCGCAAGCGCGGAACCGCACATCGCAAACACCACCGCGACGACCACCAATGGGATTTCGTTTCTGGTCATGCCCTCATGCTCCTAGGTGGCTACTTCAGTTTCAGCGCCTCGTAGATGCGCTCCAGTTCCCCGGCAGAAACGCTGAACTCCGTGCTCGTCTCCTTGCCCTGATAGGTGACGGTCACCTTCAGGGTCAGACCCTTGCCGGCCATGGATATCTCCGCCAGCTTCTCATCCAGGGGAAAGGAGACGACCCCCTTCCCGTCCGTCTTCAGGACCTTGGACGTCCCCGTCTCGGGCACTTCGATCCCGATCTCCGCGCCCTCGGCCGCGCCACCCCTCTCCTCGATCGTCGCCTCCTCGTCCGTTTCCGAGCGGAGACCCGCTTCCTCCATCGTGGGCTTCTTCCCGTAGACGTTCTCCCGCGTGACCCAGCAGTCGGCGTTGGCGCCCGGATGGAGGAACTGCAAGGGCAAAAGCATCATGCGCGGGAAGAGGTAGTCCTTTTCCTCGTCCCCGCCGGCCCCCCCGATGAGCTCCACCGGAGCCGTGACCAGCGCCGCCGGCAGAACCGTCAGGATCAGGAAAGGGGCCGAAAGAACCTCCATGACTTCCCGGGCGGGATCGAAGGGAAGAACCTCCCGGAACGTCTTGTAGGTTTTCCGCATGCGGTACTCCCGCTTGAAGGCCCAGCGCACCTTCAGGGCGAGGACCGGGTTCGAGGCCGACGGCTCGTTCAAGGTCTCGAGGCCGATCTCGTCCACCAGGACCTTCTCGTCGACCTCTTCCTCCTTGACGAATTCCGACTTGACCTTCCCCGTGTAACTGTGGCAGCCGAGCGCACAGAGAAGAAAGAGAATCGCTCCCGATCCCCGGCGCCGAAACGCCGGAGGGATGATGTTCCTCATGATGAGCCTCCGTTTCCCTTGTCCGCGACGAAGAACCGCGAAAGAAGCGCTTCCCACGCCGTGGGACGAATCCCGCGCAATGCGCAGATGGATATTGTACTCCGGCCCGCTTCGGCGGCGCAAGACCCCTGCGGCGGCCGAGAAACTGGACGATTTCCGTAAGCGGCTCGGGGTGGGCTAGTCGATCTGGCCGGCCGCTTCCAGGAGGTTGCGGGTCATCTTCGCGTAGACGGTGTCGGGGTACTTCTGGATGAGGAAGCGGGCCTTGAAGGTGGCCCCGCGCGCGTTGCCGGCCTTGAGGAGGTCGCGGAGCTGCTGGTAGACGGCGGCGGCTTCCAGCACGGGCTTCAGATCCGCGTCCTTCGCCATCTCCTTCAGACGGATGTCCGCCTTGCGCCCCACCGGTTGCCCCCGGTATTCACGGGAAAGCCTCTCGAGCATCCGCTTGCCCCGGCCGGGGTCGAGGGTCCGCACGTAGGAGGTCGCCCGCAGGTACTCGCGCTCGCCCAGGGCTTCCAGCTTCGCCTGGAACGCGGCGGCGGCTTCCCTGTCCTCGTCGGGAGTCTTCGGGTCCGCCTTGTAGTCGATCAGCTTCGCGATGGCCTGCCCGAAGCGCCGCTTCTGCACGAGCCGCTTGACGGCGCGAAGGCCCTTGGGTAGGGACGCCTCGCCGTAGAAGTCCACGTCGCGGAGGTTCGACTGCAGCGTGCGGCTGAAGGATCCCCCGATGTCCTTGCCCTGCCAGACCACGACGCCCTCCTTGTCCAGCAGGAACACGCGGGGGACCTGGTCCAGCCCGTAGGCCTTGTTGTACCCGCCGTTCCCCATGGGGAACTCGATCCCGTGCTTCAGCGAGACGACGTCGACCTCGCTGTAGCTCGCCTCGTGGACGTGGAGCCCCAGGATCTCGAGACCCCGGCTCCGGTATTTCCGGTAGAGATCCGCGCACTTGTCCAAGACGGGCATGCAGAGACACACCTCGCAGCGCAGGCCCCAGAAGACCAGCAGGACCGGGCGCCCCCGCAAACCCTCCAGCGTGGGGGTCTTCTCCGCGTTCACCCACTCCCGCGCGTCGATGGCCGGCGCTTTCTTCCCCACCCAATCCGCCTCCGCGCGGGCGGCGCCCGCCTCGCCCAGGAGAAGAAGCACGATGATCGCCGTTTTCTTCATGGTCCCGTCACCCGAAATGCCTTCGTCTTCGGTTTCTCCCGTTTCGATGTCCGCCTTCGCAATATTGTAGCACGATGCCCGCGCGGCGCCATGCGCGCCGGCGCCGAATACAGATTTCAGCCGGAGCAGCGGGGACGCGCCACAGCGAGAGGACTCTCACCGCCGAGGACACCGGGAACGCAGGAATGACGAATTCCGATCCTCCTTCGCTTGCAGGTGGTTGCGAGAGCTACGGAGGACCCTACGTAGCCCTTGCAAGAGACGATCGGCGTAGTACGGGCCGGCGAGCCATGGTTTGGGCTCGGGAGGACCCTCGCCCTCCAAGCGCGAGGTATTCGCGCTGTAGTCATTTTCGAGGTCCGCCGGCCTGCTCCGGCCT
>CAZDSO010000200.1:0-8362 GCA_964508045.1 uncultured Planctomycetia bacterium | reverse complement strand
TTCGATCGGCTCCAGCTCCAGCTTGCCGCCCGACTCCACTTCCAGCGTTCCCGTCTTCCTGTTGAATTCGATGAGCTGAAAGACCTCGTCCATCCTCATCTCGCCGATGCTCCCGGAAAACGTGGAGGATTTCTCCATGATCTGGCGCTGCGTGAAATTCTGCGTCTTCTCCACCCCGGAAGAATCGGCCATCTGGTCCAGGTCGCCCCGGAAGGCCTTGAAGGTCAGGTTGTAGGGACCGATCCGGATCTCGTCCCCGTCCGAAAGCGACTCTGTTTCCACCTTCTCCCCGTTCACGAAGGTCCCGTTCGAGGACCCCAGGTCACGAACCGCGAAGGCGTCGCCGTCGAAGAAAACCTCGGCGTGACGCCGAGAGACCATGCCCACCGGTAGAACCATCTCGTTGTTCTTCGAACGGCCGATGCCGACGGGATGCTCCCGATCCAGGACGACGGGGTCGAGGGGAAAGCAGGTGAGGCCGTACCTCAACGGCCCTCCCCCCGCAAGGGGGGACGCTTTCGACCATCCGGGCACCGCGACTTTTTCCATCTCGATCGGGGCGCCGGCCGGAGAAGGGGGCGACTCCGTCGTCTTCGCGCCGGAGGACTCCGACTCCGCCGAGGGTTTCACCAGCAGTTCCCCGCAAAGGTTGCACACGAGAGCCCCGTGTTCGTTCTCGTACTGGCACTTGGGACATTTCATCGGGCGTTCCGGTCGATCGCAAAACAGCTGTTCAGCGTACCAAGGATGCGCGCCCGCGGAAAGGGGCCAAAGAATCGAGAATGTCGCGCTGTTCCCGGGTTTCGAGGTGAGCGGACAGCATGTCCGCGCTGCAACGGTCGGCGTGAACCACGAAGCCCTGAAGGAGCGCGCTCACAAGGACCGCCGGCTGTTCCCCGCCATAGCCCTTGCCTGTGCAAGGCCGCGACGGCGGGTCCAGCCGGCGCACCTCGGACCGCGCTGCTGCGCCACTCCGCTTCGCTACGTGGCTCACGACGAACATCAGCCCGCGCCCCGAAAAATAGCCACAGCGCGAATAGCGCCGGGGTGACCCTTGTCTTCGTCATCCCCAGGAGGGGTGTGGGAGGCGAATCCTCCGGCGAAGCCGGAGGTTCGGCGATCCGCGGCCGCAGGATCGCCGTGGTCCCGGACCGGGTGTACGCGTGGCCCGGGACGCTCAGCGGCCGAGCTCGTCGAGCCGGCGCATGGCGTTGAGAAGGACGATCGATGTCGTTTCGCGGAATCCCGGCTCGTAGGGCGGCACGTCGGCCCGGAACGAAAACGTACCGGTACGCAAGGAAAGACCCCGGGCCACCGCGGTTTCCCCCTCCGTCCCCTCGAAACGCCCGCACAGGATCTGGCCGTCCCGGAAATGGTACGCTCCCTTCTTGCGCCCGGAAACCACCTCCAGGGTGCCCGTCTTCTTGTTGAACTCGATCATCTGCATGACCTCGTCCAGCCCCAGCTCGCCGATCTTTCCCGAAAAGGTGGAGGCGTCCCCGAAAACCTCGTCCTTGTCCAGGTCCTTCGTGTCTTCCGTCTCCTCCTTGGATTCGATCTCCCGCTTGAAATCCTCCAGGCGTCCCCGGTAGGACCGGAACTCGATGTCGTACGGCCCGATCCGGATCACGTCCCGATCCTCCAGCGCTTTCTCCTTCGCCTCCACGCCGTTCACACGGATCCCGTTCGAGGATTGCAGGTCCCGGATGAGAAAATGAAGTCCGTCCCAGTCGATCCGGGCGTGCTCCCGGGAGATCACGGGCAAGGGAAGGATCAGGTCGTTGAACTTCCCGCGACCGATCCGGATCGGACGGTCCTGCTCCACCGCCACCGGATCGAGGGGAGAGCAGATCAGACAATACTTCAACGCTTTCGGATCCGTCTCCGCCGGCTTGAAGAGACCGGGGGCCGCCTGCGGCGGCGCCGAGGACGGATTCATCCAGGAAAGCGGATCCACTTCCGTGCGCGTGAACTTCTCCTGGAAGGCCTTCTTCTCGGGGGAAAGGTCTTCGGGGGGAAACTCCGCCCGGACGCGCCGGAGAGGCTCACCGCAAAGGTTGCACGCCAGGGCGCCTGGTGGGTTCTCGTAATGGCAACCCGGACACTTCATGAGTCGGCTTTCCGCCGATCGATGAACACCGAAACACCGCCTTCATCCATCAGATTCCAGTGTACTGGTTTTTTTCGGGCCGAACAATCCTCGCACGGCGAAAGGTTGTTTTCGCGAGCCTGATTCACATGATCGTTTTCTTGATCGTTTTCTGATCAACATGAGACTTTCTAGAAGGAATTCCGGAACATGGGCGAGGTACAGGACCTGCTTGCACCGTGATGGGGGGGGGTGCTTCATTCTCTTCACAACCTGTAAACATGCGTATATAATTCCATGGCTACGAACAAATCGAACGAAGAACTGTAAACAGGTCTTTACGATGAAAAACGGAGATCTTGTAAACCGACGTTATCGGATCCTTCGATCTCTCGGGCGGGGGGGGATGGGCGAGGTCTTTCTGGTGGAAGACACGCTGCGGGACGACCGGCAGATGGCCTTGAAGACGATTCACGGAGGCCACCGCCGCCAGCTGCAGAAGTACTTCCGCCACGAGTTCGAGGCGCTGACGATGCTTCGTCACCCGAACCTCGCGGAGGTCTACGATTTCGGGATGGTGGAAGAGAAGGACACGCCTTTCTTCACCTCGGAATACGTGGTGGGCGAGAATCTTCTTCGGTACGGGCGGGAGCGTTCCTTCGAGGATCTTGCGGGGGTCGTGGTCCAGGTCTGCCGTGCGCTGGAGTACATCCACAGCCGGGGTCTGATTCACCACGACATCAAGCCGGAAAACGTGCTGGTTTGCGAGGGGGATCAACCGCAGGTGAAGCTCATCGATTTCGGTCTCGTGGGCCGTGCGCGCACGGGGACGGGATCGACGGTTCCGGGCACGATCCACTACATCGCGCCGGAGATCTTCAAGGGTCTGCAGATCGACCGGCGGAGCGACCTCTATTCGCTCGGCATCCTGCTGTACCAGATCACGACGGGGACGCTTCCCTACGAGGGTTCGACGCAGCTGGAGGTGATCCGCGGTCACATCGAAGGCGGCGCCCGTCCGCCACGGGAGAGGAATCCCGCCCTCTCGGAGGCGATGGAGGATCTCATCCTCCGTCTGATGGCGCGTGAGGCCTGGGAGCGCTATCCGTCGGCCAACGCGGTCATCGAGCGCCTGAACGAGACGCTGGGCGCTTCGTTCTCGACGGAGACGAAGGCGACGCAGGAGAGTTACATTCTCACGGGCCGTTTCGTGGGGAGGGAGAAGGCGTACGGCATCCTGAAACGGGCCTTTGCGGAGGTGGCGGGGGGGGCGGCGACGGCGGATCACCGTTTTGCCTCGCCGGAGGCGCCGGTCCCGGGAGGCGAGGTCCCGGAGGCGGACGCGGCGGCGGGGGCGGAGCGGGTTCTCCTGATCACGGGCGAGCCGGGGATCGGGAAGAAGCGTCTCGTGAAGGAATTCAAGACGTCCGTGCAGCTGGGGGGACACCGGTTCCTGGAAGGAGAGGGAGGAGGCGGGGGGGCGACGCCTTTCGGGGGCTTTCGCAGCATTCTGGAAGAGCTCGTGCGGACGCGGGAGGGACGCGCGCTGCTTCCCGGGTACGCCTCGGAGCTGGTGAAGGTGGTTCCGGAGGTGGCGGAGCAGGTGGAGATCGAAGAAGCGGTCCCCCTGAAGCCGGAGCAGGAACGCCTTCGCCTGATCCACGCGATCAGCCGGTTCCTTCTGGAGGTATCGGAAAGCCGGCCGTACGTGATGTCGCTTTCGGATCTCCAGGCTTCGGACGACATCACGCTGGATCTTCTGACCTACCTGGCGCGGAACCTCAAGCCGTGGCCGGAGGACGGAGACGGGGGCGCGTCGGGAAGCGGGACGCTTTCGGGTCTGTACGGGGATCTGGAGCCGCAGCTGCTCATCGTGGGGACGCTTCAGCCCTCCGAGGAACGGGAGACGTCGGCGCGGGGCGCGCGTCTGGAATCGCTGGTTGGCGAGGGGAGCGTGGTTTCGCTGAAGGGCTTGACGGAGGACCAGGTCGCCTCGCTGATCCAGTCGATGCTGGGGATGGAGCACGAACCGCGGGAACTCGCGCAGGTGGTCCACCGGAAGACGAGCGGCAATCCCTTCTTCGTGGAGGAATTGATGAAGAGCCTGGTGGAGGAGGGGATCCTCTACCGGGAGCGGGGGCGCTGGTCGGCGCAGGGGGACAGCCTGGACCAGATCGAGATTCCCTCGGCGGTGACGGGGGTGATCCGGCGGCGCCTGGAGCGCCTTTCGGGAGGGGAGATCGACGTGCTGCGGGCGGTGTCGACGTTCAGCGGCCCGGCGCCGGCGTCGGTGCTGGGTCAGGTGCGGGAGAAGGACCTGGACGTCCTTCTCAAGGATCTCTCGGGGCTTTCGGAGAAGCAGATCCTGACGATCGAGACGCTCGCCGGTGGGGAGCGCGGCTACGGTTTCACGCACGCGTCCATGAAGGAAGCGGTGTACGGGGACATGCCTCTTCGCAGTCGCCGGGCCTTGCATCGGCGTGTGGGAAAGGCGTTCGAGGAGGCGTACGGGCGGGAAGCGGAGGCGCACCTGGAGGAGATGGCGAGGCACTTTCTTCACGGCCGGGACCGCCGGCGGGCCTTCCGGTACGGCGTGAAGGCGGGGGAGAAGGCGGCGCGGATGCATGCGAACCGGGAAGCCCTGGATTTCTATCTGGGGGCGATGGATCTCGCGCCGAAGGGGTCGGCGGATGCGGCCATCGAGGAAAAGATCGCGGGTCTTCACGAGTCGTTGGGCGAGTTGGACGCCTCGCTGGAGCGTTTTTCGGGCCTCCTGGAGGGGAAGGGGGGTGCGCTGACCCCGGACGACCGGGCCCGGATCCGGCGTCGGATGGCGGAGGTGTTCCGGAAGAAGGGGGATTTCGACCAGGCGCTGAAGGAGCTGCGTTCGGGCGAGGAGGCGCTGGGGGGGGATCTGGACCGTCCGGAAGGCTCGAAGTTGCTGGCGTTCACGGGGTTCATGCAGTTGATGAAGGGCGCGCCCAACGAGGCGCTCTCTCCGCTGACGCTGGCTCTTCGCCTGTCGCGCCGCGGAGGGGACGTTGCCCAGGAAGGGGCGGTCTACAATTTCCTGGGCCACTACTACTATCTCGGGGGCCGCTACGAGCGGGCCTTCCGCTGCTACGAGAAAAGCGCCCGCCTCAGCGAAGAAACCGGGAACCTGCAGGGGGTCGGCGGAGCGCTGGCGAGCCTGGGAAACGCCTACGTTCCGCTGGGCCGGTACGCGGAGGCCTCCGAGCATCACCGGAAGGCCTTCGAGATCCGGAAGAAGACGGGTGACATCCACCAGCTCGCGGACTCCCTCAACAACCTGGGGAGCCTGGCCATCGAGAAGGGGGATTTCGAGCAGGCGGAGGCGTACGAGCGGGAGTGCCTCCGGATCCGGCGCCGCATCGGCGACGACCACGGGATGGGCCAGTGCCTGCTCAACCTGGGCATCATCTATGACAACCTGGAGCGGTACCGGGAGGCCCTCGAGGCCTTCCGGAAGAGCCTGGAGATCCGCGAGCGGATCGGCGACCCGCTGGGCGTGGCGAATTCGCTGAACAACATGGGGATCATCCACCAGGTTCTCGGGGAGTATACGAAGGCGGAGGCCTGCCTGAAGAAGAGCCTGTTCACGGCCACGGAGCGGGGATGGGTGGACAAGAGGCTGAACGCCCTGGCGAACCTGGGCGGGGTCTACCTGTCGGTGGGCGACCAGGAGCGCGCGGAAGAGGCGATGCGGGAGGGCCTTTCGGCGGCGCGCGAGCGCGGGCTGACCCTGATGGAGGGGGTGTTCTTCATGGGTCTGGGGGACGTGTACCGCATCCGCCGGAGCTGGAGCGAGGCCTCGCGGAACCTGGAGCGGGCGCGGGAGATCTTCCAGGATCTGGGCAACGAGGATCTGCTGGTGGACGTGGACACGGCGCGATCGCGTCTCCGCTACGAGATGGGGGACGCGGAGGGGGCGAAGGCGCTGGCGCGCGCGGCGCTGGAGGCCGCGGAGAAGCAGGGGCTTCAGAAGGCGCTGACGGCCGCGCTGCTGGCGCTGGGGCGGGCGGAGACGGATCTGATGGAGGAAGAGGAGGCGCACCGCCACCTCTCGCGGGCGTTGAAGCGCGCCGAGGGGGCGGGGGACGCCGGGAACCTGTGGCCGATTCATCACGCCCTGGGAAACCTGTGCCGGGACACGGCCAAGTTCGACACGGCCCAGTCCCACTACCGCGAGGCGCAGCAGGGGATCCAGTCCATCGCGGAGGGACTCAAGCCCCAGTGGAAGGAGACCTATCTCTCGGACCGCCGCCGCGCGCGGTTGCGCGAGGACGTGGAGCACCTGAAGAGCCGGATGGCGGACACGCGTTTCGAGATCGGGTACACGCACCGGGCCACGCTGAAGAAACGGATCACCGACCTCGAGAACAACCACCTGAGGCTTCTGAAGCTGCTCGACATCAACAAGAAGCTCAACTCCCAGCACGACCTGGACGCGCTTCTGGACGTCATCATGGACTCGGTCATCGAGATGTGCGACGCCGAGCGCGGATTCTTGATCCTGTCGGAGGACGGGACGCTGGCCGTGAAGACGGCACGGAACATCAACCGGGACCAGATCGACAGCCCCGAGTTCAGCATCTCCCATTCCATCGTGCGTCAGACCGTCCAGTCGGGCGCGCCGCTCATCCTGACCAACGCCCAGGAGGACGAGCGGTTCCGCCAGCAGCAGAGCGTGATGAACCTGAACCTCCGCTCCGTCCTCTCCCTTCCCTTCAAGATCAAGGACCGGGTGCTGGGCGCCATCTACCTGGACAACCGCCTCCACCGCGGCCTGTTCAGCGACAAGGACCTCTTCATCCTCGAGGCCTTCGGGGACCAGGCCGCCATCGCCATCGAAAACACGCGCCTCTACCGGGACAACTCCGTCAAGGCCGAGAAGATCGAGAAGCTCAACGCGAAGCTCGCCGAGCGGCTCGAGCGGACCACCGCCGAGCTCGAGACCACGCGCGAGAGCCTGGAGATCAGCAAGCGGGAATTCGAGCTCAAGTACGACTACGCGAACATCATCGGCCGCGACAGCGGCATGCGCGACACCCTGCGGCTGGTCGACCGGATCGTGGACACCAACGTGCCGTGCCTGATCCAGGGGGAATCGGGCACCGGCAAGGAACTCATCGCCCGCGCCATCCATTTCAACGGGAACCGCAAGCACAACCGGTTCGTCTCGGAGAACTGCGCCGCCATCTCCGAGTCCCTCCTGGAGAGCGAGCTGTTCGGCTACGAGAAGGGGGCCTTCACCGGCGCCGACCGGCCCAAGAAGGGCCTGTTCGAGCTCGCCCACAAGGGAACGCTCTTCCTCGACGAGATCAGCGAGATGAGCATCGGCATGCAGGCCAAGCTCCTGCGCGTCCTCCAGGAAAACGAGATCCGGCGCGTCGGCGGCCTGGAAACCATCAAGATCGACGTCAACATCGTCTCCGCCACCAACCGCGACCTCAAGAAACGCGTCGAGGAAGACGCCTTCCGCGAAGACCTCTACTACCGCATCAGCACCATCTTCGTCGTCATCCCCCCTCTCCGCGAGCGGCGGCAGGACATCCCTCTCCTCGTCGACCACATCCTCACCAACCTCTGCGAGGAGCGCAACGAGCCCAAGAAGGATCTCTCCAAGGAAGTCGTCAACCTCCTCCTCGACTACGACTGGCCGGGCAACGTGCGCGAACTCGAGAACGAGGTCATCCGCATCGTCACCCTCTCCGACCACGTCATCAAGCCCGACGCCCTCTCCCCACGCATCCGCGGCGACGACGACCCCACGCGCCTCCAGTCCGTCGTCGGCAAGCGCTCCCTCAAGGAGACCCTCGAGGAGATCGAGAAGAAGATCCTGGTCCGGGAGCTCGAAAAGAACCACTGGAACAAGAGCCGGACCGCCAAGGAACTCGGCATCTCCCGCGTCGCCCTCCACAAGAAACTCGCCAAGTACGAGATCTCCTGACCGGCCCCGCGAGCCGCCGTGCTGCTTGTGGGAGGCGTGTGTCCCGGGCCACGCGTACAACCGCTCCGGGACCACGGCGATCCTGCGGCCGCGGATCGCCGAAACTCCGGCTTCGCCGGAGGATTCGCCTCCCACAACCTTCCCCAGGATGACGAAGGCGAGGGTCACCCCGGGGTATTTCCATGGAGGCGGGCTACGGAACGAAGGGGAAGACCACGACGTACTGACACCGCGAATGCCTCACGACAGAGGTATTCGCGCTGTAGTCATTTTCGAGGTCCGCCGGCCTGCTCCGGCCTGCA
>CAZDSO010000199.1:0-8439 GCA_964508045.1 uncultured Planctomycetia bacterium | reverse complement strand
GCAGCCCGGAGCAGGCCGGCGGACCTCGAAAATGACTACAGCGCGAATACCTCGAAGTCCGCCATAGCCCTTGCATGGGCCAAACAGGCGAAGGCGGAGAGTGGAGTGCCGGTCGGCTCTGGTCCAGGGGGCGCGAAGGATTCCGTGGTTGCGTGTTGGAGTATCGAAAACCCTCCATCGCTGCATACGTGATCCCGGAACCCCTCCATCCCCGCATCCCGTTCGCCTTCCACCCATTCCTCGCTCCGCGAACGCGCCTCCCCCCTCCCAGGCCCCCCCGCCGATCTTGTACCCTCGAAAAGCATGCCTCGAAACGAAATCACGGAATGCGACCCCTCGCGGGCGCACGCCCTGCTTCGCCCGACGATCGTCGTGGCCGCGGCCGCCGCCCTGGCCCTTGCCGCGGGCGCCGCGGCCCTTCTTCTGCCCATGCGCGAGTGGCTGGCGCTTGCGCTCGCGCGCGTGGAAGGGCTGGAAGAGGGCGCCGCCTTCGTGCTCCCCTTCGTCTACATCGTCACGGCCGTGCTCCTGCTTCCCAGCTCCGTCTTGACCCTGGGCTCGGGATTCCTGTTCGGGACGCCGGTCGGTTCCGTCGTGGCCCTCGCAGGCAACGGCATCGGCGCCCTGGCCGCCTACGCGATCGCCCGGACGCTGGTCCGAAGGAAGGTGCTGGCCTTCATCGAGACGCGCCCCCGCCTTCGCGCCCTCAACGAGGCCGTCTCGAAGGATTCCGTCAAGATCGTCGCCCTCACCCGGCTCAGCCCCCTCACCCCTTTTCCCGTCTGCAACTACCTCTACGGCGCCTGCGGCGTCAACGTCGCGCGGTACCTCGCCGGGACCCTTCTCGGCATGCTCCCCGGCACCGTCCTCTTCGTCTTCGTCGGCTCCACACTTCGCTCACTGGCCGAAACCGCCGAGGCCGGCGCCGGCGGCCTCGCCGCCCTCGCCTTCCTCGTCGCGGCCGCCCTGGCCAGCGTCTTTCTCGCCGGCGGCGCGTACCTCTTCCGGAGACGCGCGGCCCGGCAGGCCTGAGGCCCCCGCGGTCCCGGGGCGGGCCCAGGGATTCCAGGGAGCGGATCGCGTTCTCCACCCGGATGCGCCGGTGGTTCCCCGTCAGGTCCTCGGCCTCGTCCGGGCCGGGGTGCACGACCACGTACCTCGCCCCCATGCGCCGGGCCGCCTCCACCGACGAGGCGATCTCCCGCACGCTGCGCTCCCTCTCCCGCGCGTCCGAGGCGCTGACGTCCAGGGCCGCCCCCTGGGGCGCGTGCACGGACACCGCCTCCATCCCCGCTTCCTCCATCCGCCGGCAGGCCTCCTCCAGGCGCCCGCCGTCCTTGTAGTCCAGGTGGGCGATCAGGCCTTCCCGGTCCCACAGGGACCGCGCCGCGTCGCCCGTCTCATCGAGAAGCCGCCCCAGATCCGCCGGCGGCCGGGTCTCGAGACGCGTATAGTCCGCAAGATCGCAACGGGATACGTAGACGGCCGAAGCCCGCTCCAGGGGCCGTCCCCCCAGGTACTCGGTCATCCGGTCCTTCACCCGCGGATCGTGATGGATCGCCCTCATGTCCCGTCATGCCCTTCGGACGAAGCCGGAACGCTCCGCCGGTCCCGGCGTCCCCTCCGCCCTCAGGCGGACGTCCGTTCGAACCGCGCGAAGACGGCCGTGGCGTTGTCCTTGCCGCCCGCCTCGTCCGCCGCTTCGACCAGGCGCAGGCAGGCGTCTTCCGGGGCGGCGTGGTCCTCCAGGATCCCGCGGATCCGGTCGTCGGGAACCTGCCCCGTGAGGCCGTCCGTGCACAGCAGAACGCCGTCGCCGGGATGGAGGACGACCTTGCGCACCTCGACGAAGAGGTCCTCCTCCTCGCCGCCCAGGGTGTTCCACAGCACCTTGTTCCAGGGATTTCCCCGGACCTCTTCCTCCTCGAGCACGCCGCGGGCCTGCAGCTGGCGGGCCACGGTGTGGTCGGTGGTGATCTGCGTCAGCGCCGGCGGCCGGTGGAGATAAGCCCGGCTGTGTCCGGCGTGGACCACGAAGAGCCGCGGCCAGACCAGAAGCGCCAGGGTGAGCGAGGCCGCCATGCCGTCCTTCCCCGGCACGCCCTCGGAGAGGGCGCGCAGGCGCTCGCCGGTGGATCGCATGGCCAGCTTCAAATCATCCAGGAGATCGTCCTCGTCTTCCTCCCGCAGCAGGCCGGACCAGGGCACGAGGTTGAGAAGGTACCTCGGGAGGGCTTCCGCGGCCGAAAGGCTTGCGAGGTCCGGCTCCTTCTGCCCTCCCACCCCGTCGCTCACGAGGAGAAGGCGCCTTGCCGCCTTTGAGAACATCCGGCTTTCCACTTCCCGAGGCAGGGAGGTCTTCTCCACGAGGATCGCGTTTTTCATGTCCCCCAGAAAATAATGATCCTCCCGGTCCTTCCGCTTCCTGCCGAGTGTGGACATGGCGTCCCACGCGACCGTGATCATGGTATCGCTCCTTTCGTCTGCGTCCCCGCCCGGGGGTCCTCAGTTCCGGATCCGCACGAAGAGCCGGTAGGGTTCCGACGGGTCCGGGAACGCCTGCTTGGTGAAGAAGATCATCGTGTGGGAGAGCAGGTCCACGGGACCCGTCTCCGGAAACGTGAAGGGGATGGCGCACCAGGTCCCCATCCCCGGGACCTCCGTCTCCATGCAGTCGTCGACGATCTCCGGGTGCGGCAAGCCGTCCGCCTCGTACCAGGTTCCGTCCGACCACTCGTTGTAATAGAGGTGGCCGTTCTGCAGGAAGAAGACCGCCGCATCGTCGCCCCGGACGAGGGGAGGGCCTTCCATGTTCAAGGGCATCACGTCCCCCGGTTCGCCCGTGTCGACGCCGGCGGGCTGTTCGGTGAGCAGCGGCAGGAACCGGCCGGACGCGCCGGCCTGCACGTCGATCCGCCGGTGCCGCAACGCCGTCGCGGAGCCCGGGGCCCCGCGCGCCTCCGAGATGAAGACGTGGTGCAGGGAGGCCGCGTGAGCGCCTTGTCCCATCACGAAGCGCGTCGGCACGACCCGGACGTCGTGGACCTGGCGGGCGTTGGGAAACCCGAGCGTGGAGACGCCGGTGTCCTCGCCGTCGCCGCTGATCTCCACGGCGGAGGCGCCGTCCCACAGGAACAGGCGGGACTCGTTCTCGTCGAAGGGCGCCCCCTCGTCGAGCGGCGTGCCGTCGCCGTCCCCGATGAAGTAGACGAAGATCCCGCCGCTTCCCGCGTCGAGGGCGACCGCATGCTCCATCACCTGGCCGCTCGTGGACCAGTACGCGTGATGCCAGTCGTTTTCCCAGACCAGCGTGTCGGAATCGGCTCCGCTTCCGGCCGCGGCCGACGGCGGCGAGGCCGGGACCGTCGAGCGGACGATGCCCAGCGGGGCGGTTCGCAGCTGGTAGTTGTCATCGTCGATGCTGTCGGGTTCCTGGACGAAGAGGACGTGCATGCGGTCGAGATCGCTCTGGAAGCCGATCCCGCACATCAGCATGTCCTGGAATTCCCACGCCAGCACGTCCGCCTCGTCGCTCACGGACTGATAGTCGCTGTTCATCCTCACGGGCGAGGGCAGGACGGAGTCCTCCAGATCCCGCGCGGGACCTCCCGGGGGAACCGTCTGGACGATCTGCATGAAGAGGCAGGAAGTCCTCTCGGTGTCGGCGTATTCCTGGAGCCATCCCACGCCGATCCACCCGGCGTCGCGGCTGATGCAGGCCCTCACGTCGTGGACGGGGAGCGTTTGGGGATCGACGTCCGAGCCCGCGTAGTGGTCGATCTCGGCGCGCTCCACGGAAGGTCCGGCGGGATCGACCGCGGCCAGCATGACGTCGCGATCGGGATCCAGGCCGGAGCCCCCCGTCTCGGAGATGAACCCGGACTCCTTCCAGATCACGTAGAGGCGCCCTACGCCGGCGTCCGCCCCGAAGACCGCGTCCGACAGCTCGGCATGGACCCGGTGGGCCGGATCCACCCGCGAAAGCGTGAGCGGATCGTCGAGCCGTCCCGTGACCGGGTTCCAGCGGGCGCATTCCAGCAGGTCGTGGTTCGGGTCGCCGGGCCCCTCGTTCTCGAGGTCCACCACGTAGAGGATCCAGCCGTTGTGGACCCAGAAGGCGTCGAAGTAGTGGTCGTCGGCGTCCAGGGGCGTCGCGGGCGTGAAGACCTGTTCGGCCGAAAAGGTGTCGTCCGCGTTGGCGTCGCTCAGATCGAAGGACGCCGTGTACAGATCCTCGCCCCCCGTCCCGTTGTCCTTGGTCCAGAAGGCCCCCGCGAAGGTGGTGGCGTCCCCGCTCCAGGGCTCCATGTGCATCGGCCCGTTCGCGAACGCCGGCCCGAAGAACTCGCTGAACCAGGAATCCGAGAGCGCCCCGAACGCCTCCACGTCCTGCTCGGTGTCCGTGTCCACGAGATCGGCCGCCGTGTCGAATCCCCAGCGGACGTTCGGATCGTCCGGATCCACGCCCAGCGAGGAGACGCTCCTGTCGAAGTAGGCGGAGTAGAGCCGGTAGTCCACCGAGGCGGTGGTCGGCTCCCTCTCCAGACGCCGGAAGAGGATCACCGCGTCGCCGTCGCGCGCGCCGCCCTCCGCGGCGCCCAGGCCCGCCGTTTCGAGCCACATCACGAACGCACGGCTGAGCGTGAAGTCCCTTTCCACGTCGTACGACTCGGCCGCGATCGTCACCGGCGGCGTGAGCCGGGCGCCGTCGAAGTAGCTGGCCCAGAGATGCTCCCGGGTTCCCACGACGGCCGAGGTGTGGAACAGGATGATCGCCGTCCCGTCCGAGCCGTTCACGAACGTCCGGGGCGCGTCGTCCAGATCCTCGCCGTCCGCGCTGAACGCCCGTCCGTCGGCCGCCAGGTTGTTCTCCTGGATCGGGGTGCCGGGAAAGTTCCCCGTCCCCACGTTGGCCTCGTAGTAGGTGATCGTGTCCCCCTCGTCCCCGGGACATCCCCCGGCCGCCACCGCGGCGGCCAGCGCGAGCAACGTGATCCATGTTCGTCTCGATTCCATCGTTCCTCCCTGTAGTGCAACAAGCGTGCGCCCTCCATCGCCTGCACGTCAGGCCGGGGAGACGTCCCCGCCGAGGTCCGCCATCTCGTCCATCCGCGACGCATAGACGTCGTGGAGCAAACGCCCGTCGAACCTCTGGAATGCGGCGAACATCTCCGCCTGCTCCTCCTCGGACAAAAACTCCATGGCCGGAAGGAAGAACCGGTTGTCCTCCCGCTCGATGTGGCGGGGATAGAACACCGACAGCTCCTCCAGCGGGCCCGCCACGTCCACCACCGCGGCCTCGCCGCCGTCCAGGCGGCGCACCGCGTCGGCGAGATCCCCCGTCTTGCCCCGCGCCCAGACGTGCTCGGCCGTGAGCTCGCCCATGAGCAACCCCAGCTCTTCCGGCAGATCCTTCTCCGCGAGGGCGCGAAACAGGATGTCCTCCTCCTTGCCGTGGTGGCACCGGTCAGCGTAGACCTTGAGGAAGTCCACGGCGCTCCTGAGAAAGCCGAGATCCGGATCGAACCCGCGGCGGATCCGTTCGATCTCCGTGCGGATGGGGGGGACGATCTTCTCGATCGTCCGGTGTTCGGTCATCAAGGGGCCGGCTGGCATCATGGCGTCTCCTCCGAAAAAGCCGAATCCGCTAGCGTCGCAACCGCCATGCCGGAGACGAGGCGCGCCCCCGAACGAGGACCGCTCTCCCCGCCGCTTTGCCTACGGCGATCCTCTTCGCGTTTCGCCCGCCGGCGCCGGCGAAACCGGACGCGCCTCCGCGCCTCCGCGCGCCTTCCCCTTCGCCCGTATCAGAAGGCTACGCCGCTCCCTCCTTTCCGTTTCCGTTTGCGAGGGGGGGGCGGTCGCGCGAAGAGAACCGCGTCCGTGGGATACGCATGTTCCGGAGCCCTCGTTTCCGGTTTTCCGGCGGGGGGCGGGAGGGTGGCGACGTTTCCGCCGCGGGATCCGGATGCGGCATGTGAATTGCAATCTTCCCGAAAGCCCGGCCCGGGGCGGACCGGGGCCGGGAAGCGGGTCCTGAGTCGATGTTCCATCGAAAGGAGGACAGGATGGTGTGGAGATCACGTTTGTTCGACGATCTGGACCGGTTGCGCCGCGGGATGGACCGCCTCCTGTACAGCACGTCGTCCCCCGCGTACGCGCCGGCGGAAGCCACGCGGCTGTCCGACATCCGGCCGGCGGCGCCTCCGGTGAACGTGTACGAGAGTCCGGAGACGTTCTTCGTGAGGCTGGAGCTTCCCGGCGCGGACAAGGACAGCCTGGAGGTGAACATGACGGGCGCGAACCTGACGGTGCGCGGCCGCTACGCGGAGAAAAGCGAGGAGGGGCAGCTGATCCGGGCGGAGCGGCCCCGCGGCGGTTTCGTCCGCACGGTATGGGTGTCGCCGTTCGCGGACCGGGACGCGATCGAGGCGTCGTACCGCCAGGGAGTGCTGCTGGTGCAGATGCCCAAGACGAAGGAGGCGATGCCGCGCAGGATCGAGGTGAAGAGCTGAGACCGGTTCCGCCGGCGGCTCACCGTGCAGAAAGGAGGACGATCCATGGATGTTCCCGTGAAGAGAGGCACGACCGAGGCGGCCGAGGTGGAACGGGCGCCCGAGCGGCCCTATTTCGTTCCGGACGTCGACATCTACGAGACGGACGACGGGTGGACGCTGCTGGCCGACATGCCCGGCGTGGATCCGGACCAGGTCTCGATCGGCGTGGAGGAGGGCAACCTGGCCCTGTCCGGGGCGGTCCGGATGGAGATGCCGGAGGATGCGGCGCTCCGCTACTGTGAATGCGACGTGTGCGACTATCACCGCGTGTTCCGTCTCGGACAGCAGATCGACGCGGACAAGGTGGAAGCGGGCTTCGAGAACGGCGTTCTGCGGGTCCGCCTGCCCAAGTCGGAATGGGGCAAGACGAAGAAGATCGAGGTCAAGTAGGACGCGGGAAGACGAGGGAATCGATCGCGAAAACCCGGACCAGAAAGGAGGTCGACATGGCGTTGCTGCCCAGGAGGTTCACCGAAGGCGCGGACTGGACGCCCGCGCGGTTGCGGACCGAGTTCGACGATCTGATGAGCCGTTTCTTCCGGGGCGGGGGGGAAGGAGGCCTGCTCGAAAGAGGGGCGTTCACCCCGGCCACGGACATCGTGGAAACACCGGAGGAGATCCAGGTGAAGACGGAGATCCCGGGCATGAACCCCGAGGACATGGACATTTCCCTGACGGGGGATATGCTCACCCTGAAGGGGGAGAAGAAGGAGGAGAAGGAGAAGGAGGAGGAGAACTTCATCCAGCGGGAGAGCTACTACGGCTCCTTCCAGCGGCGCGTGCCCCTGCCGGAGTACGCGGACCGGGACAAGGTCTCCGCCGACTACAAGAACGGCGTGCTCACGGTCCACGTGGGCAAGACGAAGGAGGCCCGGTCCAAGTCGGTCAAGGTCGACGTGGAATGACCCCTTCGCGGTGAGGGGGTCCGCCGCTTCAAGGCGGCGGGCCTCGAATCCGGACCGAACCCCTCCCGGCCGGTTCGGGCGGGGGCGGCGCGATCCGCCTCCGCCCGCCGGCGGAGGGCGCGAGGTCGCGGGACGCGGGGGGCGCAAGGGAGGCGGACGGTGTGAAAGAGGCCTTGGCGGTGTGGCCGGGGCAGGCCTACCCTCTCGGGGCCACCTGGGACGGGGAAGGGGTGAACTTCGCCCTCTTCTCGGAGAACGCCGAGAAGGTGGAACTCTGCGTGTTCGAGCCCGACGGGGCGCGGGAGGTTTCCCGCGTCGGGATGCGGTGGTACAAGGACCAGGTCTTCCACTGCTACCTTCCGGAAGCGCGTCCGGGGTGGCTGTACGGGTATAGGGTGTGGGGCCCCCACGCCCCGTCGCGCGGGCACCGCTTCAACGAGAAGAAGCTGCTTCTCGATCCGTACGCCAAGGAGATCGCGGGGTCGTTCCGGTGGAACGACGCGCTCTTCGGCTACACCGTCGGCGGCAAGCGGGCGGACCTGTCGAAGAACCGCCGCAACTCGGCCCGCTACATGCCGCGGTGCCGGGTGATCGACACCGCCTTCACGTGGGCGGACGACCGGCCGCCCCGCACGCCGTGGCACGACACGGTCATCTACGAGCTCCACGTCAAGGGATTCACGGCGCGCCACCCCCGCATTCCCTCCTACCTGAGGGGCACGTACGCGGCCCTGTCCACCGAACCCGCCCTGGCGTATCTCAAGCAGCTGGGCGTGACGGCCGTGGAGCTCATGCCCGTGCACGCCTTCGTGGACGAGCGGCAGCTCGTCGAAAAGGGGTTGAAGAACTACTGGGGATACAACACGATCGGGTACTTCGCGCCGGAGATGCGCTATTCCGCCACGGGCAAGGTCGACGAGTTCAAGACCATGGTCAAGACCTTCCACTCGGCGGGGATCGAGGTCATCCTCGACGTC
>CAZDSO010000198.1:0-8442 GCA_964508045.1 uncultured Planctomycetia bacterium | reverse complement strand
CCATGCGCTGGAAGGAAGCCGCCGTGAAGTACGGTCTCGCGGCCGCGGCCTCGATGACCATTCTGATCGTGGCGCTGATCTTCCTGTTCCTGGCCAAGGAGGCCGCGCCGTTCGCGGCGGAACCGGGTCTGCCGGCGCTGGGGAAGACGCGCTGGATCCCCGTGACGTCCAACGAGCCGCAGTACGGGATCCTACCGCTTCTGTCGGGGAGCCTGCTGGTCACGCTGATCGCGACGGTGATCGCGATACCGTTCGGCGTGCTGGGGGCGGTCTACCTCTCGGAGGTGGCGGGGGCGTGGGAGCGTGAGATCCTCAAGCCCTTCATCGAGCTGCTGGCGGGGATCCCCTCGGTGGTGCTGGGCTTCTTCGGCCTGATGGTCCTGGCGCCGATCGTGAAGGACGTCTTCGGCCTGGGGACGGGCATGTGCGCGCTCACGGGGGGCGTCCTGCTCGCCTTCATGGCGGTTCCCACGATCATCTCCATCTCGGAGGACGCCATCCGGAGCGTGCCCCTGTCGTACAAGGAGGCGTCGCTGGCGCTGGGGGCGAGCCGGCTCGAGACGATCGTGAAGGTGACGATTCCGGCGGCGCTCTCGGGGATCATCGCGGCCGTGATGCTGGGGATGGGGCGCGTCATCGGCGAGACCATGGCGGTGCTGATGGTGACGGGGAACTCGCCCATCATCACCGCCAACCCCTTCCACTCGGTGCGGACGATGACGGCCACGGTCGCGGCGGAGATGGGGGAGGTGTGCTTCTCGAGCACGCACTACAACGCCCTGTTCTGCATCGGCGTGGTCCTCTTGCTGGCCACGTTCGGGCTGAATCTCGTCGCCCAGTGGGCCCTGAAGGGCAAGGGGATGAGGGAATGAAGCACAAGGTCGTCGTCGAGAAGGTCTGTTTCTGGCTGTTCCGCCTCCTCACCTATACGATCGTGGCCTTCATCGGGTTCGTCGTCTTCGACATCGTCGTCCACGGCGTCCCCGCGCTGAACCTGGCGTTCCTGACGAGCTACCCCGTGCACGGGGGCGCGGAGGGGGGCATCCTCCCGGCGATCGTGGGGACGTTGAGCCTGGTGGCGGGCACGATCCTCTTCGCCTTGCCGATGGGGATGGCGAGCGCGATCTACCTCTCGGAATACGCGAAACAAGGGCGTCTGGTGAAGCTGATCCGGCTCGCCATCATCACGCTCGCCGGCGTCCCCTCCATCGTGTACGGCCTCTTCGGGCTCGGGCTCTTCGTGCTCTTTCTGGGGTTCGGGACGTCCATCCTCGCGGGCAGCCTGACGCTCGCCTGCATGATCCTGCCCACGATCATCGTGGCCAGCGAGGAAGCGCTGCGGGCCGTCCCGCAGTCGATCCGGGCCGCGAGCCTGGCTTTGGGAGCGACGAAATGGCAGACCATCCGCAAGAACGTGCTTCCCTACGCGGTCCCGGGGATGATCACGGGATCGATCCTGGGGATCGGGCGTGCGGCCGGGGAGACGGCGCCGATCCTCCTCACGGTGGCGGCCTTCTACCTGAGGAAACTCCCGCGGTCGGTGTTCGACCAGGTGATGGCGTTGCCCTATCATCTCTATGTGCTGTCGACCCAGCATCCGGAGATGAAGAAGGTGCAACCGCTCCAGTACGGAACGGCGCTCGTCCTCCTCATCCTGGTGCTGGGGATGAGTCTGGGCGCCATCCTGTACCGGGCGCGGCTGCGGAAGAGGTACAAGTGGTAGACGAAGAGGACGCCCGACACGACGCCATTGTTCGCGTGAAGAACCTCGACTTCTTCTACGGGACGGTCCAGGCCCTCTTCGACGTCACCATGGACATCCGCCAGGGGCTCGTCACCGCGCTGATCGGCCCCTCCGGCTGCGGGAAATCCACCTTCCTTCGCGTCCTCAACCGCATGAACGACATCATCGACGGCACGCGCCTCGAGGGGACGGTCGTCATCGAGGGCCGGGACATCTACGCGGACCACGTCGACGTCGTCGCCCTCCGCAAGAAGATCGGCATGGTCTTCCAGAAACCCAACCCCTTCCCGAAGTCCATCTTCGACAACGTCGCCTTCGGACCCCGCATCCACGGCCGGCAAAGCCGCGCCGAACTCCAGGACACCGTCGAGAGGAGCCTCGTCAACGCCGGCCTCTGGGACGAGGTCAAGGACCGCCTCGAACAGAACGCCGTCGCCCTCTCCGGCGGACAGCAGCAGAGACTCTGCATCGCCAGGGCCCTCGCCGTGGACCCGGACATCCTCCTCATGGACGAGCCCGCCTCGGCCCTCGACCCGCGGTCCACCACCCGCATCGAGGACCTGATCGACGCCCTGCGGGGCGAGTACACCATCATCATCGTCACCCACAACATGCAGCAGGCCGCACGCGTCTCCGACGAGACCGGCTTCTTCTACGAGGGGAATCTCGTCGAGTTCGGAAAGACCACCGACCTCTTCACCCACCCCGGGAAAAAGGAGACCGAGGACTACATCACCGGACGATTCGGCTAGCACGCGCCCCGCGCCCGGGGCGCCTCGATTTCGAGGACCGGACATGCCCGTGCACTTCTACCGCGAACTCGATCACCTCAAGAAACGCATCCTCGTCCTCGGCACCCTGGTCGAGGAGAACCTCCAGCGCGCCATCGGATCCCTCGAGACGTGGAACGAGGCCCTCCTCGACCAGATCAAGAAGGTCGACGAGGAGATCGACGACATGGAGGTCGGCGTCGAGGAGGAATGCCTGAAGATCCTCGCCCTCTACCAGCCCGTCGCCGTGGACCTGCGCTTCATCGTCGCCGTCCTCAAGATCAACAACGACCTCGAGCGCGTCGGCGATCTCGCCGTCAACATCGGCGAGCGAAGCGCCTCCCTCGGCGCGGAAGAACGGCGGAACATCCCGCCCCGCTTCCACCACATGGTCGAGAAGGTCCAGGCCATGCTCCGGGACTCCCTGACCGCGCTCATCCAGCAGAACGCGGATCTCGCGCGCAGCATCTGCGAGGACGACCGGGAGGTCGACGCCATCAACCAGGAAATGTTCGCCTACGCGAAACAGGAGATCCAGAAACGCCCCCAGGACATCGACAGCCTCCTCAGGCTCTCCGCCATCTCCAAGCACCTCGAGAGAGTCGCCGATCTCGCCACGAACATCGCCGAAGACCTGATCTATTTCACCGAGGGCGAAATCGTGCGACACTACGCGTCCGGGAACTGAATGCCGTTTTCGCGAGAACCTTTCCGGTGCTGCGGTGCTTTGTCGAGCCTGATTCACATGATCTTTTTCTGATCAACATGATTTTTTCCAGAAAGGAAGGGCCCTAGTTATCATCATGGCCTGATCGGAACTGTTTTTGCAACATGAGGGGCATGATCCGGACCTTTGCAGCCCTCGCCACGCCCCCCGGAGAAGGAGGCATCCATGTCGTCCTCCTCGCCGGGGAGCGAGCGGGCCCCGTTCTCGAGGCGGCCTTCCGGTCCGCCCGGAACGCGAACCACCCCGATCCGCCCTCCCTCTCCTACGGCCACGTCCTGGACGGCGACGAGATCCTCGACGAGGTCCTCGTCGCCCGGAGGGAAGACGGAACCTTCGAGATCAACACCCACGGCGGCCCCGCCGCCGCCGAAGCCGTCCTCCGGCGCCTCGAAGACCTGGGCGCGCGACGTCTCGCGCCACCCCGCTTCCGCGCGCGCTTTCCCGGACCCCACCGATCCCCCGGGACCCGGCGCGCTTCCCACCTCCTCGCGCGCGCCTCCACCCCCCTCGCCGTCTCCGTCCTCGCCGAGCAGGCGGCCGGCGCCCTCGACCGCGCCCTGGAAGAGCTCGCCCGGCGCCTCGCGGGGCCCCCCGGACCCGCGCGAAGCGCCTGCCGGGAACTCCTTGCGACCGCTCCGCTCGGCCGGGCCCTGGCCCGTCCCCCGGCGGTGGTCCTTTGCGGCCCGGAAAACGCCGGGAAGTCCACCCTCTTCAACCGCCTCGCCGGCCGGGAGCGCGCCATCGTGCACGAAACCCCCGGCACCACCCGGGATCGCTTGCGGGAAACCGTGGATGCCTTCGGCGTCCCGCTCGAGATCTCCGATTCCCCGGGCCTCGGCGCCTCCCCCGCTTCCTCCCTCCAGGAGGCCGGAAGGAACGCCTCGAAGGACCACGCCAGGCGAGCGGATCTCCGGATCTTCCTCTTTCACGGGAACCGGGACCCCTCCCCGGCGGATCTCGAGGATTTCGCTTCCCTGCCGTCTCCCCGCCTCGCGGCGGTGGGCAAGGCGGATCTGGCGGCATCCTCGGACGTCGCCCGGCGCGTCGGGGAGCGGACGGGACGCGAGCCGTCGAGCGTTTCGGGACGGACGGGGGCGGGGGTGGCCTCGCTGCTCGAGCGTATGCTCGAGGCGTTGGAGATCGAGAGGCCTCCGGACGCAGGTCCGGCCGGTCCGGTGCTGTGCGGGGGGAGGGGGGAGCGGCTGGTCCGGGAGGCGTGGGAGGCGCTCGGGGCGGGGGACAGGAGGACGCTTCCGGTGATCGCACGGGGGCTGATGCGCCGGGCGGGGCGGGCAAGCGGGGGATGATCGTGTCGCTGTGTCGCGGTGGATTCGGGAAGGCGTACCTTTTGTGGGAGGCGAATCCTCCGGTGAAACCGGAGGTTCGGCGATCCGCGCCCGCAGCATCGCCGTGGTCCCGGGCCGAAAGCCCGCGTGGCCCGGGACGCACGCCTCCCACAAACAGCGACCCCGGAAAAGGTTTCCAAGAAAACAACCCTTCGACGCGCATCAGGGGGAGGCGGCGGCGCGTCGGCTTCGGCGGGCGAAGCGGTTCCGGCGACGGTCGTTTTCCCGGCGGGTGCGCGAGCGGGCGTAGCGGAGGTGCCCATCGCCGAGGACGGTCTTGACGCCGGCTTCGAGGGAGGCGCCGGGGGCGGTGTTGAAATCCTCGTCGACCTCGAGGAGGATCCGCCGTCCGGAGGGGTCCAGGAATTCGAAATGGACGCGGCAGGTGCCGGGGTTTTCCTGGATGACGTTCTTGAGGGCCCTCAGGACGTCCTCGCCGAGTCCGGTATGGCCCAGGGAGATGACGACGCGGTCCGCGAGGAGGTCGCGGCCGTGCTCGACGGGGATGATCTCGTCGGCGTAGAGGGAGAGGCCGCCGCCTTTTCGATCGAGGCGCCCCTTCACGAAGACGATGGCGTCCTCGAGGATGATGTTCTTGAGCTTCTCGTAGGCGTCCGGAAAGGCGACGGCTTCCAGGCCGCCGGTGAGGTCCGCGAGCTGGAAGACGGCGAAGGGCCGTCCGGCGTTCTTTCCGCTCTTGACCCGCTTGACGGAGGGGGAGGAGATCATGCCGCCCACGAGGACGGGGCTCTCCCATTCGCCCTCGTCGAGTTCCTGGATCGTGGCGTCGGAAAAGGCCTTGAGATCCCGCTCGTGCCGGGCGAGGGGGTGGCTGGTCAGGTAGAAGCCGAGGGTTTCCTTTTCGTGGGCGAGCCTCTCCCGCTCCGGCCATTCGGGGACGTCGGGGAGGGTGTCGTTGGTGAAGCCGTCCTTCTCCTCGAAGGTGTCGAAGAAGGTCATCTGGCCGGCGGCCCGGTCGGTCTGGGCGAGTGTGCCGGCCTCGTAGGCGCTTTCCAGCCCCGTCGCGAGGGAGGCCCGGGACGGGCCGAGCTGGTCGAAGGCGCCGGCGAGGATGAGGGTCTCGACGCTTTTCCGGTTCACGGCCTGCATGTCGATCCGCCGGCAGAAATCGAAGAGGGAGGCGAAGGGGCCGCCCGCCTCGCGCACCTTTGTCACGGCCTGGACGGCCTTGTCCCCGACGCCCTTGACGGCCGCGAGACCGAAGCGGATGTGTCCGCCGACGACGGTGAAGTCCTCCCGCGACTCGTTGATGTCGGGCGGGAGGACGTCGATCCCCATCCGGCGGCACTCCTCGACGAGTTTGACGACGCTGTCGGTGTTGTCGGCGCGCACGCTGAGAAGCCCCGCCATGAACTCGGCCGGGACATGGGCCTTGAGGTACGCGGTCTGGTAGGAGAGGACGGCATAGGCTGCGCTGTGGGACTTGTTGAAGCCGTAGCCGGCGAAGTGCCGGATCTGCTCGAAGATCTTCTCCGCCACCTCCCGGTTCTTGCCCCGCTCGACGGCGCCTTCCACGAACTGTTCCCGGTACTCCGCCATCAGGGCTTCCTTCTTCTTGGACATGGCCTTGCGGAGGTGGTCGGCGTCCACGAGGCTGAAGCCGGCGAGCCGGTTGGTGATCCGCATGGCCTGTTCCTGGTAGAGGATCATGCCGTGCGTCTCCTTGAGGATGGGCTCCAGTTCGGGGTGGAGGTACTGGGCCTTCTGCCGCCCGTGCTTCACGGCCACGAAGGAGTCGACCATGCCCGATCCCAGGGGGCCCGGGCGGTAGATCGCGATGGCCGCGATGAGGTCCTCGAAGACGTCCGGCTTCAGCTTCTGCATGAGGTCCCGCATGCCCGAGGATTCGAGCTGGAAGATGCCCACCGTCTCCCCCCGAGAGATCAGGGCGTACGTGTCCGCGTCGTCCACGGGAATCGAGGCGAGGTCGACCGTTTCGCCCCGGCTCGCCCGCACGTTCGAGAGGGTCTTGTCGATGATGGTGAGGTTCTTCAGCCCCAGGAAATCCATCTTCAACAGCCCGATCATCACGAGGTGGTTCATGTCGAACTGGGTCGTCACCTCGCCCTTGGACACGTAGAGCGGCACGTACTCGGTCAGGGGCTTGTCGGAGATCACCACGCCGGCGGCGTGCGTGGAGGCGTGCCGGCACAGGCCCTCCAGCCGCTCGGCGATGTCGATGAGCTGCTTGATCTTCGGGTCCGTCCGGTAGCGGTCCTCGAGCTCGGGTTCCTGCTCCAGCGCCTGCCGGAGGCCCACCCCCATCGGGATCTTCTTGGCCAGGGCGTCCACCTCGGGCAACGGGACCTCCAGCACGCGGCCCACGTCCCGCACCACGGCCCGGGCGAGCAGCTTTCCGAACGTGATGATCTGGCACACGTTCCGCTCGCCGTACTTGTCGCGCACGTACCGGATCACTTCCTCGCGCCGGCGCTCGCAGAAATCGATGTCGATGTCGGGGGGCTCGTTCCGGCCCGGATTGAGAAAACGCTCGAACAGCAGATCGTACTTCAGCGGGTCGATGTCCGTGATGCCGAGGCTGTAGGCCACGATCGATCCCGCCGCCGAACCCCGCCCCGGGCCCACCGGGATGCCCTCGGACCTTGCGAACCGGACGAAGTCCCACACGATCAGGAAGTAGTTCACGAAGCCCTGCTTGTCGATCACCGACAGCTCCCGCTCCAGCCTCGAGACCACCTCCTCGGATCCCGCACCCTCCTTGTACCGGTCGCGCACCCCCGCCTCGCAGAGCGCGCGCAGATGGGGCCCGCTTCCCCCGGGATGGTCGCTCTCGAAGACCGGATAGTGGTGCTCCCCCAGCGGCAAAACCAGGTTGCAGCGGTCCGCGACCTCCTTCGTGCGCGACACCGCCTCCGGATGGTCCGGAAAGAGACGGGCCATCTCCTCCCCGGACTTGAAGTAGAACTCGTCGCTCGAATACCGGCGGCGCTTCTCGTCGCTCAGCGTCTTCCCCGTCCCGATGCAAAGGAGCACGTCGTGCGCCACGCTGTCGCTCCGGTCCATGTAGTGGATGTCATTCGTCACGACCAGCCCGAGACCCGTCTTCTTCGACATCTCCGCCAGCCAGGCGTTCGCCTTCTTCTGTTCCGGGATGCCGTGGTCCATCATCTCGAGGTAGTAGTTCTCGCGCCCGAGGATCTCCGACAGCTCGAAGATCGACCGCTCCGCCTCCTCCTCCCTCCCCAGCAGGAAGTGCCTCAGGACCTCGGATTTCAGGCAGGCGGAAAGCCCGATCAGGCCCGCCGCGTGCGTCGCGAGGATCTCCTTGTCGATCCGGGGCTTGTAGTAGAACCCCTCCTGGTAGCCGGCCGAGACCAGCTTGGAAAGGTTCCGGTACCCCTCCAGATCCTTCGCCAGGAGGACCAGGTGGTAGAAGGAGTCGCCGTCGGCGCCGCGCTCCCGCTCGAACCGCGAGCCGGGCGCCATGTAGACCTCGCACCCCACGATCGGCTTGATCCCGGCCTCCCGGGCCTTCGTGTAGAACTCCACGGCCCCGAAGAGGTTGCCGTGGTCCGTCAGCGCGCACGCCGGCATGCCGTGGGCCTTGCACGCCTTCAAGAGATCGTCGATCTTGCAGGCCGCGTCCAGGAGGCTGTAGTGGCTGTGGACGTGTAGATGAACGAACATCGCTCGGCTCGAAGAGGACCGAAGGAAACCCGGGGCGCCGGCGCGTCCAGTCTACGGAGCGACCGCCTCGCATGCAAATCCCGAGACGGTTCCGTGACCTGTCGGAGAGGAGCAACGGGGCCACGAGGGGCCTTAACCCGGATTATTCATGAAAACTACTGCGGTCGCCGCAAGCACATGATCTGC
>CAZDSO010000197.1:0-8575 GCA_964508045.1 uncultured Planctomycetia bacterium | reverse complement strand
GCCCGCCGTCTCGCGGGGCATCACCCCGACGGTCCCGCAGAACACCAGCGGCTTGCCGAGGTACCGCTCGTCGAAGATCTCCCATCCGGTGCCGTACGGGATGCCGCTCTGGTTGCCGCCGTCGATGACCCCCTTGTGGACGCCTTCGCGGATCCGCCTCGGGTGGAGAAGCCCCTCCGGGACCGGCTTCGACCAGAAGGGGTCGGCGAGGCAGTATCCCCAGACGTTCACCATCAACGCCGCCCCCAGCCCCGTGCCGAACGGGTCCCGGTTGACCCCGACGATCCCCGTCATGGCGCCCCCGTAGGGGTCCAGGGCGCTCGGGGAGTTGTGGGTCTCCACCTTGAAGACCAGGTTCCAGCGATCATTGAAGCGCACGACGCCGGCGTTGTCGTGAAACACGGACACGAGCCAGTCGCGGGTACGGGAGAGGGTTTCCGTAGCGCCGCGGATGCAGGTGTCGAAAAGGGACCGGACCGTCTCTTCCGGTTTTCCCTCCTCCGTGTACGCGATCTCGGCGTTGAAGATCTTGTGCTTGCAGTGTTCCGACCAGGTCTGGGCCAGGCATTCGAGTTCCGCATCCGTCGGGGCGTCGGGAAAGCCCTCCTTCGCCCGCGTCCCGTCCGCCGTCTCCCGACGGTACTGGTCCCGGACGGCCTTCATCTCCTCCAGGGAGAGAGAGAGGGTCCTCTCCCGGGAGAGCGCGATCAGCGCCTCGTCGGGACCTTCCAGATCCACCGTCTCGACGCGGATGTCCCGCGGGTCCCGGATCGCCGGCACCTCCTCGTCCGGCTCGCCCGACGCGCGTTCCTTCCCGGACAGGACGCGGACGCGTTCGATCAGGTCGTTGGCGATCAGCTCCGTCCCGATGCGCTCGGCGTCACGCCGGTCCAGCGAGGCGCCCCGGAGGAGGTATTCCCGCTCGGTGTAGACGGCTTCGCCGCCGGCGAGGGGCCGGCCGGTGACGTCGCCGATGAGGACGGCGGTGGAGCGTCCCACGTTGTCCGTGACGCCGGGGCGATACCCCACGCGGATCGCCCAGTCGTATCCCGGCGCGGGGTGCACGCCCACCGAAGACGCCTGGACGACCGGATCGGTGATCGCTTCGCGGATGGTTTCCAGGGAATCGGCGTCGATCTCGGCGTCGATCTTGTAGATGTCACGGACATGGACGAGATCCAGGTCCATCGCCAGGAACCGGCGGACGGCTTCGGCGACGGCGGATCCTCGCGCATCCTGCACGCCGGGCTTCAGGGCGACTTCGATGCGGTGGACCATGGAGATCTCCTGCGAAAAAAAACGCGCGCCCTTGCAAGGCGATCCGAGGAAGCTGGTATTATACCCTCGTGCCTTCGGAGGAGGAACCGGGTCCTTCCCGGCGACGTGCCGGGATCCGCGTCCCGGCCCGGCCCCGTGTTTCCGCGTTCCTTTCCAAGGCCTCGTGGCCCATGAACGACGCCGACGAGAAGACGGAATCCGCCGCGTCCCCCGGACCCGGAACCATGCCCCCCGCGCTGCCTCGTCTCGAGAGGATCGCCTACCTCATCCTGAACAACCGGGCCCTGTCCCTGCAGGCCGCCGGCCGGGCCCTGGATACCGTGGAAGAGGAAGGCCCGGCGGCCGTGGAGGCCGAAACGCTCCGGCTCGCCCTCCGTTTCGCCGAGGAGGAAAACCTGGTGACCGAAGGCATGGGGGCGCGGCCGGAGGGGTCCCGGGAGGTGGCGATCCGGGAGGAGGCCGGGCCGGCCGTGCGGTCCCTCGTTCTCTCCCTGGATCCCTATTCCCGGGCTCTCTTGATCTCCCTCGTCGCCCTGGATCACCCGTACGTCGTCACGACGGACATCCTGGGCCTGCACCCCGACTCGCTGGCGGTGAATCTCCGGTCCCTGCTGTCGAAGCTGCGCGGGGACGCCGCGGACGCCCATCCCCGGGGGTGCGGCGATCCGGCCTTCGATGCCGTGGAGAAAACGGCGCTGGGCATCGCGTCCGGCGACGAAGAGGCCGAGGCGTCGCGCCATCTCGCGTCGCCGTGTTCCGCCTGCGCGGACGCGCGGGCGTTTCTGGCGCGGGAGAAAGAGACGCTGAAATCGATCCTGGAGGTCCTCCTGGTTCCGGATCTCGAGGAGGCCTCCTTTCCCGGCGCGATGGAGATCATGGACGGCGAGAAGGAAAAACCGCCGTTCAACCTGGCCAGGTTCCTGGGGCTCTCCAAGGAATCCTGCATGGGCGTCGCCATGATCGGAGGCCTGGTGGGCGCCGTGCTGCTGTACGTGATGCTGGAATGGGTCTGGGGGGGCGGGACGCTGGACTCCCTCGTTCCCTGGTCGGAACCGGCGTCCTCCCCGAAGGCTGCGTCAACGCCGGCGCCCGGCGCGAGCAGTGCTCCCGACGCCGGGCCCACGGGGCCGTCGATGACGCTCGCCCGGGCGCTCGAGGATCTGGGCCAGGGCGGGTCCCGGGGTCTGGCCGCCCGCGGTTTCTTTCTGCAAACCTGGCGCGAGACCCTCCCCGCGCTTCTGCAGGAGAAGCGGAAGCGGCCCGCCTTGCAGGGAGAGATTGAGGGCCTGCTCATGGCCATTGCGGAAGATAAACTCCGGGGGGCGGAGCGGGATCTGGCCGCCTCCCTGCAGACGCTCGAGGCCCGGGCGAGGAAGCGGGCGTTTGATGCCTACGAGAAGGTGGAAAGGGAACGGCGCGAGCTGGACGCGCGGATCCGGGAGAGGAAAAGCGAGCTCGAGAAGAAGAGAAAGGCCGGCGCGAACGCGTCGGAGATCGCGGCGGTGAAGAAGGCCCTGCTGTTGGACGAGGTCCGACGCGGCCGGCTGGAAGGCATGGACCTGGAGATGCTCGCGGCCCTGATCGAGAGGGATCTGCAGGCGGAGACGAGGGCGCAGGGAGACCGCCTGTCCGCGCGGCGCCGCGCCCTGACGCCGGCGGCCGCCGAGGCCATTCTCACCGGCGCCGAGCCCCGCTTCCCCTGGCGCGTCATGGCGGACCTGCAGGAGGCGATCCGTCTTCCCGCCCTGTCCGGGGATCCCGTTCCCGCGCCGCGGGCGGCTTCCCTGCTCTCCGCCTGGGTGGATGTTCCCGTGATCCTGGATCCGGGCGCCCTTCCCCCCGACGGCGAGGTCCTGGTGGACCTCACGCGGCGGGATACGACGGTGCGCGAAGCGCTGGAACGCTTTCGGGAGGCCCTCGGCGGCCGCGACGTCCACCACGGAGGCGCGGTCTTTCTCACGCGGCCGGGGCGGGATCGTCCCGCGGATCTTCTGCGACACCTGGCCGGTTTTCTCCGGTCCGGGGATCCGGCCCGGCGGGAGGCCGCCGCGTGGGGTTTCGAGGCGCTCACGCGCAAGCGGTTCGGGTTCCAGATCGACAGGCCGGTGGATTCCCCGCGGAACCGGGCGGCCGTGGACGACATGATCCGCTGGCACGAGCGACACGGGACGTCGCTGGTGCAGGATCCCGTGACGGGCGTGTACGCGCTGCACTGAACGAGTGAACCGGAGGCGCCCATGAACATCTTCGACAGGGTGAGACGGATTTTCGGGAAGAAGGACAGCCACTACGAGGCGGCGCTGCGCAAGCGGGCCGACGCGATTCGGGAGGCCTTGCCGGAAGACGCCTCGACGCTGGATCGTCTCAAGGCGATCCTGGCGCTCGTGTCGGATGCCGAGGAGGACACGGTCGAGGCGGAATCGCGTCTTTTGGAGGATCTGGAACTGGGGGACATGGAGATCATGGAGATCGAGATCCTCTCCGAGGACGTGTTCGGGGTCGATCTGTCCACGGCCGAGCTGAACCTCGCCGACACGCTGGGCGATCTCGCGGACCTGATCGACGGGAAACGGGAGAAGGCGGGGGCGTGATTGATCTCACGCCTTTCCGGCGGTCACCTTCGTCCTGGCCGGAGGCACGCGGAGGGCGCCCCGCCCGGGTTCCATGAGATCGGCGATGTGGACGACCTCGATGTCCTTGCGATGGCGCATCAGCGCGTCCCGGATCTGGATGATGCAGCCGGGGCAGGCCGTGGCCACGACGTCCGCCCCGGTGGCCAGGATGCCCTGGACCTTCTCGTCGGCGATCTTCTTGGAGAGGTCGTAGTAGTGGATGGAGAAGGAGCCGCCCAGGCCGCAGCACGCGTCGGCGTTGGGCATTTCCACGTACGCGATGCCTTCGAGGCTCTTGAGCACGTCGCGGGGCTGGCTCCGGATCTCCTGGTGGCGGGACAGGTGGCAGGGATCGTGCCAGGTCACCTTCTTGCCCCGGAACGCCTCACGCAGCTTGTAGCCTTCCTTGGGGACGCCCAGCTCGTCGGAGAGGAACTCGGAATACATCCTGACCTTCGAGGCGAACCGTTCGAACCGTTTCTTCTCCTCCTCGTCGCGTGCGAGATACTGGGCGTACTCCTTGAGCCCGGAGGAGCAGGTGGCGCAACCCGTGATGATGAAGTCGTAGTTCTCGAGTGCCTCGACGTTCTTCAGGGCCATCTTCCTTCCGGTCTCGAAATCCCCGCTCATGTAGACGGCGGCCCCGCAGCATCCCTGGGCCTTGTCGAAGGTGACCTCGACGCCGAGGGAGGTCAGGTGCCTGACGAGGGCGACCGCTTTCTCGGGGAAGGCGAACTCCATGGCGCATCCGGAGAAGAAGGCGGCGCGGGCCTTCACGGGAACGCCGGCAGGCGGAGAGAGCACCTCGGGCAGTTGCTGTCGAAGGAAGGTGTCGGCGATGGAGGGAATATGGCGCCCGCGGCCCAGGGCGTAGAGGAATTCGGGCAGGTGCCGGAACCTCCCCGAGCCCGGCAGGATGTGCTGGAACCAGGAGGCGACCTTGAGGAAGAGGCCGAACAGCCGTCGGTTCGGCAGGATGTAGTGGAAGACGAACCGCTTGGCCAGGGGAAGGCCCTTGGCCGCGACGAGATCGGCGCGGGCGGCGGTGACGGCGCGATCGATGCGGGCCTTGGCGGGGCAAAAGTACACGCAGGTCTTGCAGAGGAGGCACTTGTTCATGATGTCCACGATGCCCTGGGTGAGTTCCTGGCGCCCGCTGAGAATGCCCCGGACCAGCTGGTTCTTCCCCCGGGCGAGGGACTTCTCCATCTGGTCCTGCCGGTAGACGGGGCAAAAGTAGGCGCAGAAGCCGCATTTCATGCACTGCTGGACGTCCTTCTCGAACTTCTTCAGCTCCGGCGTGGGGATGGCCATGAATTCTTCCTAGCAAGAGTCGTGATACGGGATCCGGACTACGATTCCCAGATCTTGCCCGGGTTCATGATGTTGTTGGGATCGAAGACCGCCTTGATCTGTTTCATGAGGTCGATCACCTTCTCGTCCACGGCGCGGCGGAGGAACTTCTGCTTCTCCAGGCCGATCCCGTGCTCTCCCGAGAGGACGCCGCCGAACTCGACGGCCGACTCGATGATCCGGTCCACGGCGGCCTTGGCCTTGTTGAAATGGGCCTCGTCCATGATGTCGGTCAGCACGGAGGGATGCAGGTTCCCGTCCCCGGCGTGGCCGATCACCGTGTACTCGAGTCCGTCCTTCTTGCAGATCTCGTCGACGCGCTCGATGAAGTCGGGAATCCGGCTGCGCGGCACGGTCACGTCCTCCGCCAGCACGGTGGGGGCCGCGCCGAAAACGGCCGCGAAGCCGGCGCTCCGGGCCTTCCAGTACTTCATCGCTTCCGCGGGATCGGAGGCGACCTTGACCTCGTGCGCGCCGTGCTTCGAGCAGAGATCCACCACTCCCTGGGTCTCCTTCTCCACCACGTCGGGGGAGCCGTCCACCTCGAACATGAGCAGGGCCCCCGCTTCCACGGGCAGGCCCATGGGCTGGATCTTCTCGATGCTCCGGATCACCCAGTTGTCGAGCAGCTCGATCTTGGCGGGCAGGATGCCGCTTTCGAGGATGCGGCCCACGTTCCGGCCGGCGTCGCCGAGATCGTCGAAGACGGCGATGATGGTCTGCTTGGCCGGCGGCAGGGTCATCACCTTCATCGTGGCCTCGCAGACCACGCCGAGCGTTCCCTCCGAGCCGGTGATCAGCAGGGCCAGATCGTATCCCACGACGTTCTTCATCGTGGTGCCGCCGAAGTGGACGATCTCACCGGTCGGCAGGACCACCTTGAGACCCAGGACGTAGTTCTTCACGACGCCGTACTTGACGCCGGCCGGTCCGCCGGAGTTCTCGGCCACCATCCCGCCGACTGTGGCGCTGAGGAAGCTCTGTGGATCGGGGGGAAAGAAGAGCTTGCTCTTGGCGAGCTCGAGGTTGAGGTCCTGCAGGATCACGCCGCACTCGCAGGTCACCGTCCGGTTGTCGGCGTCCACCGAGAGGATCCGGTTCATCTTGACCAGGCCCAGCACAATGCCGCCCCGGATGGGAATCGATCCCCCGGAGACGTTCGAACCCCCTCCCCGCGGCGTCAGGGGGATCTTCTTCTCGTTCGCGAGCTTGACCACGTCGGCCACCTGCTCGGTGCTGGTGGCCATCACCACGACGTCCGGCCTGTGGAACCAGGTGCTCGTGGCGTCATACGCGTAGGTGTCCAGGTCCTCGGGCGAATCCAGGACGTTTTCCGCGCCCACGATCTCGCGGAGACTCTCGAGGACGTCTGCCGAAACCATGCGATGCCTCCTTTTCCATCTCTTGGCGGAGTTGGCAAGTCTTTCGACCCTGATCTACACAGCACTGGCGATGATCTCGCGAAAACAACAGTGCGAAGCGTAACGGTCACGCCTGCTGCCCGTACCGCTCGCGGAGCACCCGGTGGAGGATCTTTCCGGTGCCCGTGCGGGGCATCTCGTCGTCCGAGATGAAGATGACCTTCTTGGGGATCTTGAACCCGGCGATCTTCCCGCGGCAGAACTCGCGCAGCGCGTCTCCCTCGATGGACTGCCCCTCGTGGAGGATCACCACCGCCGTCACCGACTCGCCCCACTTGGGGTCGGGCAGGCCGATGACCGCCACGTCCTTCACCGTCTCATGGGATCCCAGGACGGACTCGATCTCGGAGGGGAAGACGTTCTCGCCGCCCGTGATGATCATGTTCTTCTTCCGGTCCACGAGCGTGTAGAAGCCGTCGGCGTCCCGGCGCGCCATGTCGCCGGCGCTGAAGTACTCGCCGTGGAAGGCTTCCTTCGTCTTCTCCACCTCCTTCCAGTACGCGTCGAACATCATGGGGCTTCGCGAGAACAGCTCGCCCACCTCGCCGTCGGGAACCTCCTTGCGGTTCTCGTCGAGGATCTTGAGCCGGTCCGTTCCGATCACCTCGCGTCCGATCGATCCCAGCTTCTCGAACTGCTGGTCGGGCCTCAGCAGCGTGACCAGCCCCGCCTCGGTGGACCCGTAGGCCTCGAAGAGACTGGAGTTCTTGAAATGTTCCATGATGGCGACCTTCGTGTCCTTCCGGGCCGGCGCGGAGGAGATCAACAGCTTGCTCACGCAGGAAACGTCATACTTCGCCTTCACCTCCTCGGGCAGGGCCAGCATCATGATGTAGTGGGTGGGGACCAGCGAGGTGAACGTGATCCCCTCCTCCGACAGGGTCTTCAGCAGGTGCTCGGGGTCGAAGCGGGTCATGTTGTAGACCACGGCCGCGCCGCCCACGTAGGTGAACACGAACGAGTAGAATATCGAGTTCACGTGGCACATGGGCATCACCAGAAGGCCCCGGTCCTTCCGGTCGAAGCCGAACTCGACGTCGTTGATGAGGTAGAAGGCGTCGTAGCTGTGGTGGGAACGGACGGCGCCTTTGGGCTTCCCGGTGGCTCCCGAGGTGTACATGATCGTCCACGGGTCTTCGGGCGCCACGGGGACTCCGGGTTCGGCGGGCGAGGCGTTCCGGATCAGGTCCTCGTATCCCTTGTAGCCGGCGGGGGCGGCGTCGGCGCCGAAGTGCACGAAGTTTTCCGCGGGAACGTCGAGGTCCTTGCGGATGCCGTCCACGGTCTCCCGGAAGTCTTCGGAGACGAGAAAGGCCTTGGAGCCGGCATGGTTGACGATGTCCTGGATTTCCGGAGCGGCGAGGCGGAACATGATGGGGACGACCACCAGGCCGGCCTTGGCGGCGGCCGCGTAGAGTTCCATCCATTCCACGGAGTTGAAGGCCAGCGCGGCGAAGCGGTCTCCCTTTTCCAGGCCCAAGCCCGTCAGGGCGTTTGCCAATCGGCAGGAGCGCTCGTTCCATTCCGCGAAGGTCATCTTGCGGACCTGGTCGGCGGCGCCGAGCCTCTCCGGGTAGATTTCGGCGTTGATGCGCAGGATTTCCCCTGCATTCAGCAGTCCTTTCATGCGTCCCCCTTTCTCACCTGCAGGCGTTTTCGTCTATGAAACGGGCGCGGGAGCAGCGCCCATTCCGGAAAAGATATAGAGGTACTTGATGAATTCACGGAAGTCAACCGCATTCACGCCGGTCCCTGCGCGCTTGCGCGCGCGGGTTCGGGGCTTCGGGTTTTCGACAGCCTCAATCCCCACCCGGCTGCAACCCGAAACCGGCCACAGCGAGAAGTGCTCGGAGGACAGGTGTTCGCGCTGTAGACGATTTCAGGTTGCCATCGCGTAGGGATTGTAGGATT
>CAZDSO010000196.1:0-8650 GCA_964508045.1 uncultured Planctomycetia bacterium | reverse complement strand
CTGTGTTTGGGCTCGGGAGGACCCTCGCCCTCCAAGGCGGTCATCGATCATGGTTATTGCCAAATTTTCGGAACAGATTTCAGATTTCAGCATCCCTTCGCCGGCAAGCTGATCTCCCTGATTCAGAACCACTGGCGGCTGGAAGACCTTGCTTCAAACACCAAAACCCAAAGACACGAAGGCCCCAAGTTTTTCCAGAGGGAAGTTCCCGATAACCTCGGCCCGAAGGATCCTTCGGGTCTTCGTGCCTTGGCGTTGCATGCGTCGCTCCTGAGGTGCTGCGGGCGAGACCCGCCGCGCCTGGTTTGCATTTTCGGAGGCTATGGCGGGCAGGCGGCCCGCGCCCCGGGCATGGGCAATTTTTGAGCGCACCGCAGTTCCCGGGCAATTTCTGCGGTATCCTTTTTCCTGGGGGTGACCAAGGTACGGAACGTCTGTGCGGACGCAATCTTTTTGGAGACAGAGGGTTATCAAAAGCCCTCACCAGTTTCCCCAACCTTCGATCGGCCTGTGGAACGGTCTTTGCGATAGGTCATGTCAAAGGTCAAACAGAAAGGAGAGTCCCATGGTTGCAGCGCGAAAGAAAATACAGGGCCTTTGCTTGGCCGCGGCCGGCTGGATCGTCCTCTGCGCTTCGATCGCATCCGGGGAATCCATACCCTACCGATTTTCCACTCGCGAGAGAGGGGAGGAATCGGTCCAGCAAGGCCGTTTCGATCCGCGGGTGCCGGGTCCCCGTCGCGGGCCCGGCTGTCCGCCCGTGCAGGCGGGAATCGGGATCGACGCGCGGTTCTGGGGATGGGGCGCCTCGCTCGCGCGGGGCGC
This sequence comes from uncultured Planctomycetia bacterium, assembly GCA_964508045.1. Classification (GTDB taxonomy): domain Bacteria; phylum Planctomycetota; class JAKEIC01; order JAKEIC01; family CAZDSO01; genus CAZDSO01. The sequence continues at coordinate 7,825 of CAZDSO010000196.1, read as the reverse complement.
GGTCTACACGCGCAACGGCCACCACGTGAATCTCCGGCGCGATCTGGAAGCGGGCACGGACGGCCCGACGTTCGGGGGAGAGTGCTCCTTGAACCTGTACGTCCGGTCGATCCGCCTCCACGCCCGGGTCGACGGGTGGCGGATCGGCGGGAAGGGGGAGACGGTGGCGGCGCGGGATCTTCCGGTGGTTCCGGTGACGGAGCGGGACAGCCTCTCGATTCCGGCGGGCGATCCCGTATCGACGCGCTGGGGATTTTCCTACCTGTGGGCGGAAGCGGGTGCGGCGTGGGAATACGGGAGGCGGGAGGGCACGATGCTGCGGGTGGGGGGATTCCTCGGATACGGCGCGATGGGGATGGAGACGGAGCTACGGGGTTCCTCGCTCGGGACCGTCAGGATCGGGGCGCGGGTACCCAAGGTCTCGGTGGGGTTCCAGGGGGCGTTCGAGAAGCACTGGGCGCCGCAAGGAAAGCGCCCCCTCCCGGTCACCCAGCCGGACCAGTACCTTCTCTTGCGCTACCGCCTCTTCTTCGCGCCCTACTTCGTCGGGGTCCGCCTGGAAGGGGAGGGGGGGCTCTCCTGCTTCGGGGCCGGGTTCCGGGTGGAGCTGGCCGGTCCGTTTCTCGCGCGCGGGGAGCTTCGGGTCTTCGCGGGGCTGCACCACACCGTGAGGGTGGAACTCTTCTACCGGGCGGTCTACGCGCGGGCCCTGGAGCACTTCGAGGCCCGGACCGGCGACTACTACGACGAGGATTCGGGCTACCGCGGCCCCGGCATCCACAAGTTCCAGCTGCGCGGCCTCGGCCTGGCCCTGGCCGTGCGGTGGTAGCGGGTCCCTACTGTTGCAAAAAATTTACATTGTTAAGTACACTGTGGTGACGAAAATCGAAGGTGTTCTGCCTCCTTCACTCTGTCTTGCGGAAAGATGATTTCAGGATGCTCGACGAGGCGAAAATTCGAGAGGCGGTAGACGCATTGCTGGAAGCCGCTCCGGAGGGATCCAAAGTGATTCTCTTTGGTTCCTATGCCGCGGGCCGCGCACGACCGGACAGCGACCTGGATTTTCTTGTCATCGAACCGGAGGTTCAAGACAGGATGGAAGAGATGGTTCGTCTGTCCCGATTACTGGGAAAACTTCTCATTCCAGCGGACGTTGCCGTTGTGGGAAGGGACGAATTCCACCGCTTCCGCGATACGCCGAATACCCTGCATCATCGGGCTTTCAAGCAGGGAAAGGTCTATGAACCGCTCCCATGAGGCTGCACGCGCCTTGATGAAGAAGGCGAAGGGTGACCGGCATGCTTGCCATCGTCTCCTTGACGATCCCCTGACACCGGCCTGGATCGTCGGTTTCCATGCACAGCAGGCGGTCGAGAAGGCCATCAAGGCGGTCCTTGCCTCGGCTTCCGTTGAATTCCCGCGAACGCACAACTTGACGATGCTGGTCGAACTCCTGCGAAAGAACAACCTGTCTGCGCCGCCGAACGAGGAAGAACTTGCTGTATTGACGCCCTTCGGAACCGTCCTGCGCTACGATGATCTCCTGCCGGAAGAGGACCTGCCCCTGGACCGGACGAGGGCAGCAGCCTGTGTTGATCAGGTCCTGTCCTGGGCAGAATCCAGCCTTCCGCTTCCCCCCTCGTAGCGAATCGCCGGGGTCCCGGAGAGAAAGCCGAGGAGAAGCCATGTCCGAGGCGGAAGCGTCCATCGACGACCGGGTGAGTTTCATCGTCGCCGAGGCCGTGCTGTCGGTGGTCCGAAAGCGGATCGAGGGCTTCGCGGACGACGCCGCGGCGTGGGAGGCCTTCATCCGCTGGCGGGGCGAGGGGGAGGCCGAGTACCTGAGGCGGGTCCGGGCCGGCGGCAAGTACATCTTCTACACGCTTCTGCAGGACCTCTACGTCTTCGCCGAGGAGAAATGCGGCGCCGAGGTGGGCCTGGAGGTCGGGCGGGAGCTCACGATCGAGCTGTTGCGGCGCCACCTGCCCGACCTTCTGCAGGCGACGGCCTTCACGTCGGGGACGCTCGCCGAGCAGATCGGCTGGCTCGTGGAGCGCTTCCTGGGGGGCTCGACCGGGGAGGTCTACCGGCTTTCCCGGGAGACGAAGGACGGCGGGAAGCGCATCGAAATGACGATCGCCTTCCGCCACCCGGCGAAATTGACCGGCGGTCTCCAGCAGGCCGGCCACCGCCCCGAGGAGGCGTTCCGGCGCAGCTTCCAGACGGTCCACGGGGCGCTGGCCGCGCTCCTGGAGAAGGCCGTCCACGGCCATCAACCCGACCAGCTCCGCGCCGATCGGAAGGAACTCGAGGGGCGGTTCACGCTCGAGTTGTCGGAGACGAACCGTTTCCACTACGAGGGGTTCATCGAGATCCTGCTGGACTATGTCCGCCGGCTGCACGAGCGAAGCCGCGCCGAGTCCGATCTCTTCACGGCCGAGGGCGCGCTGTGTTCGGGCCGCGCCATGCGGAGCGTGTGGGAGCGCATCCGGAAGGCCAGCGCCTCGGGCGAGACGGTCGTGCTCTGCGGGGAGTCCGGCACGGGGAAGAGCTACTTCGCCCGGATCATCCACGCCATGAGCGGGCGACGGGATGGGCCCATCGTGGAGGTGGGTCTCACCTCGGACGTCGGGGCCGACAACCTGATCCAGTCCAACCTCTTCGGCCACGTGCGGGGCGCCTTCACCGGCGCGGACGAGGAGAAGCACGGGCTGTTCGCGCTGGCCGACGGCGGGACCCTCTTCCTGGACGAGATCGGCGACGCCTCCCTCGAGCTCCAGGCGAAGCTCTTGCGCGTGCTGGAGACGAAGCGATTCAAGATGCTGGGGGGCGTTCGGGACGTGGAGGTCGACGTGAGGATCCTCGCCGCCACCAACCGGGACCTCCAGGAAGAGGTCCGCGCGGGACGCTTCCGCGAGGATCTTTTCTACCGGCTCAACGTCATTCGCATCGATCTGCCTCCCCTCCGTCGGCGTCCCGAGGACATCCCGGCCCTGGCCGAGCGCCTCCTCGACCGGATCGGCGCGGACGCGAACCGCCCGGACCTGCGCCTCCCCGAGGAAACGATGGACGTCCTGGCTTCCTGCCCCTGGCCGGGAAACATCCGGCAGATGGAGAACGCCCTGCGCCGCGCCGTCGCCCTTTCCGAGAGCCCGGACATCCTCCCGGCCGACCTGCCCCCGGAGATCCTCGAAGCGGGGCCTCCTCCTCCCCGCGACGGGAAAGCCCCCGCCCCGGCCCTCGACGCCGACGCCCTGGCGCGCATGCTGGCGGAGGCGCCCCGGACGGCGGGGGAAGCCTCCTTCGACTGGCCGGGCCACGTGGACCACTGGAAGAGGGAGTTCATGCGCGCGCTGATCAACCACCACCGCGGGAACCTGGCCCGGATCGCCGAGCACTGGGATCGCGCCTCGCCGCACACCCTCTTGAAGTGGATCCGCGAGGCGGGGCTGGAAGACGAGCTCCAGGCCGCGAGAGAAGAGCGTTCGTCCGCGTAGAACGCCAAGGCCGGCAAGGCCGGGCAGGGATTTCAGATTTCAGCCCCCAGATTTCAGCGGCAGAGCGGGGCGCGGGCGTCTCGCCCGCAGCACTTCGGAGCAGCGCTGAACGGACCGCCGGCTTCCAGCCGGCATCTTGCCATGCAAGGGTAGGGGCGACCCCGTGTGGTCGCCCCTTTCTCTGCCGCATGAAGGGCAGTCCCAAACAAGAAAATGACGACGCGGTTCGGGGCGGGCACATGGGTCCGCCCCTACATCCAGGCAAGTCGCCGCGACCCTGAAGAAAGCGCGAAGCGCTTTCTTCAGGGCTCGCGCCTCCCACATAATGATTTCGACTGGAATTGGACGGCTGCCATCTGAAATCTCTATTCCACAATCGTCCATCGACACCTCCTTCCCCTTTGCCTTCCTCGGCGTTCCCGGCAGTTCCATCCTGCTTCCGATTGTGAGCCGCCCGGCTTGCGGCTATGCTGTTTCCGTCTTTTTTGGAGAGGCCCATGAGCGGGGAGCGCCGGCCGGGGATCGCGGTGACGCGGAACGGGCGGGAGGGGACCGTCGCGGGGATGGCGATCCTCCGCAAGGGGGGATCGGCCCTGGACGCGGTGGAGGAGGCGGTGCGCCGGATCGAGGCCAACCCCACCGACTGGAGTGTGGGGTACGGGGGCTTTCCCAACTTCGCCGGCGAGGTGGAGCTGGACGCCTCCATCATGGACGGGAACAACCGCGCGGCCGGCGCCGTGGCCGGGGTGAAGCGGCACCGGAACCCGGTGTCGATCGCCCGTCGCGTGATGGAGAAGACGCCGCACGTGATGCTCGTTGGCGAGGGCGCGGACCGGTTCGCCGACGGCGAGGGGTTTCCCTCCGAGGACCTGCTGACGCCGGACACGCGCGAGGCGTACCGGAAGCTGATGCGGGGCGAGGCGATCGATCTCTGGCCGCGGGTGGAGGAGGAGTCGCCGGAGCGGGCGAAGTCGTACGGGGCGAAGCTGCTCGAGGTCGCGAAGGACCGGGCGGGCTGGAAGGAGGTCTTCTGCGCGGAGCTGCAGGGCACGTGCAACGCGATCGCTTTGGACCGCGCGGGGAACCTCGCCTCGGCAGTATCCACCAGCGGGCTCGCGCTGAAGATGCCCGGGCGCGTGGGGGACTCGCCGGTGATCGGGGCGGGCAACTACGCGGACGCGCGGTACGGAGCCGCGGCGTGCGCGGGCAACGGGGAGCTGGTGCTTCGCCTGGGCTCGGCGCGGGAAGCGGTGGAACGCATGGCGGGGGGCGCAGGCGCGCAGGAGGCGACGGAGGCCGCGATCCGGGCCATGGAGGGCCTCGAGGGCGGCTCGGGCGGGTTCCAGATCCTGGCGATGTCGGCGGACGGCCGGTTCTGGATGGCCTCGAACATCAAGGAGCCGGACTACTACGTCATGGACGGGACGGACGGGGCCCCGCGCCGGGTGACGGGCTCCTACGTCCCGATGGAGCGGAATCCGGGGCTCAGCTAGTCGCGGGTCGACGGAGGGACTGTAGATTTTTGATTTTCGATTGTAGCCGCAGGGGCGCGGAGGCACGAAGTTCACGAAGGACCCGCCATAGCCCTTGGGCCGTCAATGCAGGCGACGGCGGGCCTCCCGAGCCCAAACACGGCCGGCTCGCCGGGAGGCTCGCCCTCCAAGTTTTCATGGTTTCCGGGCGGGCCGAAGGCTCATGGCTGACTCCCATCCACAATCGAAAATCTCCAATCGAAAATCTACAATCCCCAATCCCTGCGCGTCTCCGCTCCCTTCTCATTCGCCTTCCGTCAGGGGTTTTTCCGCGGGCTTGCGGCGGCTCTTCCGGGCGCGGATGCAGTAGAGGCAGCGCTTCCCCTTGCGCTCGAAGTTCTCGGTGTCGCCCACGCACAGGATGGCGATGAGGTCCCCGAGGCGGAAGCGGAAGCCCCGCTCGTGGCGGCGGGGGTTCAGCACGAGCCGCCGCGTCTCCGTCTCCTCGTCGAAGATCTCCACGCCGAACAGGGTGACCCCGTCCCGCCGGTAGAGCGTGTAGAGGAGGTCGGGGAACTCGACGATCCGGTCGGGATCGGCGCCTTTCCAGTCGGGCAGCAGCCGGCAGATCTCCTGGCCGGTCTCGCTGAGGAGCTGGTGGTAGATCGAGGCGATGCCGGGAACGAAGATGGCCTGGGCGAGGAAGTGGTTCCGGATCCGCTCCCGGGAGAGGATGGTGAACTGGGGGCAACGGTGGGCGTTCAGGTTGGCGGTCTCGGCGCGGCGGTCGAGCAGGTCCCCCTTGTCGGGATCGCTGATCTCGCCGATGACCCGGAACGACTTCTTGAGCTCCCCCGGGCGCGTGCGCTGGAGGTTCCACAGCTTCAGCATGCCCACCGCGGTCTTGGCGTCCGGGTCCTCCGACCCGTCCCGCTCGGGCGTGTAGACCACGGTGTCGATGTCCTTCAGCCGGAAACCCCCGATCCTTTTGTCGATCAGCTCCCGCTCGTCGGAGGGGTCCCCCACGACCGTGCGGACGGGCACGTTGGGCTGGCCCCGCTTCTTGAACTTGTAGACCAGCCCCGTCTTCAGGCGTTTGAACCCGCCGCCGCGCTCCTCCCGGCCGGCCGCCGCGCGGAGCGAGTGGGCGAGGCAGGCCTCCTCCACGCCCTTCGCTTCCGCCTCGTCCTTCACCATGACGAAGATCTCGATGTTCTTCAAAAACAGCGCCAGCTGCTCCAGAAAATCCACCAGGCTGTCCCGCCAGTTGCAGATCAGCACCTTTTCCAGCCCGAAGGACTCCGGGCACAGCATGAACGTGGGGAACGCGTCGTCGGTCGGGCGCCCCTGCGCCTCGGTCACGCGCCCCTCCGTCAAATCCCGCGCGAAGTCGCCCAGGTCCTCGAAGACGTGGGAGACGCCGATGACGCCCCGCAGGTCGGCGCCGAAGCGGACCGAGGCGCCGGGGTTGAGAACGGGGTGGTGCCCCGCCTTCCAGGGGGCACCGTCCTCCGGCGGGGGGCCGAACACGCCCAAGAGGATGATCCCGTACCGCTCGTACGCGGCCGTGAACAGGGTCTCGAAGGGCGGCGTCTCGTAGCCCGCGGGCAGGACGGGAAACTCCCGCTCGCCGAAGATCACCGTGTAGATCTCCTGGCCCGTCGAGGTGAGCAGCTCGCGGTAGACGTCCTCGATCCCCGGAAACAGGACGATGTTGGTGAGGAAGAGCCCCGAGAACTTGCCCACGGGAATGGGCACGGTCCCTCTCCCGCCCGCCTCCGCGGCCGCGTTCAGGTTCGTCTCCTGGTGGATCTCCGCCAGGATCCGGCCCTTCGGATTCAGCTGCCGCGCCGAGAGGACCTGCGAGATCACCTGGGCGTCCGAGCCGGGCTCCTCCACGTCCCCCAGAAGGATGATCCGGCTCGCGCGCTCGCAGTCCACCTTCTTCAGGTCCTGCACCTCGGAGGGGTGGCCCCAGCGGTAGCGCACCCGCCTCAGCTCCGGCAGGAAGAGATAGTCGGGGCGCGCTTCCGTGGGCCCGAGCACTGCGATTCTGGACTTGCGCACGTGCTTGAGGTAGTAGTTCTGCAGCTCGGTGAGCAGCAGGTGCGAGGAGCGCGAGATGTTGAGGATCGCCGAGTGCTCCTTCATGCCGATGGGCCGGCTCCGGGAGGACTTCACCAGCTCCTCCACCACCGTCGTCCCGATGCCGATGAGGAACGAGACGATGAACAGCCCCCCCACCGTCAACAGCGACGACAGGGCGAAGATGATGCCCCCCCGCGGTTCCCTCACCAGGTTCCCCGGGTCCTGGACCTGCCGGAAGGACCACCAGAGGATGGTGAAGAACCCCCGGTCCTCTCCGGTGATCGAGCCGTCGTCGTTGTAGTCGAACCCGGTCGAGAAGTTGGCCAGCAGCACCCCCGCCACGAAGGAGAGGATCAGCACCACCGATGCTGCGAAGAGCAGCTGGTAGCGCCGCTTCATGAGGATGATCCAGATCTCCTTGGCCACCGGGCCCCAGTAGCGCAACAGCAGGAACATCCGCGTCAGCCGGAAGAGCCGGAGGATCTTCAGCCCCTTGGCCGGCGGGTAGACCCATTCCACGGGCAGGAAGCTCAGCGTGGCCACCAGGTCGAACAGGAGCAAAACGCCTTCGAAGTACCCCGCCCGTTTGGCGTGGAAGTCCGGGACGAACTTCGCCACGCGGACCGCGAACTCGAAGCCGAAGAGGAAGAAGAAGATCAGGAACATCGGCCCGGCCACGCCGGCGGGAAGCACGCTCTCGGGCAGCACGGAGACGATGATCAAGCCGGAGAGGACGATCTTGACGATCTCCTCCTCCAGGAAGGCGTG
>CAZDSO010000195.1:0-8879 GCA_964508045.1 uncultured Planctomycetia bacterium | reverse complement strand
TGGGGGCAGAGAACCGCGAAGTTTCCGGCGGAGGTGATGTTCTCGACGATCGAATTCCGCGCGGAGATGTACCGGATCCGCTACCACGTCTTTCCCGAAGCGGTAGGGCCCATGGAGAGTGTACCGGAAGCCGTGCGGAGGGCCTACACCGTCGACGGGGAGATGCTGGATCTCGACCACCCGTTCGTCGCGGGCGCGGCCGCCGAGGTGCTGGCGGAGGCCGCGAGGAAGCCGGAGCGGCAGAAGGCGTACTGGATCGCCCGTCTGGCCTACGCGTACACGATCCGCCACGTGCCGTACAAGCGGGGGGCGTCCTGGGTCAGCGCGCCGAAGGCCCTGAAACGGGGCTTCGCCACCTGCTCGCCCATCGCCTTCACGTTCGTGGCCGTCTGCCGCGCGGCGGGCCTCCCGGCGCGCTTTGCGGCCGGCACGAAGTACCGGGGCGCCGACCCCAGCACGGATCGCGAGTTCCACCGGTGGCCGGAGGCCTACCTTCCTGGGTACGGGTGGATTCCGGTGGACGCGAGCCTGCCCACGTACAAGGACCCCGACCCGGCGCCCTGGAAGGTGGCCCGTTCCTTCGGCTTCCTGCCCGACAACACGCTGATCCTGATGGTGGGCGGCGGCGGCTCCGACATCTTCGGCTGGGGCTACAACGGCGTGGGCCGGAGGGTCGGGTTCGAGTGGTCGGAGGTGGAGAAGGAGGGGCGGTGACGTGGGATACCGGTCATGGGTCACTTGTCATGGGTCATTAGAACCTGGAATACGAGGGTCGCCCTTGAACCATAGAAACCCATCAGCGTCTTCAGTAGATTTCAGCGTTTTCAGGGTCGAAAGACCTGTCCATTCCGGCTGTTTGCCCGTTTTCCAACGGGCTACTTGTCGTCCTTGCCCGCGGCGAAGGCTTCCGCGAGCTTCTCCGCCTCCTTGGCGTACTTCGCCTCGTGCGCGCGCAGCGTTTTCACGGCGCGGGCCAGGCGGGGTTCGATCTCCTTTTCCTCCCCGCCCTCGAGCTCCTCTCTCAGATCAAGCACCTCCTTCCTGGAGGCCTCGATCGACGCGCGGATGCCGCGGAGGGCGTCGATCCGCGGGCGGAGCCGCTCGATGCGCTTGTCCGTCTTTTCGCGCTCCGCTTCGGGCAGGACCGCCGTCATCGCCTTGAAGAGATCCTCCTCCTGGATCGCCTCCCCTTCGAGGACGGAGGCCACGGCGCCCTCGCCGTCGAGCACCACGACCACCGGGGCGCGGGAGGCGTTGAGGAAAGCGTTCTGTTTTTCGGAAACGGAGGAGAGGTCCGCCTCGAAACAGGCGAAGTGTCCGGCGGCGCAGGGGACCGAGAGGGCTTCGGGAACGGTGAGGACGTTGCGGACGACCGCGAGACAGCGCTGGGTTTCCGCGGTGGGCCGGCCCCTTTTCGCCTTCGCGACGAAGCCGAAGAGAAGGGCGGGCGTCCTCGTCTTTCGGGGCTGATCGAGGAAGGCCTGCTGGTTCATCAAGGCCTGCAGCCCGCCTTCGTCTTTCGCTCCCTCTGCCGAAGCCGGATCGAGCTGGACGGGGATCCAGCAGGATTCGTCCTCCACCGGCGCAAACCAGGCGTCCAGCGCGAAGCGGGAGGCCCGGTACCCCTCCCTCCCCGGGATGCCGGGGACGAAGGTTCCGGCGGAGAGGTCGCCCGGTTTTCCGTCCCCGTCGTCGTCGATGAGGGGGTGTTCCCCCTTCTCATTGGCGAGCGCGGTGACCCAGGCGTAGGCCTCGGCCATGGTGACCCGCCCGTCGCCGTCCGCGTCGGAAAAGGAGGTCTTCTTGCCGCCCTGGAGGGCGCGGCGCCAGTGTCCCGCCCATCCGAAGCTGTTGCCTTCCGTGGCTCTCACGGAGGTCAGGATGACGGCGCGGCCCGAGTGGACGTCGTCGACGAGCGCCCCGCTGTGGCAGGGGTTGAAGGCTCCGAGGAAGGCGCGCGCCTTGAGGCGGCGGATGAGGTTTCCCAGCTCGGCGTGGGCGATGAATCCGTCGTAGGTGTTGAAGAGGCGCTGGTTGCCGTGATCGATCCAGTAGAGGTAGACGAGGTCGTCGGGGCCCGCCTTGCGCGCGATTTCCCGCAAGGCCCTCCGGATGTTGCTGGTGGTGGAGGGGCCGGCGACGTCGCCCCGGTGTTCCGCCACGTTCTTCCCGTAGGCGAGATAGCAGATGTTTCTTTTCGGGAATCCCTGCTTTCGGAGTTCCTGGACCATGCGCCAGGTGTCGTTCCAGTACCACCGGTAGTGGGGGGCGGGAGGCTTGACGCGTCCGGCCATGACGACGATGGCGTACCGTTTTGCGTAGGGCTTCCAGTATCCGCCGGGACGCACGAAACGGCGGTCGGGCGTCCCGTTTTCGTGGTCGGGCCGCTGGTCCGCCACGGCTTCGGACGTTCTCTCGAAGGCCTTCGTCCTGGCTTCCACGCCGACCAGCACGCATTCGCGGACGGCCCCGGCGAAGTCCCACCCGTTGCCGAGCAGGCGGACCGATTCCAGGATGGCGGGGGGCGGGAGCGCGCCTTCCGGGCGGGCGGGGTCTCGCGGCCGGAGGGCTTCGGGGCTCTTGAGGTCGAAACCGAAACGGACCCACCGGTTGCGGGGCACCCGGGTGTAGTTGACCAGGCGCGTGGAGCCGTCGTGGGCGGCGATGAAGCCGTGGGCCCACCGGAACTTCTTTTCGGCCTCGTCCAGGCATTCGATCCGGACCGACGCCGGATACTCGCCCCATCCTCCCTTCCGGTCGGAACTCCAGCCGCTGTTCTTCAGGGAATGGTTTTCGACCTTCATCAGGCCCCCGACCAGGAGGTAGTCGAAGCGGGAGACGTCGATGCCGAGATCCTTTTGGATCCCCGCGCTCCCTCCGTCCGCCCGGCTGTGCGTCCTCTCCCACTGCACGCCGCCTTCCGGCAGGGATTCCACGGCGTGGTGCCCGCGGCCGCTCTTGAACGTCTCCCAGCCCTCGGGACCTTTTTCAAAGGACGCGGAGAGGAGCACCTCGATCCGTGCGGCGGCACCGATCTCGGGGTCGGACGCGAGCGCTTCGAGATTCGATGCGTTCGCGATCGTTTCGGAAGCCTGTTTCCGGCGCTCTTCATCGTCGCCGGCCAGGTCGTGCAAGGCCTCGAGGAACGCGTCCGGCGCGAGGACCCGGGCTTTCGGATCGTCCTTTTCCTCGAATGCCAGCGTCTCGAGGCGGGATTGGATCCTCGCGAGTCTGGCCTGGAGAACCTCCATCCGGCCCTTCAGGAGGCGCTGCTGTTCGAGGAGGACCTCGAGTTCATCCTTGCAGGCCTCGAGATCCCGCCGGAGCTTCTGCAGGCGATCCAGGCGTTCCTTCCCTTCCGGGGCTTCGGGCTCTTCCTGGGCGCGGGCGAGACCGATCGGCCCCGCCGCGAGGAGGAGGGCCGTCAGGCAGGAGAGGAGCGTCTTGGCTTTCATGGTCGGTTCCTTTCCTTTCGGTGGGAGGCGTCGCCTCGTGATGGTTTCCCTTGCACCGGCGAGGGCGCCTCCAGAGGCGGTAGATCAGGGCGAAGAAGGCGCCGACCGGTCCCGCCGTCGCCAGCCCCCCGGCACACCCGGGCTGCCCGCAGAAGGGGCAGACCGCGAACATGGCGTAGAGGCTCGTGAAACCGAACCACGTGGCGACGAAGCCGAACAGGCGGCCGAAGAGGGAGGAGAAGCGGTTCTGCCGGACCTCGATGGACGCAGGCGCTTCGTCCGAGGCGCCGGTCTCTCTTTTCTTTTCTCGTTCTTGGGCCAAGCCGGAGTTCCTGTCAGCGTCTTCGACTTCATGAAAACATGCGAAAGGGGCCGGATCAAGAGGCATTCGCGCTTGCAACCGTCAAAGGGAAGCACGAAGCCCTGAAGACACGTCAATCAGAGCACCTCGAGTTTGCGCGAGGTGACCAGCGCGTAGAGCATGAGCGGGAAGGAGGCGATGAAGACGAGGATCAGGCAGAGCGCGGAGACCACCTCGACGCGGCCGAAGTGGATCGCGTTGAAGACCCGGATGGGCACGGTCGTGATGCCGGCCGGGGCGACCAGGATGGACGCGTCCAGCTCGCCGAGCGTGAGGATGAAGACGAGGATCCAGCCGGCGACGAATCCCCGCCCGGCCAGGGGAAGCACCAGCCCCGTGATCCTGCGCCGCCACGACACGCCGTGGATCTCGGCCGCTTCCTCGAGGGAAGGCGGGACGGCGCGGACGGCCGCGGACGCAGGCTTGACGGCGAAGGGGATGAAGCGCGTGAAGCCGGCGAGGACGAGCACGAGGCCGGAGGTGTAGACCCAGCCGGCCGGCCCGGGGCGGTCCCAGAGCGGCAACAGCCCGGCGCCGACCACGGAGGCCGGAGCGGCGTAGGGGATGATGAGGAGGGCTTCGAGGAAGGCGCCTTTCCGGATGCGCGCCGCGAGGTAGCCGAGAAATCCGCCCACCACGCAGGCGGCGGTGGCCGCGCCGGCCGCGATGACGATGGAGTACCAGATGTCGGAGCGCATCTCGACCAGGGCCATGCGGAAGGCGTCGGGGGAACCGGCGCGCTCGACGAGGACGATCAGCGGCACCCCCGCGGCCAGGAGGAGGAGGAACGTGCAGGCGAGGAAGGAGAGGACCCGGGCCGGACGGGAGAGGGAGAAGCGCAGCGGCACGCCTCCCTCGGAGGCGAAGCGGCGCCGGCCCAGCATCACCGCCTGGAAGACCACGGCGCCGACGGCCAGCAGGACCAGCGGGGTGCCGGTGGCCGTGGCCTCGCCCCCGGAGAGGTCCGTCTGGAAGGCGACCATCACCTGGCTGGAATAGAGCTGGAGCCTGAGAAGCGCCGGCGCCCCGCTGGAGGAGAGGGCGAAGATGAAGACGAAGACGGCGCCCGAGAGGATGTACGGGGCCGCGAGCCTCAGGTGCACGGCCCGAAGGACCTTCCAGCGGGACGCGCAGAGAAGCCCGGCCTCCTCCTGTTCCCGGCTGATCGAGCGAAGGCCGGCCTGGGCCAGGAGCGTGACGATGGGGAAGAAGGAGAGCGAGAGGACGAGGATGGAGCCGGGGATGCCGTAGATGGTGAAGGGGGCCTTCTCCAGCGAGAAGGTCGATTTGAGGAACTTCGAGACGGTGCCCTCCTCTCCCAGGACCAGCGTCCAGGCGATGGCCGAGATGTAGGGCGGGATCAAGAGCGGCGCGATGTAGATCCAGGAGAAGACGCCGCGCCCGGGCAGGTCGAACTTCACCAGCAAGAGCGCGTACAGAACGCCCACCACCGTGGCCGCCAGCGTCGTGAGAATCGACACGATCAGCGTGTTGAAAAGGAGACCGAGACGCTTGGGAAAATCGGCCTCCCGGAACGTGACCCAGCGGAAGAGCGCGCGGAGGAAGGGCCCGGTTTCCTCGGCGAGACCGCGGTAGTTGACGAGGGAGAAGGTCTTCTCGGGCCGGAAGCGGATGCGCGCGCCCCCGGAGAGGTCCACCCCCGCCACGCCCTTGGCGGGAACGATGAGATCGTTGAGCTTCCTCGCGTTGATGCGCGCGCGCCCGGTGGAAACGTCCTTGAGCGAACCCCGGGCCCAGAGCACCATGCGGCCTTCGGGCTGATCGTGGTAGAGCGTCACCGGAAACCCGGGCTTGTGCTTGAGCACGTCGGGAGGCGGCGAGAAGTAGATCGCGTCGCCCGGCCGGAAACCCCCCGAGGACCTCTCCTCCAGGACCACGTCGACGAAGTGGTCCTCGTCGACCTTGAGCTTCATCTGGCCGTCGTCGAGCGCCTTCGCCGAGCGGATCGTGGCCCGGCGGAACCCCGGGCCCGGCTTTCCGCCGGGGGGACGCACCACGACCGTGTCCACGTAGACCGTGACGAAGGCCATGTAGATCACCGGCGAGAGGGCCAGCAGGGCCACCAGACCGGCCAGAATCAGGGTCGACCCCTTTTTCATCTCACCACCCGTCCCTGTCCACGATGACGTCCGCCCGCGTCAGGGCGATCAAGGGGATCCTCACCCCGGCGCGCCCGGCCGCGCGGAGGTTGACGACGACGTGAAACGTGCGGACAACGCCGAGGGGCAGCGTGCCGGCCGGCTTCCCGTCGCGCAGGATGCGCGCGCAAAGGGCCGCGGTCCTGACGCCCAGCGCGGCGTAATCAGGGGAGATCCCCACCATGGTGTGCCGTCTCACCCCCTCGGGATGCGTGCCGAGAAGGGGAACGCCGGACGCGCTGGCCGTCCCCGCGAGCGCCTGCAGGTGCGCGAGAACGAAGGGATCCTCCGGAAGCCAGACGGCCTGGACGTCCTCGCGAAGGAGGGCCTCCAGTGCGGAAAAAAGCGCTTGTGGACCCCCCCGGCGGTCCACGGGCGCCCGTACCAGCGAAAGGGGGATCTTCTTCTCTTCGGGAAGAGCCTCGAGCGACGCCTCGACCGAGAGGACGTCCGCCTCGGGACCGCGCGCCCCGGCGGAGTACAGGACGCCGAGGCGCCGGAGACCTGGATGCATCGCGCGGAAAAGGTTCAACACCCGCATCTCGTCGAGGTCGAGATAGGCGCCCGTGACCCCCCTGCGCCGCGGATGCAGCTCGTCGAGGATGCCCGACAGGACCGGATCCCGGACCGAGGCGAACACCACGGGCCGGTCCTTGACCTCGCGCCGCAAGAACAGCGCCGCCTCGGGACCGATCCCGACGTAGAGATCCATCTCTTTCGCGCGCCAGGAAGCGAGGCGCTCGAGGGCCTTTCGTTCGCTCTCCCCGCACGTCCCTGCCTCGACCGACACCGGGATGCGGGTGCGCAGGAGCCCCCCGCGAAGACCTTCCCGGATCAGCGTCCCCGAAATCGAATCACGCCAGGCCAGCACGGCCACGCGCGCGACGGGCGGGGACCCCTCGCCGGCGAGGGCGTCGCTTCCGGTCGACAGGAAGACCGCCGCCAGCAGAACCAGGATCAGGATGACGGTGCGCATGATGACCGCCCCCCTCGTATTTCCGATTGCGGATGTTGGATTGCGGACACGCTGCAAGCCTCTGCCTCAGACACCAAGGCACAAAGCACACCTCCGCATTCTCCTTACCTTCCCTTGCGCAGCATGGACTCGGACACGGAGAGGTAGGCGTCGGCTTCCCGGTCGCCCGGGTTGAACTCGAGAGCCCGGCGGTAGGCCTTGGCCGCGTCCGCGTACCGACCGGCGGAGAACGCCGCATGGCCCAGGCGTTTCCAGAGGTCTCCCGAGCCAGGCGCGAGGGCCAGGGCTTTCTCGAACGCCTCTGCGGCCTCGTCGTACGCCTCTTTGCGGTAGGCGACGTCGCCGAGTCCGGCGAGCGCCTGCCAGGCGTTGGGATCGTCATCCAGGACGCTTCGGAAGCGGCGGGCGGCCTCGTCGAGCCGCCCGGCGCCGATGTCCATTTCCCCGAGGGCGATGCGTGACGGCGCGTGGCCGGGATCGACCTTCAACGCCTCGAGAAAGTCCTTTCTGGCCTTTTCGTCCTCCCCGGCGCGAAGGCGGAAGGACCCCTGGCGGTACCAGTCCTCGGCGGTGCCGCGGCGCTTCTCGAGGATGCGGGCATAGGCGCGCGCGGCCTCGCGCACCATGTTTCGCGAGGCGTAGAGATCCGCCAGCGTTGTGAGAAGCGAGGCGTCCTCCTCCCCGAGGCGCCGGGCGGTTTCCAGCGCGTCGAGAGCCTCGTTTTCCCGGTCGAGGGCGAGCAGGGCGTACCCCAGGTAGCGGTAGAGGCTTCCGTTTGCGGGGTCCATGCGCAGGGCCGCGCGGAACTCGACGCGGGAAGCCTCGAAACGCCCCGCGCGGTAGAGCGCGTGGGCGAGGGAGGCACGGAGCCGCGTATCGTGAGGGTCGGCGAGGACCGCCATCTCGAGCGTGCGGAGGGCGTTGCCGTCGTCCTCGAGCCGCTGGTAGGAGGCCGCGAGGAGCTTCCAGGCGTCCGCGTCGGCGCCGGGCGAGAGACCCGCGGCGAGTTCACGCGCCGCCCCGGCCCAGTCCTGCCGGGCGAAGAGGATGCGGCCCAGGAGACGCTGGGCTTCCGGATACCTGCCGTCCTCGAGCCGTACGGCCTCCCGCAGGGCGGTTTCGGCGTTTTCGGGCCGGCCGGCGTTGAACCAGGCGGCGCCGAGGTTGAACCAGGTGCCGGGCTCGGATTTCAGCTGGAGGGCCTCGCGGAAGAGGGAGGCGGCCTTCTCGAATTCCTTCCGGCGGAAATGGTCCACGCCTTTCCGGACCAAGCGGGCGTAGCGGACCTCGTCGGACTCCTGTTCCTGGGCGACGAGCGGGGGGGCCGCCACGGAGGCGAGCAGGAGGAACCCCAGAGCCGCCGGGGCGATGACGCTGTTCGCGGAGAGGGGCCGCATCCTTCAATCCTCCTGCTGAAACGTGAACCGGATCGAGCAACGGACGGAGACGGCCTTGCCCCGCCGGGTCCCCGGCCGGAAGCGCCACTTCCTCAGGGCGCGGATCGAGGTGTCCGCGAAACACCGGTCCCCCTGGCGGTCGGCCACGTCGATGTCCCGCGCGCGCCCGTACGCGTCCACCGTGAACTTCAAGAGAACGTATCCCTCCACGCCGCGCCGAAGGGCCTTGGAGGGATAGGCCGGCTGGATCCGTTCCGCCACGCGGGGGGGGCGGTCGATGTCGTGGAGCGAGTAGGGCCGGTCCCGCTCCTCGTTTGCGTCCTGCTTCGTTGAATCGGACGGAACGTCGGAAGCGGGCGGTTCGACGGGCACGTGAAGGCATCCGGTTCCCGCGGTCAGGGAATGAAGGGCCAGAGGATCCACGCGCAGGGGGGAGGACGGTCCGGCGGTACGGGGGGCGGGGGGGGGCGGTTTGGCGAATTTCGGCCTCGGCGGGGGAGGGTTTTCGGGGGGCGGGGGCGGCTTGCGGAC
>CAZDSO010000194.1:0-9049 GCA_964508045.1 uncultured Planctomycetia bacterium | reverse complement strand
CGGTTCGATGTGGGCGGGCAGGAGGAAACCATGCACCTGGTCCGGGAAGAGGGCGCCAAGAAGACCGCCGCCACCGAGAAAAGGCGAATCGGGACGAACGAGTCGTCCGCGATCGCCACCCTCAAGGCCATCAGCACGGGAGAGGATTGTTTCCGGTCCTCCTGCAGCGTCGACCGGAACGCGAACGGGGTGGGCGAGTACGGCTTTCTGGACGAGCTGGGCGGCACGGCCGCCTGCCGCGGAAACGGTCTGAAGTACGACGAATCCCCCTTCATCCCGAGCCTCCTGGGCGAGATGACGCCCGGGGGCGTGAGCACCAAGAGCGGGTACTGTTTCATCGTCTATCTGCCGACGGGCGAGGGCTCCGCCACGGCCGTGAGGAAGGACCGGGTGGATGCGGCCCTGGCGGAGGGGGCCTACATCGTCTACGCCTGGCCCGAGACGCAGGGGCGATCCGGCGTCCGGATGTTCATGATCGATGCGCAGGGGCAACCGTATCACTTCCTGGGGGAGTCGCCGCATTCCGGCCCCCACGATCCACCCGCCTGGGACGAGGCGCTCTCGGGGGGGGACTGGTCTTCCGGGATCGACGAGTCCGAGTGGGGGCCGACCGCCTAGCCCGGATTATTCATGAAGACGTAGCGAGGTTGGAGGAGACGATTCATGAAATCGATGACGATGGGGTTGCTGATCCTGGCCACCGCGGGAGCGGCGGGGTGCGGGCCGGTGGTGTCCCCGCCCTCGGAACAGGAGAAGACGGCGCGGAAGGTCAGGGGGCTGGTCCTGAAGCTGGTCGATCCGAAGGCCGCCGTGCGGGCGCAGGCTGCCGACGAGCTCGTGGAGATCGGCAAGCCCGCCGTGAAGCCGCTCATCGAGGCCTTGCAGGGGAAGACGGGGAAGGCGACGACCGGAAGCGTGGGTCTCATGGGCGCGACGAAGGGCGCCTCCGCCGTGATGCTGAGGGGCGACGACGCCCTGCCGGCCCAGGCCGCGAGGATTCTCGGCCGCATCGGGGACGAGCGCGCCGTGGACCCGCTGATCGAGGCCCTGGTCAACGAGGCCGCAAGGGCGTCCGCCGCGAAGGCCCTTACGCAGATCACCGGGCAGGACTTCGGCGCTGACGCGAAGGCGTGGAAGCGATGGCGCGACGGCGAGGGCGGATCCTGACCTTCCGGATCCAGGCTCAGGGAAGGTGTTCGAGATCGTCCAAATCCTTGTGACGCCCGCTCGCCTTCTTGTTGGCTTTGAGGTCGGGGAGGTCGATCAGGTTGGTTTCCACGCCGTCGAAATCGACGCGGCGGCGACGGGAGAAGCAATCGCGAAACTCCACTCCCGAGATCCGCGTCTGGATCTCGATGCGAACGGGCGGGACCCCGATTCTCGTGATTCTACCCGGCTCGAGAAAGAGACCCGGTTCGAGCTGCGGAACGTCCAGCCCGAACCTTTTCAGAACGGCAACCATCTTTTCGGCGGATTCAGTCCCCACGTCGATCCAGACATCCATGTCGGCCGTCGCGCGGGGATACCCATAGTATCCGACCGCGTATCCGCCGATGAGGAGATAGTCAACTCTCTCCTCTTCGAGCAGTCTCAAGAAGTCTTTGAAGTCTGGGTGGAGTCGAGCCGTACCCATACACGATCCGTCTGTTGATCTCGATGGCTTCCAGGCGCTCCCGCGGGGTTTTCCCCAGCCAGAAGGAGCTCTCGTCCTCCTCGCCGAGGTCGACAACCGTCAGGACGCAACGGTCTACGGACGCAGCCAGGTCGTCCCAGTCCTTTGCATCGTCCATGCCCGGACCTGAAGATTTCACCGTTTTCCTCACTGTTCTCGTATACTACATTGATTCTCACGAATCTCGCGGCCGGGGTCCACAGGTTTCGAGGCTCCTCCATCACGCGGATTCCGGACGCGCATTTTGGATCATGGAGGGTTTCCCGTGGACGACATCCGGACCTATCGGCAATTCGTCAAGGACTCGATCCGCAAGCGGATCGATTTCAGCGCCACCGACCAGAACCGCGGCGTCGACCCGCCGCCCTGGCAGAAAGAAGCCCCGGCCGGCGCCGAGCGCGTCGCCCTTCCCGCCCGCGAGGCATGGGAGGGCCGGATCGGCCGGACCGACCTTTTGACCGCGATCGACCACCGGGAAAGCCGGCGGATGTTCGCCCCCGAGCCCCTGGATCTTTCCGAGCTGGCCTTTTTGTTGTGGATCACCCAGGGGGTGCGGGCGCGACGGGGCCCGCATGCGGTCCTCAAGACGGTCCCCTCGGCCGGGGCCCGGCACAGCTTCGAGACCTACCTGTTCGCCCGAAACGTGACGGGGCTGGAGAAAGGACTCTACCGTTTCCTGGCGGACGAGGAGGCGCTTCTCGTGGTGGACCGGCCGGCGGAGATGGAGACGCGCCTGGTGGACGCGTTGCTGGGCCAGGCCTTCGCCGGCAAGGCGGCCGTCACCTTCGTGTGGTCCACGATCCCCTACCGCATGGAGTGGCGCTACGCGCTGGCGGCGCACCGCGCGATCCTCATGGACGCGGGCCACGTCTGCCAGAACCTCTACCTCGGCTGCGAGGCGATCGGCGCAAGTACTTGCGGGGTCGGCGCTTACGACCAGGAGGCACTGGACGCGCTGATCGGCCTGGACGGCGAGGACGAGTTCGCGGTCTACCTCGCGCCGGTGGGCAAGCGGAAGACGCCGGGCGCGTGACCTCGCTGCTTGCGCTCCCGGGCTTCTCCTTGTACGTTGCACCGGCGCCTCATCGAGGTCGACATGAAGACGCTCGGACCGTTTTCCCTTCTCGCGGGACTTTTCGCACTCGTCGTCCCGGGCCTCGTCCGGGCCGGGGATCCGGGGACGCCGGACGGCGCGCCGGCGTCTCTCGAGGGCTTTCTCGAATTCCACCCCGTCCTCGACGACGACGCCGGGCGGTTCAACCCGCCCCCCCCCGAGCCGCCCGCCTTCGGTCGCGGGCACCGTCCCGAGCCCTGGACGGTCTGGGAGGTGCCCATCCCGCTCCGCCGCTTCTCCCTCAACGCCTACGTGGGCTACGTCAACCTCCTGCCCAAGTCCGTCGCCCTCGAGATGGACAACCCGGATCTCGTCCTCGCCAGCGCCGAGGAGGTGGAGGTCCAGAGCCTCTGGGACACCAACGCGATCGCGTTCAGCCTGCAGGCGGGGATTTCGCTGGTGCCCATGGTCTCCTTCGTGTTCGAGGGTTCCCTCTTCACGTTCAACCGCGAGGTGTCGCCCCCCACCCTCTACGTGGTCTACGAGGACGCGACCCACTACCAGCAGCTGCTTTCCGCCGGCGATCTCCGGGTCTTCCAGCTGGCGCTGTGCGCGGTGTTCCATTTTCCCGTGGACCAGGTCCTCTTCGACGCGCCGAACCTGGTCCGCCTGGGGAACCCCGAGGGTCGATCGGGCTTCGTGCCGTTCGTGATCGCGGGCAGCGGGATTTCCATCCTCGAGGAGGTCGAGGCGACGGTCTGCCGGAACGAGGGCGGTGCGTTCACCACCACGAAGCGGCCGCTCTACCACCGCGCGTTCAATCCCTTCCTCCTCCTGGGGCTTGGGCTGGAGTACCGGCTCTCGCTGCTCGGGTTCGCGATCCGTTTCGAGTTCGGCTACAACGGCGAGCCTCTTCCGGCGTGGTCCCCGTACGCGGACGCGTCGGATTCGTTGCTCACCTACAAGATCCAGCTGGGGATCGGCGTTTCGTTTTGAGGGCGGCCGTACGTGTCGACCATCGACCGCAAGGTGCCGGGCGTCAGGCTCCTCTCCCTTCTGGGGGAGGGAGGCATGGGGATCGTCTACCGCGGGGTGCGCCTTCGGGACGCGTTGCCCGTGGCGGTGAAGTTCATCCGGGAGGCGGAGGCCTCGGAGCAGGAGTTCACGGCCCGGTTCGAGCGGGAAGCCCGGATCCTCGACGCCCTCGACCACGAGCACATCCTCAAGCTCTACGACTGGGGCCTCCTCGAAGACGGGACCTACTACATCGTGATGGAGTTCGTGGACGGCTGCTCGCTGACGGACCTCCTGGATGTCAAGGGGAAGCTGACCCCGTCCCAGGTGCTTCGCGTGGGGCGGGCCGCCTCGAAGGCGCTGGCCTCCGCCTGGGAAGGCAAGGTCATCCACCGGGACATCAAGCCGGACAACATCCTGGTCGGGACGAACGGGCAGGTGAAGCTGGTGGACTTCGGCCTGGCGAAGGACACCTCGGAGAACCGCAAGTTCACCCTGACGGGGCAGGTCATCGGCACGCCGGCCTTCATGAGCCCCGAGCAGGGCCAGGGGGACGCCGTCGACCATCGCTCCGACATCTACTCGCTCGGCGTCACGCTGTTCACCATGCTCGCGGGGAGACGCCCCTTCGACGGCGGCACGCCGCTCGAGGTGGTGGTCCAGCACATCAACACGCCTCCCCCCGACCTGGCGGAATGCGCCCCCGGCCTGCCGCGGGATCTCGTCGACCTGATCGGGCGCATGATGGCCAAGACCCCGGAGGACCGGCCGGCGGAGATCGCCGCGGTGGCCGACGAGATGGAGAGGATCCTCGCGTCCCTCGAGGACGACGGCGCGCCGTCGATCCCGGCGCTGGTGGCCCAGGTGTGCGAGGCGCTGGTGGAGGAGAGGGACACGCGGGTCGGCGGTCCGCCGCCGACGCCCCCGGCGGCGGAGGAGGCGACCCCGCCCACGCGCACGCCGACGGGCCGGGAAGGGGAGGTGATCGCGGGGAAATACGAGGTGAAGTCCAAGCTGGGCAAGGGGGGGATGGGATCGGTCTTCCGCGTCCGCCACCTCACCCTGGAGGAGGACTTCGCCCTGAAGGTCCTCAATCCCTTCCTGGCCTCCGACGAATCCTTCCGCCAGCGCTTCATGCGGGAAGCCAAGGCGGCCTCGGCCTTCGTGCACAAGCACGCGGTGCAGATCCGCGAGTTCGGCGAGGACGGGGGCCTGCTCTACATGACCATGGACTACTGCCCCGGCCGCACCCTGCAGAGCGTCCTGGACGAGGCGGGGGCGGTCTCGGAACAGCGGGCCGCCTCGATCGCCCACCAGATGCTCAGCGCGCTGAAGGAGGCGCACGCCGCGGGCCTCGTGCACCGCGATCTCAAGCCCTCCAACGTGATGATCGAAAACGAAGGCGGCCGGGATGTCGTGCGCATCCTCGACTTCGGGGTGGCCAAGCTCACGGCCCCCGGCGGCCAGGACACGGAAGGGCGGCCCCTCACCGGCCCCGGCGCCGTGATGGGCACCGTCGAGTACATGTCGCCCGAGCAGGCCATGGGACGCGAGATCGACGGGCGGAGCGACCTCTTCTCGCTGGCCGTCATCCTCTACGAGGCCGTCTCCGGGAACCTCCCCTTCGAGGGCGACAACCCCCAGCAACGGATGTTCAACCTGGCCACGCAACCGCCCCTCCCGCTTTCCAGACACGTGAAAGGCGTCTCCAGGAAATTCGAGCGCCTCCTCATGCGCAACCTGGCCAAGGATCCCGCCGGCCGTTGCGCGTCCGCCGAGGAATGCCTGGCCGAGCTCGAGACCCTCTCGGCGGATCTGAAGTCGACCGTGGCCATCCGGCGCAAGGGCCTGCCCGCCTGGCTCCAGGCCGCCTCCGCGGCGATCCTGCTCGTGGCGGGCGCGATCGTGGCGCTCGCCGTCTGGAACCCCTTTTCCAGCCGCGCGCCCGCCCCCCCGCCCGGCCTCACCCCCGAGCAACGCCGGGCGCAGCGCGACCAGGAGGAGGCCGCCTTCCGGGACGCGCTCGCGAAGAAGGACCACCGCCGCGCGCTCGACCGCGTCTACGCGATCCTGGACCTCGCCTCCACGCCCCAGGCGAAGATGCAGTGGGAGGAGACGAAACGCGAACTCGAGAACACCCTGGCCCGCGCCGAGGAGACGTTCCGCGAGGCGCAACGGGAGGACGAGGCGGGCAACCCCCTCAAGGCCCTGCCCCGCTACGAGGCCTACCTGGAGGCGTTCCCGCCCGGCAAGCGCGCCGAAACCAGCCGATCGCGCCGGGACGCCCTCAAGACGCGCATCGCCGCGCCCGGGGCGCTGGCCGTGTTCACCGAACCCGCGGGGGCCAAGGTCTACGTGGACGGCGAACTGGCCGACACCACGCCGTGCCTGCTGGAGGATCTCGCGGCCGGGCGGCGGAGGATCACGCTGGACCTGGAGGGGTACCACCCCGTGCGCAAGACGCTTTCCTGGACCGCCGATGGAAACGGGGAGATCCGAACGACGCTCCGGCGGGGGGAATTCGGCGCGATCACCGTCGTCTCGGGCGAGGGGGACCGGAAGTTCCTCGTCAAGCACCTCGGCCAGACCGAGACCACCTCCCACACGTTCCAGAAGGTCGAGGTGGGGGACTACACGCTCGAGATCACGGACATGGACAGCGGCACGGCCTACCTCCTGCCCGTCACGGTCCGGCGGGACCGGGAAACACTGGTGACCGTGGAGTTCTCGAAGTGGGTGAGCGATGAACTGGACGCCTGGCGGGAGCGCGCGAGGGGGACCTCGGCGGAGGAGACGCTTCGCATCCACCGGGCGTTCCTTGAGGCCTACCCGAAAGGGGAGAAGGCGGCGGCGTGCCGCCAGATCCTCGAGACGCTGCGCGCGGAGGAGGAAGCCTTCCGCCGGTGCCAGGAAGCGCGCACGGCCGCCAGGCGCCTCGAGGCCTGCGCCGCCTACCGGATCGCCTACGCCGACGCCGTCTACCCCTTCGGATGGCACCTCGACGAGGTCCGGGCCATCGAGTCGCGCATCCTCGCGGCCCAGGAGGAGGAGGCCTTCAAGCGGATCGGGCGCCGGTCGGGGTACGAGGGCGTGCTCGGGGCCTGCCGCGACTACCTGGAATCCTGGCCGGACGGGGCGCACGCCGCGGCGGTGCGCGCGCGCCTGCACTCGCTGCAGGCGGAGAAGACGCGGTACGACGACTTCCGGAACGCTTCGGTGTTCTGGCAGAAGATGTCCTTCGGCAAGCAATACCTCGACCGGTTTCCGGAGGGGTTCTGGGCCGACGAGGTCCGGTCGGAACGGGAGGCGAGGCTGGCGGAGGAAGCGCAGGCAGCCGGGGCGATCCTCGGGAATCCGGACGTGGAGGCGGTGGTGCGCGCCTGGCCGGAGTACCGGGACGCGTACAAGGGGGGCCCGCACGCGGACGAGGTGCAGGAGGCGTTCCGGCGGGCGGAGGAGGAGCGACGCGTGTTCCGCAACGCGTCCGAGAGCATCGCGCGCTGCAACGCGTACCTGTCGCGGTACCCCGGCGGGTGGTACCGGGAGGCGGTGGAAGAGATGATCCGCACGTTCGGCTGGCCGGCGGAGGACACGGGGGGCGTGGGTTTCGAGGGCAAGCTGCCGCCGGGGATCAAGCGGGCGGAGAGGATCGGCGAGTACGAGAGCGCGGTGGACGGCGCGATCATGGTCTACGTGCCCAAGGGGTTCTTCCCCATGGGCACCGACGACTGGCGGGAGAAGTCGGTGGAGCGGCCGCAGTTCCTGGTCTGGATCGGAGGGTTCTTCATCGACAAGTACGAGGTGACGAACCGGCAGTACCGCGCGTTCCTGGACTGGGCGAAGACGGCCGAGGACCCGCACCGCTTCGCCCACGAGGACGAGCCGGAAGGCAAGGACTACACCCCGGCGCTGTGGGACGAGACGAAGTGGAACGGCGACGCGTTGCCCGTCGTGGGCGTGGACTGGTTCGACGCCTACGCCTACGCGGGCTGGGCGGGCAAGCGCCTGCCCACCGAGGCCCAATGGGAAAAGGCGGCGAGCGCCGATCCGCTCCGCCGGGTGAAGGTCCGCTTCCCCTGGGGCGACGAGAGGCCCACGCCGGGGATCGCCAACTTCGACCGGGAAGAGGACGGGAGCACGGTCCCGGTCCTCTCCCTCCCCGCCGGCCGTTCCCCGATCGGCTGCTTCCACATGGCCGGCAACGTCTCGGAATGGTGCCTCGACGCCTTCGTGGAGGACTACCACGAACGCTTCATCGAACAGGACGCCGAGGGCGCGGGCTGGGTCGCCAACCCCTTCGTCCCCGGCCCGGGGAACGACCACACGATCCGCGGCGGCGACTGGGCGGGCCCGGAGCGCCACCTCCTCACCACGCGCCGGCGTCCCTTCGGTGCCCGGGGCCCCCGCGTCGGCTTCCGTTGCGCCGTCTGGCACAACCCCGCCGCGCAGGCCGAGGGGGACTAGCGAATCGGGATTCTGCACCTCGACCGCGCAGGGAGTCCAGATTTCAGCGGTAGGCCTGGGTTGCTGGAATCGGACGGCTGAAGTCTAGCCATCCCCCGCCTTCTTCTTCGCCTCCTCCATCTCCTTCATCTTTTCCTTCATCTCCTTGACCACGTCGGCCAGTTCCTCGAAGTCCTCGGGTTTGTCCTTGCCCTCGGGCTGCACGCCCCAGATCCGCCAGTTTCCGTCCTCCATCTTGAGGTGGAAGGTCAACGCCTCTTCCCGTTCCTCGTCGCCCCGCTTGTCCGTCAGCTTGCAGGCCACCGTGGCCTTCTCCCCGTCGATCTTCTCCTCGCCCAGCTCGTACTTGATCACCGTCAGCCCTTCGTCCTCTTCCATTTCCATCAGCCCCTTGTAGCCCTCGCCCGCCTTCTTGGTCATGAATCCCACCAGCTCGTCCACGCCGTCCTTGCCCTTCTTGCCCGCCTCGCAGAATCCCTTCACCACGTCCTTCGGCGACCCGCCACCACCGCAACCCACGGCGAGAAGGGCCAGAAGGGAGAGAAAGGAGAAAAGAACGGGCAGTCGCCGGATCGCAAAAACCTGCATGAGTACCTCCGATCGAAATTTTCGGGCGGGCGGACAGGGCCGGATCCGTCCGGCGCTTCCGCGTGCCACCAACCACGTTTCCCATCGGACGCGAACTCTACAGCTTGGTCGCGAAAAAGACAATAGGACCCCTTGGCCGCAAAAACATTCGATGCGCCGATGCACGCAGATGGACATCGGGAACTCGGTCGGCCATGAGCCTTCGGCTCTCCCAGAAACCATGAAAACTTGGAGGGCGAGCCATGGTTTGGGCTCGG
>CAZDSO010000193.1:0-9065 GCA_964508045.1 uncultured Planctomycetia bacterium | reverse complement strand
GGCGGCCACCGACGCGGAACAGCGTCTCGGCCAGGTCAAGCGCATCCTGGAGGCCTACGGCGAGCTGGGCTACCTCACCCCCGACATCAGCCCCGCGGAGACCTTCGACCACGAGACCAAGCGGGTCCGCGTCGTCTACCGCATCAAGGAGGGGGAGAAGACCCGCATCCGGCGGGTGCTGATCCGCGGGAACGAGAAGACGCGCGACGACGTGATCCGGCGTCTCACCGTGATCCGGCCGGGCGAGATCCCGCGGCGGTCCGACATCGAGCGCAGCTACAAGCGGCTCCTCCAGACCCGTTACTTCGGCAAGATCGAGCCGAAGTTCCTGGACACCGAGAACCCCGGCGAGAAGGACCTCCTCTTCGAGGTGGAGGAGATGCGGACCGGGGACATCCGGTTCATCGCCGCCTACAACCAGTCGACCCAGTTCATGGGGCGCATCGCGGTCCGGTTCCGGAACTTCGACATCGCCCGCATTCCCACGAGCCTGACGGACCTGATCTCGGGTCGCGCCTTCGCGGGCGGGGGCCAGACCCTGACGGTCCAGGTCACCGCGGGCATGGAAAAGCAGGTCATCTACAACCTCAAGTTCGAGGAACCCCACCTGTTCGGGACCCGCACCTCGATGTCGCTGAACTTCTTCCGGTTCCAGCGGGACTGGGGCCCCTACCTGGAGCGCCGGCTGGGGGCCAACCTCGTGCTGGGGCGGCGGCTGAACCGGTTCCTTTCCGCCAGCCTCAAGTACCGGATCGAAGGCCTGGAACTCAGGGACATCTCGCTCTTCGCGCCTCCCGACGTCTACGCCGCCCGGGGACCCGACACGATCTCGAGCCTGACCGGGAAGATCGCGCTGGATCTGGCGGAACGGGACCCGTTCGGACAGCCCTATTCCGGCGTGGACGCCGATCTCAGCTACGAGTACGCCGGCGGTTTCCTGCTGGGCACGGTGGATTTCCACAAGGCGGAGCTTTCCGCGCGCGCCTACACCACGCTCTTCGGAGACGTGTCCGAGTGGCGCCACATCATGAAGGTCCAGGCCAAGGTCGGATGGGGGGGCACCCATCACCACGCGGATCAGATCCCCATCTACGAGCGCTTCTACGTGGGGGGCCTGGGCACCGTCCGCGGCTTCGAGTACCGGAGCATCGGCCCCCGGCAGAACGGGGAACCCGTGGGGGGGAACTTCATGGTGTCGGGGGGCATCGAGTACAGCGTGCCCCTCTACCGCGCGCCCATGGCGGGCAGCTGGCAGCAGGAGATGGACGTGCTGCGGATGGTCTTCTTCTACGACGTGGGGCTGCTCGTCGCCGACGAGGAAGCCTACGCCACGCGGCATTTCCGCTCCGGCATCGGGTTCGGTTTCCGCCTGCGCGTCCCCGCGCTGGGGGGCATCCCCATCGCCCTGGATTTCGGCTGGCCCATCTCGAGACGGCCCGAGGACCGGACCGAGCGCGTCAGCTTCAGCCTCGGCTTCTTCTTCTTCTGATTCCGGGAAAAACACTTCGTGTTTATTTCCCGGAATCAGAAATCTGCACTCTCCAAATCATAAAGCAGCAGAGCCGCAACCCAAGCGCCTTCAACACGATCCCCGGGCGCGGCATCGCCCGGGGTGCCGGGCCGGAAGCCCGCGTGGCCCGGAACACACGCCTCCCACAAACAAAAACCCCGGAAAAGGTGGAATTCGTTTCCGCTCTCAGGGGAGAGGAGCACGGAGGGGTCCGTCCCCCGGGGACCCCTGCTGGACCGCCGGCGGTGCGAAAAGTGTTTGAAATCCCTTCAAAGGCCCCCGTAGAATGCGTGCATTCACGGGGCGCGAAGATCTTGGTTTCGTGGGCGGATCGAACATGACGACGTTTCCCCTCCGGCTCCTGATGATCGCCGCGGCGATCGTGATGCTTTTTCCCGGAACCCTGAAAGCCCAGGAGGAGATCGAGCTCCTGGACGGGACGAAGCTGCACGGCAAGATCCGGAGCATCCAGGACGGTACGCTGGTGATGGAGACCGGCCCCGAGGGGTCCGTCGTCGAGGTGCCGTTCAAGGCCCTTTCTCCCTACCAGCAGTACAAGGCGCGCACGTGGCGGCTGAGGGAGGGCGATCTCGACCCGAACGACCCCGCGGTGAGGCTGAACCTGGGCAAATGGTCGTTCGAGCACCGGGCCTTCGACGGACGACTGGAAGACGCCGCCAAGAACCAGTTCCAGCGGGCCGAGCAGCTGGGCGGCGAGGAGATGAAGGAGACGATCAAGCAGTACCTCCTCGAGCACGACATCATGGTGAACGACAAGGGCGAATGGGTGTCCGCCGAGCAGTACTGGATCGACAAGGGATACGTGAAGGACCCCGAAACCGGGGAGTGGGTCTCCCCGGCGGAGATGAAGAGGCGGGAGGAGGAGCGCAGCAAGCAGCTGAAGACCAGGCCCTTGATCCCCGTGGAGCGCCGGGACGACTACAAGCGCGTCTTCATCCCGATCCTGGACGCGAGCCTGGCCGATTACAGCAAGGACCTCTACACCGACGAGAGGTTCCGGAAGATCCGCTTCTTCGCCCGGTTTCTCGAGGCCGACACGGACTTCGCCGAAAAGGTCCAGCCCGAAGGCGAAGCCCTCCTCACGAGCGAGAAGCACATGAAACTCTTCCTCCTCGACGAGGACGTTCACGAGGTCTTCGCGGGGAACCGCAAGCACGGCGGAAAGCTCGTGAAGAAGATCGCCCTGTTCAAGGAAGGGGAGCGCGTCCAGGTGTTCGGGCAGGTCTACCTGACGAAGGACGGATTCGCCATCCTTGTGGACGATCTCGTCCCGGAGTGAGCCCCAAAAGGCGCACCGCAACGTGGGAGGTGACACCATGGCGGGGACGCGGGGAGAGGGAATCAGCCGGAGGACGTTCCTGAAAGCCGGCGCGGCGGCCGCGGCGGGCACGCTCGCCTTTCCGGCGGTGGTGCGGGCGGACTGGAAGCAGATCGCCAACGTCGTCATCGCGCGGTTCGGCGGCGGCGTGCGGTACCGCGAGACCTTCGGCGATCCCTACCTGAAGAACCTGCCCGGCATGATGCGGAATCTCGTCGGCAAGGGAACGCTCTACACGCACGTCTACAACGACGGCGACACCTCGCACCAGGGAGGCACGCTCCAGATTCTCACGGGCAAGCGGTTCGACCCCTCCCTGGCGACGCGGCACAACCCGAAGATCCCCACCCTCTTCGAGTACTACCGGCGCGAGATGGGCCGGAAGGCCGGACCCAACAGCGGCGTGGTGGTCGACCACTCCACCGTGGACTTCCAGTTCAACTACAGCGTGGACCCCGACTACGGGTTCGACTTCCGGGGCCGCCAGTTTCAGCCCCGGCTGATCACCTACCATCATCTCAACGACGTGCTCCGGCAGGAATCGGATGCCAACAGCGACCTCTCGAGGCGCGCCCGGGCCCTCCAGGACCAGGTCTGGGTCCGGGAGGACTACGAGCACATCGAGGATCCCACGCGGCCCATGCCGAAGCTCGACGACTTCGAGCAGAAGTTCGTCAAGGCCATCTTCGCCCGCGACCGCGTGCCGCGCGTCTCGACGGGGGACGAGCTCGTGCTGCATTTCGCCCTGGCCGCCATGGAGGAGAGCGATTTCCGGCCCCGGCTGGTCCAGATCAACTTCGCGGGACCGGACATCGCCCACCGGGGGTCCTACACCGACTACGTCGGGCAGGTCCGCGCGCTGGACGAACTCGTCTCCCGGCTGTGGATGTCCATCCAGCGGAACCGGGCCTACCTCAAGCACACGCTGCTCATCGTGATCCCCGATTGCGGCCGGAGCCTCTCCGGGCAGGGCCGTGGCGGTTTCGTCGACCACATCGCCGACGACGAGGGGGCGCGGCACGTCTGGGCGCTGTTCGTGGGGCCCGGCATCCCCGCCAACAAGAAGTTCACCCGCCCCTATTCCCAGATCGACATCGCGGCCACCGTCGGCGAGATCCTCGACGTCCCCACGCCGGGGTGCGACGGCGTGGTCATGGAGGAGACGCGATGAGGATCGGAACCATGAAAAGCCCGCGCGCGATCGCCGCCGTCCTGGCGCTGGGCGCCCTGGTCACGCTCGCCTCCGCCTCCTTCGCGCAGACGCGGCCCCCTTCTGCCGAGGCCATGCACATCCTGCACCGCCTTCACGTTCTCGAACCGCGGGTTCCCGAGGCGGTGGTCGAGGAACTGAAGGCCTACGCCGGCAGCTGGGAGCGTCTGGGGTGGGACGACAAGCAGTTCCTCGAAAAGAGCATCCTCCGCCTGGAATCCATGCTCCCCTTCCAGATCGAGGAATACTTCAAGCCGGCGGGAGGCCTCTCCGGCGACGAGAAACGGAAGAAGATCAAGAGCCTGCTCGAGAAACTGGTCCAGGGAGCCGAGATCCCCGCCCAGGACATCCAGCCCTCGGTGGTGGTCGTCGTGGTGGGGGGCGGGGTCTCCGATACGAAGGTGGGCTTCGGCGATCCCAAGAAGGAGAACCTCCCGAGGATCTGGAACGAGATCCGCCCCTTCGGGACCTTCGTGAAATCCATCCGCACCATGTGGGTGGCCGACCGGACCCGCTGGATGGGGGAATTCCTCACCGGCATCCCCGTCAACGCCATCATCCCCGACGGGAACGTCTGGAAGTTCAAGGTCCCCACGGTCTTCGACCTCTTCCGCAAGATCTCGGGGGAGGAAGCCCGTTTCGTCTGGCTGGTCAGCCGGGGGCCGGCCAACGTCATCTACGATTTCCTGGACCTCGTCCCCAGTTTCAAGAACCAGTTCAGCCCCACGGCGGTCACGCGGGCGAAGCTGAACGCCATCGATCTCAACGTCCAGGAACACATCCTGTCCGAGCGGAAGGAAGGGAAGAGCCCCTTCAAGATCCAGCGGTCCCTCGGCCAGACCCTGAGCGCCAGCAAGCTCCACCTCGACGTCGATTTCCCCAATCCAGGCGTCCAGGCCTTCCTCAAGGACGTGGTGGCCGAACACGGGGGCCAGCTCACCGATTCCGACGCCTTTCTGCTCCGTCTGGGCGTCCGCCTTCTGCAAGATCCGCGCATGGCTCCCCGGTTTGCCGTCTTCCGTTTCAGCGCCGTGCAAGGCCTCGACGAGGTCAAGCGAACCTCCGACAAGCGCGCGATGATGGCCGCCAAGATGCGCGACGACGACGAGGCCTGCTACAACCTCTGGCGCGCCTTCCGCTCCAATCCCTACTACAAGCAGATGGGAACCTTCGTGGTCGTGAACGAGGTCAGCGGGGCGGTGTTCGTGGGCCCCAAGATCAAGGTCGGAGGAGAGGTCACCAAGGGCTATTACCTCAACCAGTTCCCCGCCACCCTCGCACGCCTCCTGGGGTTCGAGACCGATGCATTCTTCGCCCCGAGCCGGGGCGGTAAGAAGGAGCCCATCGAGGACATCTTCCGGGAAGAGTAACCCCCGCGTTGCAGGACCGGTTCACGTTTCCCCTCCGGCGTCATGAGCGAGAAAAACGCCGCACTCGTCGGCAAGATCCTCGGGGGATGCAAGATCCGTCGCCTCATCGGGCGCGGCGGAATGGGCGCCGTCTACGAGGCCCTCCACATCGGTCTCGAAAAGAAAGTGGCCGTCAAGGTGCTCCCCGCCTCCCTCGCCGGACGGCGCGAGTCCCTGAAACGCTTCCTACGCGAAGCGAAGGCCGCCGCCAGGCTGGAACACCCCCACATCGTGCAGGTCATGAACGTGGGGCGCAAGGGCGACGACCACTACATCGTCATGCAACTCGTCGAGGGCGAGTCGCTCGGAGACCGGATGGCCCGCGAGGAGCGGCTTCCCGTGCACGAGGCCTGCCGCTTCGTCGCCCAGGCCGCTTCCGCCCTCGACGCCGCCCACGACAAGGGCTTCGTCCATCGCGACATCAAACCCGACAACCTCCTGATCACCCCCGACGACGACGTCAAGGTCACGGACTTCGGCCTTGCCGGCCGTGCGGACCGGCGCTCCTCCATCTCCACGCCGGACCAGATCCTGGGAACCCCCTTCTTCATGTCCCCGGAACAGTGCCGCGGCGAGCAGGCCGGACCCGCCTCAGACGTCTACGCCCTCGGGGCGACCTTCTACTACCTCGTCACCGGCGTCTTCCCCTTCGAGGGGGACACGGCCATGGCCACCCTCCTCAAGCACATCAACGAGCCCCTCGTACCTCCACGGCATCTCGCCGACGAGATCCCACGCGAACTCTCCGACCTCATCGAAGCCATGATGGAAAAGGACCCCGCCTCCAGGCCCCAGACCATGAAGGAGGTGCGCGAACGCGTCGCCCGGATCGGCGGGGTCCCCGTCGAGGCCGGCGCCGCGCCATCCCCGGCCGGAAAACCCTCGAGAATCCTGCCGGGCGCCCTGGCCGGAGCCGTCGTCCTCGCCATCGGCACGGCGGCCCTCATCCTCGTCCTCTCGACGGGGGGGCGAGACGGGGACCCCCGCCCGGAGGAGACCCCTGGAGGCGACCCCCGCGGCGAAGAGACGGCCGTGATGGCCTCGGCCGAGGCCTTCTACCGGAAAGGGGCGTTCGACGCCGCGTCCGGGACCCTGGAGACGTTCGCCGCCGGCCTGGACGATGACCGCCAACCCGGCAGGGCGTTCAAGGCCCTCCTCGAGGCTTCCGAGCGCATGGATCGCGCCGGAAGATTGAAACGCGAGGGAAGATACGAAGAAGCCGTACGCGTGCTGGAAGGCTTCCCGCCGGCGCTCGCGGCCGAGGACGTGTACGCCGACGTCCGCGAGGCGACCCGGCGCGCGCAGGCGGAGGCGGAGGTCGCCCGCCGGGCCCGGGCGTTCGTCGAGATCCTGCAAAAAGGCGAGACGGAGCGGATCGCGGATTTCCTGAGCCGCCGGAGGGAGACCCGGGAGATGGAACTCCTGACCACGGCCGCCCGGGTGATCTTCAAGGGGATCCGGATCGAATCCATGGAGATCGTCTCCGTTCAGCGCACGGGGAAGACCGTGGTGGTCCGCATCCGGGGAAGCGGAACGCGGCGGGGAACCGGCGATGCGTGGGCCGTGGAAGAGACGACCGAATGGCGCCGCGAGAAGGGGCGGTGGATCCTGGGCGGACCCCGCCGGTCCACCCGGTTCATCGAGATGGCCGTGCGCCTGAGGACCGAACAGCTGATCGACGCGATCAACCGGCGCGACCGGAAGACCGTGGAGTCCTTCTTCCTCTCCCGCGGCAAGCTCCGGTTCCACACCTTCAAGGGCGTCTCCGACATCCTGCGCGGCGCCCTCGTCAAGACGGTCGAATCGGTGGACCTGCACACCTTCAAGATCGACTGGGACCACGGCACCGTCTACACCGAGGGCCGGCAGACGTTGCGGGCCCGGTTCGGCGGCAAGCAGGAGGAATCCGACATCAAGGCGTTGTGGATCCCGGACGAAGGCACCTTCAAGTTCCTCTACCTGCCCGGGGAGAAGGGGAAACCCAGGTAGAGCCGTCCGTCCCGCCGGCCGGGCGAGCCGTGACGGCCGCACTGGATCGCTTGTGCCGAACATCGTTGGAGGCACAAGATATTGTGGTTATTTCTCGTTTTTTCTTTTTTTTCCGGGAAAGAGGTGTAGAATTCCACTCGTTGACGAGGCGCGGTTTCAAAGGAGGGCTTCATGGCCAAAGGGTTCGACGACATCCACGAGATCCTGGAAAGCGTGGGGGGGTTCGCCCGGGACACGTATGAAGGTTTCCTGGATCCCCTGGGGAAGCGATTCGCTTTTCAGCGGGCGCCGACGGCGGGAGAGCACCGGGGGGATCCGATGGTGCTGATCCTGGGAAACCACTCCTCGGGGAAATCGACGTTCATCAACTACATGCTGGAGGACGAGATCCAGCGGACGGGTCTTGCGCCCATCGACGACGGTTTCACGATTCTGAGTTACGGTTCCGACGACGAGAAGGACGGTCCGGCGCTGGTGACGAATCCGGAGCTGCCCTTCAGCGACCTGGAGCGGTTCGGTCCGAAGCTGATTTCGCACCTCCGGCTGAAGACGCGTGGGAAGGAGTTTCTTCGCGATCTCGCCATCGTGGACACGCCGGGGATGATCGACGCGGCGGACGCTCATCTTGGGCGGGGGTATGATTTCGTCAACGCGGTGCGTTGGTTCGTGGAGCGTGCGGACGTGGTGCTCGTTTTCTTCGACCCGGACAAGCCGGGGACGACGGGGGAGACGCTGAAGGTGTTCACGTCGGCGCTTCTGGACATCGACCACAAGCTGCTGATCGTGCTGAACAAGATGGACCAGTTCCGCACGCTGCGCGATTTCGCGCGGGCGTACGGGGCGCTCTGCTGGAATCTTTCGAAGGTGATCCCCCGCAAGGATCTCCCCATGATCTACACGACGTACGTTCCGGTGGAGGGGGCCTCGGAACCGGCCCTGCCGCTTGCGGATTTCGCGGACGCGCGTCAGGAAGTGGTGACGGAGATCCGGCGTGCGCCGGCGCGGCGCGTGGACAACATTCTGACGCGCCTTCACGAGCATTCGCGGCGTCTGCGGATGGAGGCGAAGGTTTGCTCGGCGGCGACGCGGAAGGTTCGATCGGTTCGGCGGCAGTTTCTCACGCTCTGCGCGGCGGCGGTGCTGATCGGGGTGGCGGGGGCGGCGCTGACGCATCAGCTGGGGGCGGAGTGGTACGTTCACCTGTTCATGATCCTCGGTGGGATGCTGGTGGGGGCGGGGCTCTATCTTTTCGGGCGCTACCAGTCGCGGGCGACGGGAAAGGATCTGCTGTCGGGGCTGTCGGGGGTGTTCGAGTCGGTCTACCACAACGATCTCATCCTGTCGGGAGCGGCGGACGATCTGAGGGCGGTCTGGCGTTCGGTGCAGGACCGCGCGGTGCAGGCCCTGGAGACGCTGGGTTTCGAGGCGATCAAGCCGTTGTCCCGGGGGGAGGAGAGGCGGCTGGACGAGATCATCGAAAAGGACATCCCGGCGTTGCGGGGGCGCGTTCACGCGCGCATCCGGGAGTTGGCCGCGGCGGGCAAGTTCGAGGGGCCGCTGCCCCCGGCCATCGAGGAGGAAGAGGCGGCGGAGGAGGCGGGAGCGGGC
>CAZDSO010000192.1:5421-9081 GCA_964508045.1 uncultured Planctomycetia bacterium | reverse complement strand
GGTCTGGAGCTACGGTTTCGGCATCGGGAACTCCATCATCGGCTCCCCGCTGGTGGCCGAAAATCGCGTCGCCGTCGCCGTGGGAAAGGGGCGGAAAGGATTCCTCTGCTGCTTCCCTGCGGAACCCGTGGCGGACCAGAAGCCCTTCTGGATCTTCCCCCCCGGAGGGTACGACATCCCCCGCCCCAACGCCCCCCCCCTCCTCCACGAAAAGGACCGGATGATCCTCGGTTCGTTCCGGGACGGACTCCTCCTTGCTGTCCACCTCTACACGGGTTCCGAACTCGGCCGGATCAACCTCCCCCGGGACGTGGCCGCCCCCATGGCCCTCTGGGAAGACACCCTCTTCGTCGTGACCGAGGATTGGATCGCCAGGGCCATCGACGTCTCGAAGGTCTCCAAGGGCGGCTCCCCCACCCAGCGATGGACGTTCCCGATCGGAGAGCCCGTGAAAGCGGGCCTCCTGGCTTCCGGCGGATGGTTGATCGTTTGCACCACGAAGGGGATGATCCTCGCGCTGGATGTCCGGGATCCCAAGAAGCCCGAGGTGGAGTGGACGGACCGGACTTCCGCCCCCATCGAAGCCACCCCGGTGATCTCCCTGAATACGCTCTACATCGGATCCTATGACAAACATCTCTACGCCCTCAATTTCTACAACGGGGAGAGGACGTGGAACTTCGCGCTTCCGGGACGGATCAACGGCCTGGCCGTCCATGAGGGCATCGTGTACGCCGTCACCCAGAAGGGCAGCCTGATCGCCGTCAATTCCGGCTAGCCCCGCGTTTCCCGAAAGCCCCTTTTCGTGCGCGAACGCCCGCCTGCCGAAGGGCTTCCGGGTTTTGGGGGTTGACGGAAAACCGGCCAGTCCATACCATGGCCGTTTGCGTGAAGGATGCGGATCTTCCCGCATGTCTTCCCGTTCCGTCCTCCTTTGCGAAAGGCTCGGTCCCCCGTACAGGGAGGCGGCGAGCGGTGCGGGTTCGTCGAGCTGTCGTGGGAACCGCCATGGCCGTGGAAGAAATCGAGATCAACCAGGAAACCCTCCAGGCCCAGTCCACGTATTGCCCGGGGGCCATCTTCATGCTGGGCGCCCGCCTGGAGTACCTGGACGAGGCGTTGAGGAAGATCGACCTGGAAAAGAACCTCTGCCTCGGCAGCATCCTGGCCTCGACCCCCCCCGTCTGGGTCTACAAGGACGGCTTCTACATGGGCCGGGAAATGGTGACCAACGGCGAGTACGCCCAGTTCATGCTCTCCGCCTACGAGGACGAAAGCGGACGCCTGGTGCGAACCTACGACGATCCGGACCTCTGGGAGCACGTCTGGGCCGGCATGAATTTCCGCCTCACGGACCTGAAGATGTCCTACAAGGTCGAGGACGAGACGGAAATCATGATCGAGAACTACCAGGGGGCGACTTCCTTCGTGGAGGCCTACCTCCTCTCGATCCGGTACGAGATCGAACGCTTGCTGGGGACCCTCGAGGGCGATGTGGATCTCCAGGAGATCGAAAGCCTCTTCACCTACGCCCGGTACCGGATGTGGAGCATGCTGGCGGAAGAGGATGACGACTTCGGACCGGGCGACACGTCCGTCATGAGCCGGGACGAGGCGATCCAGTCCGTCGATCGCGTCGTGAACGAACTCTACAACCGCTACGCGCTGGACGTGGATCCCCGTTTCAAACAAGCCTTGAGGGCGCGGAAACTGCCGGTGGAGACGATCCGCTTTCTCGCCCGCTTTCGATCCGCCTTGAAAAAGTGCCAGGAGAACGCCCCCATCCCCGTCCACCAGGTGATCTACCCGCGGTACTGGGACAAACCCACCGGCCAGAAGAAAACCAAGAAAAAGTTCGGAAGGGGCAAATACGGCCTGGGCAAGGTCGCGTGGGAAAACCAGCCGGTCTACGGCATCACCCTCTACGAGGCCCTCGCCTACACGGCCTGGCTGACCCAGGAAGCGGAAGTCGAGATCAGCCTCCCCGACGAGGCCGAATACGAACGGGCCGCCTGCTGGCCGCTCGAGCCCACCTCCACCAAGGAAAGTCCCGTGATCCTCAACCCCTACACCAAGTCCATCTTTCCCTGGTCCAGGCCGGGCGATCCGACGATCTGCGATTTCAACACGTTCTTCGGCCAGGAGGGGCGAACCCTCTACCAGTACTACTTCTACAACGCCAAGGAATACAACCGGCTGAAAGAGGACACGGCGAAGAAATCCCCGGACGGCGGGAACATCCATCAGCTCCTGGGCTTCGGATGGCAGTGGACGATCGATCGCTTCGACCCCACGGAATACAAGTACAACAGCTTCGACGTCCACAACTACCCGGTCATCTCGTCCACCGAGTGCAAGTACGATCCCGGCGGCGATCCGGTGCCCGTCTTCGAGTACAAACCCAATTCGAACATGAACCACGCCTACTACGTGGTGCGCGGGGCCCCCGACGTCATCGGCGGACCCGGGACGGTGACCCGGAGGTTCTCCATGTACCCCTTGCGCGGGTACGACAACGTGGGATTCCGGTTCGTGTTCAGGCCGAACTGAGGCGCCGGCCCATGGCCAGCAACAACTGTTTCGCGTGCGGATCGAAACTCTCCTTCCGGAGCAACCGGGAGGCCATCTGCACCAACACCGCCTGCCCCGGCGGAGGCCGGTACGTCCGGTGCGGCTTCTGCAAGGAAATGTCCTTCGCCGTCCGCTACCCCGAGGCCATGATGTGCATCAACCCCCGATGCAAGATGCACAACGTCCGCCGCCGCGTCTGCCCCCATTGCTCCAAGGCCTCCCTCGTCACCTGGGAAAACAAGGAAATCTGCATCAACCGGAATTGCCCCTCCAACGCCTCCATCATCGACACCTGCTTCTTCTGCGGATACAAATCCTTCCTGCGGCGCAAGGACCTCATGTTCTGCACGAAAGGGGACTGCCCCGTCCTCCTCGAAGAGGTCCGCATGTGCGCCTTCTGCGGAGAGAGGAGCTTCGTCGTCAAGCGGGAATCCTGCCAGAACCGCTCCTGCAAGATGTTCGACGTCCGCGTGCAAACCTGCCCGCAATGCGGCCAGCGGACCGCCGTCGAAGACCCCTCCGCCCCCGGCGGCCTGGTCTGCAAGAACGAGAACTGCGTCCAGGACGCCGGCGTCGACATGGCCGGCATGACGCTGGACTTCCTCGACGTCTCCCAGCTGAAAGAGGAGGCCGCCGGACAGGACCCGCCGGCGAACGACGGCGATGTCACCCAGGTGCACAAGCCCAAACCCGACGAAGCGGAGGAGGGAAAAACCGAAGTCTACCGCAAACCAGAGGACAAACCCGACGTCCCCCCGCCGCACGCTGCCGCCTCTCCTCCTCCCCCCAAGGAGGAGCAGCCCCTCATCACGCCCGAAACCCCGGAAATCAGTCCCGTCGAGGATCAGGAAGAATTCGTCATCCAGAACGCGTCCGAGGAGCCCGCCGCGCCGCCACCGCCTCCCGAACCCGGGTCCGAACCCGAACCTGAACAGGCCGCGCCGGCTCCACCACCACCGGCGCCCGAGCCCGAGCCTGAACAGCCCGCGCCGGCTCCACCACCGCCGGCGCCCGAGCCCGAGCCCGAACAGCCTGCGCCGGCTCCACCACCGCCGGCGCCCGAGCCCGAGCCCGAACAGCCCGCGCCGG
>CAZDSO010000192.1:0-5321 GCA_964508045.1 uncultured Planctomycetia bacterium | reverse complement strand
GCGCCCGAGCCCGAGCCCGAACAGCCCGCGCCGGCTCCACCACCGCCGGCGCCCGAGCCCGAGCCCGAACAGCCCGCGCCGGCTCCACCACCGCCGCCTTCCCCCGTGACACCGGAACCGGTCGCCGAGGCCGCCTTCCCGCCTTCCAACCCTTCTCCGCCCCCGGAGGAGGAAGAAGAAGACGAGGACGAGGAGGAAGAAGAGGAAGAACTCCTGGTCGTCCGCAAAAAAAGTTCCGGCAAGCCGGGCGGCCGCTACGGCGCTCCCCCGGCTCCGAAGGGGCAGTCGTCCCCGCCGGCCGCGGAGCGTCCCTCGCCGTCGCCCTCGCCTCCTCCGCCGGGGCCGTCGGGCACTTCCCAGACGGCGGCTTTTTCCACGAGTCCGGTGAGCCGGGTGTTCCGATTTCTGAAAGAGAACGTGCTCCAGGATCCGCAGGGTCGGAGCTACCCTCTGTACCTGGTGATCGGGCTGGGGGGAAGCGGGAAGACGATCTACCTGACGATGCTCGGTGACATTCTTCTGAAGCGGGGAAAATCCTACTATTTTCCGTACCAGGGTCTCGGGGTGGAGCCCGTGCTGGTGGATCGCGTCCTGAAATCCGATCCGGAGCGGTTCCGGGCGGAGTTCGGTTCGGATCTGGGGGACATGCTGAAGGGGAAGGTCAAGGATCTGGTTCACGAGTTTTCCAGCGAGATTTTCCAGAAGTACCTGACGAAGAACCTCTGGGCGCAGCACACGCCGCTGGAGGAGGATTCGACGTACTTCCTCATCACGGAGATCACGCGGAACCAGAGGACGCTGGCCAAGATCGCCACGATGGAGACGTCTGGGGAGGCGTTCGAGTCCATCATCCGTGGCATGACGGCGGGGCGACTGGACGACCGCGGTTCCAACGCGATCGAGCGGGTGCTGAACGACATGCTGGACATCGCGGAGGGTTTCGTGATTCTCGTCGATCCTTCCCGCGAGGACAACGACGAGATCTACCGGAACCTGTTCCTGGCGTTGAAGCAGGGGATCGAACCGCGCGCGAAGAACCGGTACTACCGTGAGGTGAAGGCGCGTCTGGCGGGTCAGACGGCGGGCCGTCAGGGGGTGATGGGGATCGTGGCCAATTACATGAAGGAACAGAAGGACCAGGCCGAGTTGCAGTCGGGCATCCAGCGACGGGCGGAGGAGCTGGGGGCGAAGCTGGAGGAGATCGGGGCGAAGTTCCAGGATCCGGACATGGAATTGAAGAAGGTGATGGCGGAGGAGGAGGCGTTCCTGACGTTTTTCGTGGACCAGTCGAGGGAGTGCTTCCCCAAGGAATACGAGCAGGCGCAAGGGTTCCTGGCGAGGAAGGAAAAGAACGAGAGCGTATTCAAGACGTACTTTTCCCAGTGGGTGAAGCTGGCCCGGTCGCGGATCGACGAGTTCGCCCAGTTCGTGTACGTGCAGGAGCAGATGAAGCGGGAGGCCGACGAGGAGGCGGCGCGGCAGACGAAGGAACAGAAGGTCGAGGCGGCGCGGAAGGTGAGGCAGGAATTCGGGGTCAACATCTCCATGGACGTGGAGGAAGCCCTTCCGGACGACCGGGAAGTGAGCCGGTTCAAGAACCTGAAATACATCGCCGTGGCCATCACGAAATCGGACATGTACCCGATCATCTTCCCGCCGGACGAGTACCCGAGGCGCAAGCTGGC
This sequence comes from uncultured Planctomycetia bacterium, assembly GCA_964508045.1. GTDB lineage: Bacteria > Planctomycetota > JAKEIC01 > JAKEIC01 > CAZDSO01 > CAZDSO01. The sequence goes on along the minus strand of CAZDSO010000192.1, from coordinate 3,636 downwards.
CGTCTGCTCGAACTACCTTCTGGAGATCGAGAACTACCTGAAATTCCTCGGCGGAGAGGTGCGATATTACAACACGTCCGCCACGGGCTATTCGGTCCTTCGGGGCACCCAGTTCGTTCCGGGCCATGAAAGCACGCTGACCCCGATCAACGTCATCGAACCCATTTTCGACATGCTGGACCTGTGAGGCGGCCGGCGGGAAACCGGCGATATCGAGATGCCCCGGATACAACTTCTGCATCACGTTTATTCCTCGAGCCAGGGGTACCGGACGCTGAAGACGTCGGCGGGAGTGCCGCCGCCTACGGTGGAAGCCCTCGAGGAAGTGTCCGCCAAGATGTATCCCAAGGCGAAGAGCGCGCCCCGCTTCTCCGTCTTTCCTCCGGACGACATCTTCCTTTGCTGCTCCATGAACGTCCTCAGCGGCGTCGATCACGTGGGCCGCACGCGGTCGCTCGTGCACAACATCCTCATCCGCCGGGAGGCGTTGAAGGGGCAGCACGGTTTCAACCATCTTTTCCTGCCCGCTTCCGTCTACATGAAACCCGGCGAGGACATCCGGCGGGGCCTGAAGAACCTCCCCGCCTATTTCGAGTTCAACGAGGAAAGCCTCTTCGACTTCCCCTCCCGGTTCGACCGCGACACCCTTCCACGGAAATGCGCCCTCCATCTCCTGCGCATCCTCCTCGGAGACCGCCCGGCCGTGATCCGCTCCGAGAAGGGAACCGCCTACGCCCGGATCCTCAAGGTTTCCGGCCTGCTCCCCGCCGACATCCGCGAACCCCTCGCCATGATCAACGGACTCTTCCTTCCCGAATTTTCCGACCTGGGCCATCCCACCGTATTCCTGGTTCCCAAGGATTTCGACCTCTCCGCGGCGGTCCGGGAAGGATATGCCGCCCTCGACGTGAGCGCCATGAAGGGCTACAACCTGCCAAGGCCCCACCCCTGGGACCGCTTCGTCGTGGGACATCTCACCGCCGGGGATCCCCACGACGACCTCAAGACGCTCCTCAAGGTCCTCAACCATTTCCGGCCCCTCTCCCGGTACACCCCCGAGGCTTTCCAGGCCCTGATCGAAGGCTTCGAGAGCGCGCGTCGTTGCTTCGAACAGAACGGCCGACTGGACGTCAAGCGGGCACCCTCCGACGGCCTCCGCGCCACCGGAAAGTTCTTCAAGGCCGGCCACCCCGATATCGTCTTCGACGTGTTTCTGGGATGTCTCCAGCTTCTCGGCGCCCGGGAGTTGAGCGACCAGGTCCAGCAGTTCGGCCGGATGATCGCGGAGGGAGCCGAGCTGCTCATCCCGCTGTTCCGGGAATCCACGGAGGTTTCCGTCGATGAACTCGATTTTGACGTCTAACCCCGCATCCCCCAGGATGCGGACGTTCCCAGGAGCGTTCCCATGGAGAACAAGAAAGGCCTCGTCGACCGTATCCTGAAACAGGCCAAGGACGACCAGAGCGCCGGGGGCAAGATCCATCGCAAGAAGATCACCCTCAACGACCTCCAGATCGTCATCGAAGAGTATGTCCAGAAAACCGCCGGCATGGGCGATCCCGAGCTGCGGGGCCGGCTCGTCCAGATGGAACTGCAGGCCACCACCCTCCGGGAAAAGATCGCCGCACTCCAGAAGTCGCTGCAGTCCACCCGGGAAGGCTGGGAAGCCGCCCGAAAGGACCTCGAAGCCTTCGCCGGCGAACGCTCGAGCCTCAAGGGCGAAACCCTGCAGGATCTCCAGAAGGCCCGCAGCGAGGCGCGCGAAGCCCGCGAAGAAGCCGCCCGCCTGAAAGGAAGGCTCGCCGCCGTCGAAATGGACCTCACCGAGAAAGCCCAGAAACTCGGCGCACTCAAACAGAAAACCGAAACCTTCGCCTCGCGCCTCGATGAATCGCGACGCACCGAAAAACGTCTCGCCGCCGAAAATCTCGAAATCAAGGCCCAGATGGCGGTGATGAAGGAAAATCACGCCCGCGAGGTGGACCGGCTCCAGGAACGGATCGAAACCTTCGCTTCCGGCTTCGACCACATGGAACTGCTGCCCGACGTGGACTGGCAAGGCCTCGCCGAACGAGCCACCTCCGCCGCCGACAAGGCCGACGCGCTCTCCGTGAACGCCGCACCCCCCGCACGGAACGTCCTCGAAGCCCTGGCGGAAAAAGCGCAACGGCTGCGCCTCGACTGTGAAGCCGCCGCCGAGACCGTCGACGCCGGCCTCGATGCCATGGAAAAAGGGAACGCCGCGTACGACACCATCATGCGGCTGTGTGAAACGCAGCGCCGCGCAGGAGCTTGCGAGGCAGAACTCGCCTTCCTGGAAGGCATGCGTTCGATCTTCGATCCGGAATCGAACGGCCGGGAACCCTGAGCCCCTTCCGTCTCCGGCAGAAAAGAGGGCAACCATGAAATCGAACCTGATCGCCTCCGTCTTCGCCACCGGCCTTCTCGCCGTGGGATGCGCTTCCCTGCCCCCACTCGATGTCTTCGAAATGGACGAAGGAAAAAGCGTCAAGGCCTCCGTCACCGAGACCGACCCTGCGCGCCTCGGCGTGGCCGTCGCGTACCAGGCGGAAGAATGGTCCCGGGCGCGCGAGGAACGCGGGCACGCCTTCCGACTCGTGCTGGACGGAAACGAGGTCCGGCGCGAATTCACCCGCGACCTCGGCAAGCTCGGCCTCTTCGCCGGCGTGCAAGAGATCGGCGAAAAAGCCATCGTCCAGGATGCCGCCCCCTACCTCGCCGAGGCCCGGCGCAAGAACCTCGACCTTCTGCTCGTTCTCGAACCCCGCCGCTACCAGGTCGCCTACCGCGGCCACAACGGCATGTTCGCGCCGAACCTGGCCCTCTGGGTCCTCTTCTGGTTCCCCTCCTGGTGGATCGCCGACGAGGTCTTCGCCTCCGAAGTCTCCTTCAGGGGAACCCTGTTCCGCGTCGACGACGGCCGGAAAATCCATGCCGCCGACTGGAAGGGAACGTTCGAGACGGCCCTCGACGACTTCCAGCGGAACTGGCGTTTCTGGGGCATCTTCCGCGTCCCCGCCTCCCTCGACGAAGACGATTTCCGGAAAGTGGGCCGGACCCTCTCCCCCCACGCGATGAACCTCTCCAAGATCGACCTCATGAAAGACCTCGCGGGTTTCGTGAAGGAACGATGGCCAGCCATGCGCTCCTCACCCACCGGACCGGAACCGGAACCCGGGAATGAGCCCGGAGAGGAACCGGAACCGGAGCCCGAACCCGGCCCCGGCACCGAACCCCCCGCGCCCGACGCCCCGCGACGACTCGCCCTCGTCATCGGCGCCGGAACGTTCCTGGACGCCGACGTGCCACCCGTCGATTACGCCGCGCAAGACGCCTCGGCCATGGCCAGCTATCTCGAGAAATATCAGAGGTTCCCGTCCGCCTCCGTGAAGGTGCTCACCGGAAAACAGGCCTCCCTCTCCGCCGTGAAGGAGGCCCTTGCGACCCTCGCGCAAACACCCGGACATCCCGAGGACGTTCGCGTCGTCTACTTCGCCGGCCGCGGCCTCGCCCGCCCCAGCGGAGCCGGCGCGCGCCTCTACCTCCTGCTCCACGACAGCCGGCCGGAAAACCCCGTCCGCACGGCCCTCGCCCTCTCCCTGGTGACACTTGCCG
>CAZDSO010000191.1:0-9104 GCA_964508045.1 uncultured Planctomycetia bacterium | reverse complement strand
CAGAACCGCATCGCCGCGGTGCTGCGGGCTGGAAGCCCGCGGTCCAACGCCGACGAATCGCCGTGGTCCCGGGCCGGGTGTCCGCGTGGCCCGGAACACACGCCTCCCACAAACGGTACGCTTTGCCTTGCGGACCGCAGACAGGGACATCCTACCGCAGCACTTCCGCCCGCGTTGCTGCGCCACGTAAGCCTTCCGCCTTCGCCTGGTTTGCACGAGCGTTGGCTAGGGGGGGGCTACAAAAATCTCAAATGCGGCTACAGCGCGAAGGGCTCGATCCGGGCGTTTCACGGGTTGAGGCCGCGGGAGGAAGGGATACAATCATGAGGCCCGAAACCGGACGGAAACGGAGCGAACCATGAAACGACATCGCACCCTCTCGGTCCTCGCCGCGACCACGCTCGCAACCACGCTCCTGGTCGCGGCCTTGGCGACGGACGCCCTCGCCGGTGGCGGGCCGCAGAACGTCCTCGTCGTGGCCAACCGGCGATCCGAAACCTCCAGGACCATCGCGCGCTACTACATGGAGAAGCGGCGCATCCCCCCCGCGAATCTCCTCGAGGTGGACGCCTCCCCGGAGCGTAGCGTCCCCTTCGAGACGTTCCGGCGCGAGATCGCACGGCCCCTGCGCCTGAAGCTGTGCGACGAGACGCTCCGCGGCAGGATCGACTACCTCGTCCTCACCGACGGCCTGCCCATCCGCGTGCGCCTGCCCGGCGGCTGGGTCTCCTCCTGCGCGCTCCTCCAGGTCCTCGACACCGCCGTGTTCGGCCGCGACCAGATCCGCCTCCCCGTGATCCGGAATCCCTACCGCGACGCCGGCAAGGCCTTCTCCCACGCCGCGTCCTTCGGAGGACACCACCTCTACCTGGTGACGTTCCTCATCGGCTACACGGCCGCGGACGCGAAGCGCCTGGTGGACCTCTCCGTGGCGTCCGACGGCAAGCCGGCGAAGGGGGATTTCATCTTCCAGGACGCCCGGGGAAACGCCTCCGGCCGGAACCGCAGCTACCCCGCCGCCATCGGCCGGCTGACCGAACGGGACTTCAAGGCGGAACAAAAGCCCCACGGTCCCGACGAGGTCAAGGAACGCGACGGGATCATGGGCTACATGTCCGGGGGCAGCTACAGCGGCCTCAAGCGCGACCGCGTGCAGGGCCTTACTTTCCGGCCCGGCGCGCTGGTAGACATGCTGGAATCCTTCGGCGCGGTGCCGAAGAACTTCGACCCGAAGCAGAAGAGCCAGTTCCCGGTCACCTGGTTCGTGGAGGCCGGCGTCACGGGCGTCCACGGCGCGGTGGCCGAGCCCTACGCGCACACCTTCCCCGACGTCCTGCTGTTCGAGCGCTACACGAAGGGCTTCAACCTCGCCGAGTCCTTCTACCAGTCCCTGCCTTTCCTCTACTGGATGAACATGGTCATCGGGGATCCCCTGGCCCAGCCCTTCGCGGTCGCGCCGCGCGTGATGGTCGAAGGCGTGGGGGCGTCGGTTTCCGGGGAGGCGACGGTGAAGATCCGGGCCGAGCCGCCGGAGGGGGAATCGGTCCGGGGGATCGAGATCTTCTTCCGCGGCCGGCCGGTGGGGCGGATCGAGGGCGCATCGGGGGAAGCGGCCTGGGACACGCGGGCGTTCCGCAACGGGCCCGGCACCCTTCACGCGTTCGCCGTCCTGGCCGGGGACAGGGCCGTCCAGGGGCACGCCTTCCACGAGACGAGGGTCAGGAACGAGACCCTGGCCGTCACGCGGACGACGCCCAAGGACGGCGAGCCCGACGCCCGGCGGTCGGGCCCGATCCGCGTCGCGTTCAACCGGCCGCTGGCCCCCGCGTCGGCCGGGGCCGACGGCCTGTCCGTGACGGACGCGGACGGCGGGCGCGTTCCCGGGCGGTGGATCGTGGAAGAGGACCGCCACGTTTTGTCGTTCCTGCCCGGCGATCCCCTGCGGGCCGCGACCCCCTTTCTCGTGCGCGTTCCGGCGTCGGTGAGAGACGGGGAAGGAAAGCCGTTCGGAAGCGGCCCCCTCGACGTCTCCTTCACGACGACGGCGGCTTCCCTCGAGGTCTCGGCGCCGGAGACGGTTCGTGCCGGGGAAGCGTTCGAGGTGCGCGTGCGCGCCGTCGGCGGGGACGGGGCGCGCTGGGCGGGATTCCGGGGCCGGGTGCGCCTTTCGGGGGACGACGCCCAGGGGGCCTTTCCGGCAGGCCGGCGCTTCACGACGGACGAGAAGGGCGAGGCGGTTTTCACGGTGACGCTGGGCACGGCGGGAGAGAGGACGCTGACGGCCGAGGACCTTCCGGCCGGCGTGGCGGGAACGGCGACGATGACGGTGCGTCACGGATCGTTCGAGGGCGTCGAGATCGATCTGCCCCGGCGGTGCGCCCTCGGCCAGGAGACGGTCGCGGTCTTCCGCGCGGTGGACCGGTTCGGCAACACCGTGAAGGACTACACGGGGGACCTGTCCGTCGCCTCGCCCGCTTCCGCGAAGGCGGTCCATCCGGAGACGATCCCGTTCAAGGAAGCCGACCAGGGGCGGGTCGAGGCGCACGGCATCTTCTTCGGCGCGGCCGGCTCGGCGCGGCTGGTGGCCCTCGAGGGGGAGAAGCGTCTCGGGCAGGGCGACACGAAGGTGGTGGAGGACGGGATCCGGTCGTGGCTCGCGCTCGGGCCCTTTTCCTCCCCGGGGAAGAAGGCTTCCGGGATCCCTCTCCCGGTGGACCCGGCCTCGGCCCGCCCGCATCCCGGACGGGTGGAGACGGGCGGCGTGTGGGAGCCGAAGCGGTCCGGAAGCGGCAACCAGACGGTGCGCGGCGTCCCGCGGGAGGGCGTCATGCTCTACCACGCATGGGTGCTGTGCCCGTCCGGCGGGGCCGAGCTCAAGGCGGGCAGCTCGGACGCCCTGGCGGTCTACGTCAACGGCAAGAAAGCGTACGCGCGGGAGAAGACGCGGAAATTCAAGGCGGGCCAGGACCGGATCCGGAACGCCGGCCTGCAGGAGGGCTGGAACCGCGTCCTGGTCCGGGCCGCGCGCACGGCGGGGGGCGCGCCGGCGTTCTCGGTCCGGGTGGTTCTCGCCTCGGGGAAGAACCCGCCGGGCTACCGGACGCAGACGGACGATCCGGAAGGAAACGCCCGGCTGGACGTGTCGGGGCGGGTGCTGGCGGGGGGGCGGGGGCTCGGGGGCGTGACGGTGTCGCTTTCGGGGGAAACCGGGAGGCAGACCTCGACGACGGCGTCCGACGGCCGCTTCGCCTTCCGCGACGTGGACGGGGGCCGGTACCGGATCGAGGCGACGGGGAAGGGGCTTGCGTTCACGCCGGCGACGCGCGAGGTGGAGGCCGGCCCGGGCAACGTCTTCGGACTTCGCTTCGAGGTGGTCGACCACGCGCCGCCGACGGTGACCTCGCTTTCGCTTCGCGACCGCCAGCGCGTGGCGGGGCGCCTGCCGGTGGAGGCGGAAGCGGCGGACAACCTGGGCGTGAAGGAGATCCGGTTTCTCCTGGACGGCAAGCCGTTCGGGAAGCCCGTGTCGGGCGGGTCGGGCTCGTCGACCCTGGACTTCACGATGGCGACGGCGGGAAGCCACGACTTCGCGGCCCGGGCCGTCGACGGGGCAGGGAACGTCTCCGAACCGAGGGCGGTTTCGATCTGGGTGGTCCAGGACACGCGGGGGCCGAAGATCCGGCTCGTCAAGCCGCGAAGCGCGCGGTGGTCGCGGGGCAAGGTGGCGCTGGAAGCGCAGGCCTCGGACCGGTACGGGGTGGCGAGGGTGACGTTCTTCTTCGACGGGAAGGCCGTGGGCAAGCCGCTGACGTCCGAGCCCTGGAAGGCGACGCTGGACGCCTCGAAGGCGAAAACGGGATACCACGAGCTGAAGATCGAGGCTGAGGACCGCTCGGGAAACGTGACGGCGCGCACGTATCGCGTGGCGGTCAAGTAGACCGGGCGAAGGCCGATGGGAGATTTCAGCCGGAGGAGCGGGGATGTGTAGGGATTTTGGATTGCGAATGAAGGGATTGTGGATTGTGGATTGTGGATTTTCAATTGGAGTCAGCCATGAGCCTTCGGCTCTCCCGGAAACCATGAAAATTTGGAGGGCGAGGGTCCTCCCGAGCCCACCGATGTGGCTCGCCGGGAGGCTCGCCCTCCAAGGCGGTCACCGATCATGGTTTTCCCCGAATTTTCGGAACAGATTTCAGTCGTCAGCAAAGTGTAGAGGCGGGGCGCGAACCCTGAGCCCGTCGAAGGGCCCCGCCCGGACCGCGGAACGTCGGCAGGTGTTGGATTGCATCCCAACCACGACAACCTTTGCGTCCTGAACCTGAGCGCGAAAGCCTCGCCAGGGGATTTACCTTGCCGCGGGCGGGCCGTATAGTGATAGCCCAATTCGGGAATCCCCGAGAAAGGAGAGACACCCATGGTCCGTAGCGCAAGCGTGATCCTCATCGCCGTTCTTCTGGCCGCCGGGGCGACGCCGGCCCTGGCGGAGGGCCCGTCCATCGCGGGGCTTCTGAGCGAGCTTCCGCATTTCCAGTGGGGGGGCGCCTACGGGGGCGGAAGCGACATCGGCATCGAGCAGGGGTACGGCGGCGGAGGCGGGGGTGCGGCCCAGGCCAAGAACATCCGGCTCTCCTTCCACTTCCTTCTCGTTTCCATGCAGAACGACGAGGTCTTCGACGACAGCTCGTCGGAATCCTGGTACCAGTACTGGGGTTCCGGGCTCGGGGGAAGCGTGGCGATCGCCTACCAGTTCGTGCCGGGTTTCCGGGCGGCTTTCGGGACGGGTTACCACACGTTTCCCGGCAAGGAGCACGAGTCGGGAAGCATGAGCTACGAATGGGATTCCATGCAGTGCATCCCCTTCCGGCTGGAAGGGACGGTTTGCCTTCCCTTCGACCTGCCGTCCGACCAGTGGTTCTCCGGGACGCGGGGATTCGTGGAGGGGCCGGTGCCCTATGCGGGCATCGAGATCGCCGGCGTCTACCGGCCCGAGGTGGAGGTCGATTTCGACTGGGGCGGGCTGAGCGCCACGGGGGAGATGATCGAGACGGGATTCTCCTTCTTCTTCGGCGGCCGGATCGGCTTCGAGTACCGCACGCAGAGCGTCGGCCTCTTCGCGGACCTGGGCGTTCGCTACTACACGGCCCCCAAGGAGGGCGACGACGCGGGGGACGACGTGATGCCCATGACGACGGGCACGTTTCGCATGGGGATCGCGGTCTACTTCGGCGGGGGCGGGGGCGGGGGATTCTAGCAGCGCGTCAAGGCGAAGATTGTCGGGCAGGGATTTCAGATTGGAGATTTCAGCAGGTACCGCGGGATCCGTTTGCCGGCGGAAGCCGGCATCAGGTTGATCAGGGGATCCTGAAGTCTGGCGGCCGCCCGCCGTCGCCCGTATTGCATGGGCGAGGGCTATGGCGGGTCTATGAAAACCTGAAATCCCTTCATCAATGACAGGCTCGCCGGGAGGCTCGCCCTCCAATCACAAACGCCAAGTAAGGATCACTTCTCGAACGTGATCTCCACGTTTTCGAGGGTCTCCCCCTCCTTCAGCCGGAAGCCCTCCTTCTTCCAGGGCGCGTAGCCCGGGATCTGGACGGTCACCGTGTAGACCGTCTCCGGACCCCGGTCGGACTGGCGCTGGATCGTGAACCTGCCCGTATCGCGGTCGAGGCCCGTGAACCCGCCCGAAACGCCCGAGCGGCCCGAACCCGAGACCGCCTCGATATGCAGGCGGACCTCGTCGAAGTCGTCGAAGCCGGGGGGAAACCGGACGACGCCCGTCATCAGCGGGGCCAGGATCTCCAGCGTCACCGTCGCAGGCAGGTCGCCGGGTTTCAGCTTCACGCGCCTTTCCTTGACGCCGTCGCCGCTGATCACGAGGGTCTTCGCCTCCTCGAAGGGGAGGGGAAGAAGGACCTTCCCCGAAACCACGTCCACGTCGTCCATGCCGAGTCCCCGACCCTCGAAATAGGCCCAGGGCGAGGCGCGGTCGCCCAGCGGAAGGCCGCTTCCGTCCACGAGCAGGATCTCGTGGCTTTGGAACCGTTCCAGCCTGACGACCACGCCCTCCTTCCGCGTGTTCCGGTCCACCTCGCCCAGATCCGGATCGGCCACGCGGAAATCCCCGATCCGGGACCCCAAGACCAGGCGCGCCTTCCGCGTGATCGGGATCCGGAAGCGGTTGTCCTCGATCGTCACCGAGGCTCCCGTGCTGCTGTGGGCCGATTCGAACCGGTAGGACAGGTACGCGCCGTCCACCGACGCCCCGCCGGGGACGTCCATCACGCCCGCGACCCATCCCGGACGAAGGAGCGTGACGTCGAGCGGGATGCGACCGCCCTTCATCGTTCCCAGGGATACGTACTCGTGCTTTTCCCCGTATGCGGGGTGCGCGAACAGGACGGAGACGCCCCTTGCGCTTCCCCTCCCCCCCACGAAGCGATGGGAAGGGAACCTTCCGTCCTGGATCTCGCGCGGCGACCGCGGCGACGGCCTGGCGAGGGAGACCACCAGCCCCCGGAGCGCGTAGGTTCCGTCCGGTCCCGTCGCGCCCGCCACGGAGTTCGCGGGGCCGGGCCGCTGAGGGATTTCGGCCGTCACCGTCACGCCGGGAATTCCGTTTCCCTCCTCTTCCGTGACGCGGCCCGCGATCTCGACCGTCGTCCGGGCGGGGACGACGAGATCGACGATCCTCTCCTCGCCGCGCCCGAGTTCCAGGTCCCGGCCGGGCCGATAGCCCCGGTCCCCGAACGGGAAGGCGGCCACCCGCCAGCGGCCGGCCCCGGGCACGCCGAGGGCGAAGGTCCCCCCCCCGCCGGTGAGGCATTCGGCGAACCATCTCCCCTCGCGAAGGACGCGCACGGGCACGCCGGAAAGCCCCGCGCCGTCCGTGGCGAAGGTCACGCGTCCGCGGATCACGGGCAGGGCCCGGGCGCCGGCGGCGTTTTCCGCCGCCGGGGTTCCTCCCGCCGTGTCCGGCGGGGCTGTTCCGGGGGGCTCCGCCGTCGCCGGCGCAGGGGAGGCGGAACGCCCGGCTTGTGAGGCGCGGTTCTCCGTCGGAGGGGCGGGCGTCTCGTTGCGGTTCGGCGGTGTGGATTCCGGCGTCTCTTCGGCGCCGGGAGGTTTGGGAACGACGACGTCCTCGGAGGCGGGCGGCCGGAGCGAGAGGACGACGAGGGCCGCGAGGCCGGCGCCGGCGAGAAAGCAGGCGAGCATGAGCGGGATCTGTTTCAAGGGAAGGCCCTCCTCTCGATGCGGCCGGGGGGTCAGATCAATTCGGTTCCCTCGCGCAGGGCCCTCAACAGGAACGGTCGCTCCTCGTCCAGCATCCTCTGGAATTCTTCCTGCGTGTAGGGCAGGACTTCCAGGGGGCGGTCTCCTCGATAGCGTTCGAGGATCCATGCGATTCGATCGGTGAATCTCCCGCGGAAGGATCCCAGGAGGAGCAGGTCCACGTCGCTATGGTCGGAGAAATCGTTCCGCGAGAAGCTGCCGAAGAGCACGGCCCTGTCGAGGCGCACCTCGGAGGAAAGGCGGTGAAGGAGGTCCTTCAGATCCCCTTCAATCGCCGGATCAACGAGAGAATCTCCTGCGCAAAGCCGGCACATTTATCAGCGTCCTCTTGCGTGTAGAACTCATGCGGGACATCGTCGGCGAGCCCGTTCGGGTAGCGGGTGGGGATGTAGTACGCGTCCAGCTCCCGCGTATGGGAAAGGGTGGAGAACTCCTTGTCGGCCTTTTCGCATTCCTTGAGGAGGTTTCTCACCGAATGCGTGATGACGGAGGTCCTGCCTTCACCGTACAGAAAGGCCTTCAGGGCCTTTTCTCCGGCCTGCTGGGCCTGGAGGCAGGCCCACTCGAAGTTGCCGGCCGCCCTGCTGTCGCCGGCCGCTTTCAAGTCGAATCCGGCCTGTGCGAACCACTTCTCGAACTCGCGTTGACGGTTGTTCATCCAACCTCCAAGCGTGCAGGATCCAGTATAGGACATGAAGGGGCCGCTGAGATAGGTTCCGTCCGTAGATCCATGATGGGGGACGTTCTCGTCTAGCCTCTCAACGGGTCCTTCAACGCTAAACAGAAAGGAAGGGCCGCGTGGTTCTTCTTCGATCCTGATCAACCTGATGGCGCGTAGGCGTATCTGATCCACCTGATTGAGATCTCGGATTTTGGGGAGATCAGGTAGATCAGGGTCGAGAAGACTACGCGAATGCGGGCCTTCGCGTCGTAGGCCTAGGCCGCGGCGGCGGTTTCCTGCCCCTGCCGCTCCTTGTACGCCTCCCACTCCTCGAAGGTCATGAGCAGCTCGCGGGACTTGCTGCCCTTGAAGGGGCCGACGAGACCGGCCTTCTCGAGAAGGTCGACGAGACGGGCCGCGCGCGTGTAGCCGATGGAAAGGCGGCGCTGGAGCAGCGTGGTGGACGCGCGCCCCGTGGCGAGAATGACGTCTCCCGCCTCGAAGAGCTTCTCGTCCTCCCCGTCCAGACCGCCGTCCCCGGCGGCGGGAAGCGGAGAGGCTTCCTCCTCGAAGCGGGGTTTCTCCTGTTCCTGCGCCCAGTCCACGAGGCGACCCACCTCCTCGTCGGAGACGTAGGTGCCCTGGGCGCGGACGAGGTGGGAGACCTTGGGGGGCTTGTAGAGCATGTCGCCGGCCCCGAGGAGCTTCTCGGCGCCGTTCTGGTCCAGGATCACGCGGGACTCCACCATGGAGGTCACCTTGAAGGCCACGCGGGCCGGCATGTTGGCCTTGATCTGCCCCGTGATCACGTCGCTGGACGGGCGCTGCGTGGACAGCACCAGGTGGATGCCCACGGCCCTCGACTTCTGCGCCAGCCGGATGATGGCGTTCTCCACCTCGCGCGAGGAGACGAGCATCAGATCCGACAGCTCGTCCACCACCACGATGATGTAGGGCATGGGGTATTCCACACGGTCCGGATCCAGGCCGCCCGCCGAGAGCTTCGAGACCACGTCCTCCTTTTTCATACGGTTGTAGCTGGAAATCTGCCGGATCCGGAGCTGCTCGAAGAGCTCGTAGCGCTTGTCCATCAACCCGCAAAGCCCTTCCAGAACCTGCGCCGCCTTCTTCGCCTCCGTGAGGACCGGGA
>CAZDSO010000190.1:0-9180 GCA_964508045.1 uncultured Planctomycetia bacterium | reverse complement strand
ACACCGCTCCGCCCGACGATCCGCGGTTCTCCTCGAAGCGGCAATCGGAAAGCGACCCGGACGCGTCCTCGAAGTAGAGGGCGCCGCCCTTGGACGAGCTGCTGTTCGTGAACGAACAGCCCTGCAGGGATACGTCCCGGCAATCCAGGAAACAAGCGGAGCCCCCCGCCTGGACGGCCGTGTTGTCCTTGAACACGCAGTCGGCCAACCGAACCCGGGACGCGTTGAAAAACACCGCTCCGCCGCTCTCTCCCGTCGAGATGTTCTCGAGGAACGTGCATCGGGAAAGATCCGCGGAAGCGTCCTCGACTTTGAGCGCCCCGGAGCCTTGCGACGTGTTTTTCGAAAAGGCGGTGTCCTCCGCCGTCAGTTTCGCGTTTCCGTGAACTCGTACAGCGCCGGCCGTGGAACCGGCGGAGTTCATGCAGAATTCGCATCCGTGCAGGGCGACCTGGGCGCCGCTCGAGGCATAGATCGCTCCGCTGTTGCTGCTCTCGCCCGTCGATTCGTTTCTCGAAAAGATGCAGCCCGTGAACTTCGCGAAACCCGCGCTCTGGGCGACGCCTCCGCCGGGATGTCCGGACTTGTTGTATTCGATGCGGCAATCCCTCCCCAGGACCTCCCCCTTGTGGACCAGGATCCCCCCCCCCGACATCTCCGCGCGGCCGTGCCGGATCTCCACCCCCTCCATCGTGACGCCCGAGCCGTTCACGACGGCCAGGCAGCCGCCGCAAGGATTCTTCTCAATGGTCGCGATTTCGACCAGGCTTCGTAACATGCTGAAGTCGATCGCCGGATACTTCCGGCCCCGGCCCCCCTCGATCACCGCGTGCTCGATCACGGAGCCCTTCGACCCGAAGCCGTCCAGCGTGACGTTCAGCCAGCCTTCCCCCTGTTTTAGGGGCTGGAAGAGAATCTTCTCCCCCGCCGCTCCCTTCGCGACGAGCCGCCCCCGGCAGTAGAGACCCGCATGCTTCCCGAAGAGGAAAATCGCCCCCGCCTCGACCGTCAGCGTGACGCCTTCGATCACCTCCACGTCGGAGACCAGCTCGTATTCGCCGGCGGGAACCGTCAGGTCCGTCGTCACCGCTCCCCCACGCAAGATCGCGAGAATCTCGGCATCGGTTTTCCTATCCTCGGGAACCTCCGCCGGCGGCGAGGGCGCGTCGCCCTTCCCGGGAGCCCGTTCGACCTCCGCCGGCGCCGCGTCTTCGCTCGAGGAACCCGGCTCCTCTTTCCCCTTGCTGCCTCTCCCCTTGCCCGCGCTTGCCACCACGAGAAGGAGAATCAGAAGGATCAACAGCGTTCCCGCTCCGAGTCCCGCGATCAGCGCCGGATTCGTCTTCCGGGTCGCCTCGCGCCTGCTGGAAGGCTTCTTGCGCGCCGCGGTCCTCCGCCTCGATTCGTAGGCCGTCTCCGGAGGCCGCGCCGGGGTCCTCTTCGAGGGGGGCTTTCGCCGTTCGCGTTTTCTTTCTCCAACCGGTCCCTTCCCGCCCCCCTTCTCCGCCTCCAGGCCGGAGAGGATGGCGCGCGCCGCTTCGGCGAACGCCTTGCCGTCCGGAAAACGCCTCGCAGGTTTCTTGGCCATGGCCCGGACGATCAGGTCTTCCGTTTTCCTGGAGACGTGGGAGGCCTTCTTCCGGATCTTCGGCTCGGGTTGGTTGGCGTGGGCCACCACCATGGAGATGGGCGACTCCGCCTTGTAGGGATACGCGCCGGCGAGAATCGTATAGAGCGTCGCCCCCAACGAATAGATGTCGGTCCGGGTATCCACCTCGTGCCCCATGCCTTGCTCCGGCGACATGTAGGCGGGCGTCCCCAGCGTCGAACCCGATCCCGTGAGCTGCACGCTGGCGTCCAGGCCCCGGGCGAGACCGAAGTCCACGATCTTCACGCGGTCGTAGCGGTCCAGGAGAAGATTGTCGGGCTTGATGTCGCGGTGGATGATGCCCTGGCCGTGGGCGGCCCCGAGGCCCTCCGCGGCCTGGGCGGCGTAGCGCAAAGCGTCCTTCTCCCCGAGGGGGACCTTGACGTTTCCCGCCAGCGACCCTCCCTCCACGTACTCCATGACGATGTAGTAGAGACCGCTTGCCTCGTCCTTTCCCATGTCATAGACCTGGACGATGTTGGGGTGGTTCAGCGCCGCGATGCTTCGGGCCTCGCGCTCGAACCGCGCCGTGTAGATCTCGTCCTCGGATACGTTCTCCGGAAGGATCTTCAGGGCCACCTGGCGCTCCAGCGAGAGCTGCACCGCCTCGTACACCGCCCCCATGCCGCCGCGTCCGATCAGCCTCTCGATCCTGCAACCGCCGATCTGGCGCCCCTGCATGCCAGAGACGCGGGCTGGTGTCGGGCTTTCCACCCCGGCCGGGGTCGCCGGCGTCCGGGCCGCGGCCTGGATCGTCTCGTCCACCTCCACACCCGAACCGGCAGGCGGCACCTGCAGCACGGTCTTGCAACGGCGGCAGATGAACCGCTTGCCCGGTTCGAACCCCTCGACGTTGAAGCGGACCCCGCACCCGGGGCATTCCAGGATCGCCGTTTCCTGGTAGGCCAGGAGATCCTTCACGTCCTCGGTGGTGAGGAGGCCGTCCTCGATCAGAATGGTCCCCAGACGCTTGTTGATCCCGCGGCTCTTGATCTCCTCTTTTCGCCTGAGAGCGGCTTGCAGTTCATCCTGGGTGATGAGCATGCGCTCGACGGCGAGCCGTCCGAGAAGCCGGTCTGCCCGGCGTGCCGTGTACGGATCCGGCATGCCCCCTCCTCCCTGGGAACCCCTTGCTTGTTCTACGCGCCTTCGTGCGAGATGCGGCGCCCTGTCCCATCCAGAAAATCACATGCGGGCCGGATTTTGAAGCTTTTTCCCCCGCAATGACGCGACGCGGCCTCTCAGAACCCCCTCCCCTCCTCCTCGCCGGCGGCTTTCCGCGCATCGATCTCGATCTTGCCCCAGAAGACCATCGTCCGGTCCTCGTCCGCGGAAGCCCTCTCCAGCATGAAGGCCGCATCGGGAGCCACGAATCCCTCGAAGGACGCCCGCCCGTTGGTCGTCACCGTCAGGGGCTTTCGCACGTCGAAGAGGTCCCGCGAGACGAAAAGCGTGTAGCGGGCCACGTTTCGCGTCCGCACCTCGACGCGATTCCCGTCCGCGCGGACCGCGATCCGGCCCGCCGTCTCGTCCCGGGCGAGGACCGGCCGGGGAGCCGGATCCGCGAAACGACCCTCCAGCGTCCGGGCCGCCTCTCCCCGCAGGACCACGATGCGCACGCCGTCTCCCGGTTTCTTTTCCGAAAGGATCCTTCGCAAATCCGACAGATCCCCCACCGCCTCGCCGTCCATCCCCGTGATGACGTCCCCCTTCTCGATGCCCATCCGGCCCGCCGTCGTGTCCTCCCCCGAGAGGCGTTCCACCCGGACGCCGGGACCCGGAAATTCACGGTCCATGTAGATGCCCAGGCGGACGCGGTCGTCCTTGACCAGGGGGTTGATGTCCTTCACGAGTTCCGGCGCGTCGTTGCCCGTCTCGGCGACCTCGTCGATGCGGACCCAGTGGCACCGTCCGAAGAGACCGGGGCGGGACGTCTCCCAGCTCAGCGTCCGGGGCAGGGGGTCGCGGCCGGTCTTTCGGAGGAAGGCCAGGATGGGGGCGCGTTCCTTCGGCCAGTAGTCGGGACGGTGTCCGATGTTCTCGTAGACCTTGTACGTGATCTCGGCTCCCGCTTCCTTCATGCCCTCGATGAAGGGCGTGACGAGTTTGGCGGGGTAGAGGGCATCTTCCGTCGTGTTCACCACGTACATCGGCTTGTTCGCGGCGTTCGTGAGATAGACCGGAAACCCCTGGACGCCGGCCACCGGCGGGAATCCGTTCAGGGGAAGGAAGCCGGCGAACGGCGTGCTCCGGTTCAGGGCCAGAAAGAAGCTGCCCGATCCTCCGTCGGAGAACCCGGTCACGAAAACCCGGTTCTCGTCCACGTTGTAGACGCGCTTGATCCGGGAGAGGATGCCCAGCAGGTTGTCCAGTCCGTTCTCGCTCCACCATTCCGCCCCCTTCTGCCCCAGCGGCAGCGCCAGGAGAACCCCGGCATCCCGCGCCGCTTCGCCCCACATCTGCTCCCGGTAGCGAGAGAACCGCTCCGCTGAAATGACGGAAGGACGGCTCACGCCGCCGTGCAAGTTGAACACCAGGGGATAGCGCTTCGCCGGGTCGTACGCGGGGGGACTATAGAAGTGATAGGGCCTCTCGACGCCGTCGCAAGCCTCGTTCCGGCCGATGATCCATCCCGTCGGTACGCCCTCCGCGTACTCGCGCCCGCGCTTCAGCAAACCCTCGAGTTCGCCGGGCGCCGGGTCGAGATCGAGCACGGCCTGGCGCGCCGTGTCGCGATCCCGCTCGTCCTCCGCTGCCCAAAACGCCTCCACGGCCTCCTCGAGCGTCTCCCCGGACAAGACGGGCGTCGGCGTTGCGGCGATGGATGAAGCAACGACGCCCAGCAGAAGGAATGCGTATCGGCGGCGCATCGGTGTTCCTTTCAAACCGCGGCGTTCTCGAACGGCATGGCGCGACGGCCCGCGCCGCGGCGCCGATCCCCTACCACCGAACCCCATCTTCTCAAAAAAACACCCCTTTGCGGAACCGTGCTCGCCTCTTCATCCCTTACAATGCGGGCGGTCCCGCCCGGACACGGCTCCCGCACCGGACGGAAACCCTCGATCCCCTGTTCAAGGAACAACGAGAACCCCGACGATCGCCATGAAGATACAACGCGTCCCCAGGAACCACGTCGACCTCGCGGACCGCACCTTCGCCTTCCGCCGCCCCGGCGTGCCGGATCTGTTGCGCGCCTCCATCGAGAGGTTCAGCGTCCTGCATCCTCCCGTCCTGCGGGGCGAGCCGGGCCGCTGGCAGATCCTGTCGGGCCGCCGCCGGATCGAAGCCTCCCGCGAAGACGCCTTCACCGCCTGGACTGTGTCTGCGGACGATCTCCCTCCGCAAGCGGCGCTGGAGCGTCTCGTCGAGGAAAACCGGTTCCTGACGCCCTTCACCGCCTACGAGGCCGGAACCCTCCTTGCCCTCTTCCGGGACGCCACGGGGGCGTCCATCGAGACGCTGTCGAAAACCGTGGCGCCGAGACTCGGCGTGCCGTCGGGACGGACCGCGACGGAGGCCCGCCTCGCCGTCGCTTCCTTCCCCGACGAGATCCTCGACGACCCCGTGGCCAAGGACGGCGTCCTTCTCGCGCTGGCGGAGCTGGGCGCCTCGCAGGCCCTCCGCCTCTGGCGGGACTGGGTCCGCCCCCGGCGCCCTTCCGTGCAGCAGGTCCGGCAGGCCGTGACCTGGCTTCTGGATCTGGAAGCGCGCGACGGCGTCGCGCCCGCGGAACGTCTCGGGGAAAGCCGGTTGCGGCACGCGCTGGAGGCGGAAAACGGCTTTCTCCCCGCCTTGCGCGCGCTTCGCTTTCCCGTGCTGTGGGCCGTGGAGACGGCGTTCGCCGAGGCCGCCGGCGCTCTGCCGGAAGGCGTGCAGGCCCTCCTGGCGCCCCGCCGGGACGACGACACCGTGGAGTTCAGGTTCCGCGCCCGCTCGCCGGAAAGGGCGAAGCAGATCCTCGACGGACTCGCCGGAGAGGAGACGATCCTGGAAGCGCTCTTCGAGGCATTATGGAAACCCCTCGGCCGAAACGAATCTTCGTCGAACCCGCCGCGGAAGCCGACCCCCTGACCCGGCGGATCCTGGAGGAGAGGTCCGCCGGTCTGGAGGTTCTCCCCTATCCGGGAGACGGCGCGCGCCCGGGCCGGTGCGACCTCGTCCTCCGGCGGAGGCAAGGCGGCTGGATCAAACCCTTTCGGGGAGGCGGGGATTTCGAACGGCCCGAGTTCTTTCTCGCTTCCGTGGAGGGGTGCCCTTTCCACTGCGCCTACTGCTTCCTCCAGGGGACCCTGGACGCGGAGGCGCCGACGGTCTTCACCAACGTGGACGTTCTCGCCACGGAATGGAAGCGGTTCCTCGCTTCGCCCGCCGCCGCGGGCGCCCGCGTGCACGCGGCGCACCTGGGGGAGCTGGCCGTCTGGGAGAGCTGGACGGGCGTCGGCACGATGCTCGCGGACCTCGCGGGAAACCATCCCGCCACCGTGCTCGAGATCCGCACGAAGACCGCCCTCGCGGAGCCGTGGCTGGGTTCGGACCTCCCCGGGAACGTGGTGCTGTCCTGGACGGTGACGCCGAGGCCGGCGGCCCGGGCCTTCGAGCCGGGGACGCCGGGGCCCGGGGAGAGGTTGCGGGCGCTTCGGCGCGTTTCGGACAAGGGAGCGAAGACGGGGATCCGGTTGGATCCGGTGATCCTCTTTCCGGGATGGAAGGAGGCCTACGCGGATCTGGCGAAGGAGGCGGGGCGCCTCTTGCGGGGCGCGCCCCGCCCGTCGGTGGAGATCGGCGCGTTCCGGTGCCCCAGGAAGTCGGGCGAGCGGATCCGGAGCGGACCGTTCCGCGAGATCATGGCAACGGAAATCCTTCTGGAACGCGACGGGCGGTGGCGGTATTTCTGGCCGCTTCGTGAAGAGGCGTTTCGGTTCGTCTCGTCGGCGTTCGAGGACGCGCTGGAGCTCGAGTCTCCGCCCGCGCTGGTGCGGGAGCCGGCCTGGATGCACGCGAGGGTCTTCGGAACCGAGGACGGAGGAAGCCGGCGTGATCGAAGCCACGTACTACGCGAAGGACGACGAGATACGGCGTGAGAAGACGTTTTCCATCGGCCTGATGGTCCTGACGCCTCTCCCGCTCCTGGTGGACTCCATCCTGCTCGCGCAGGAGGGCGCGGAAACGGTCTCGTGGATTTTCCTGGCGGCGGCCGGAGCGCTGGCCTTTCTTCTCGCGCTGGACCGCGGTTTCGTGATCCGCGGGCTTGAACAGCTCGCGCTTTCGTCTCATGCGGAGGGTTTCTCCATCCGCCGTTCGAGGGATGAGCGGACGTTTTTCCCGGAGGAGATTCGAGGCCTCCGGATCCGGAAAGCGTTCTTCACGGGGAGACCCCTGCAGGTCACGCTCGACACGGCAGAGGGCGGGACGGCGGTGGCGTGGTGCTCCGCGACGAAGGCGTGGGTGGAAGCGTGCAAGGCGCGCGGCGTAGAAACACGAGAGAAGCGGCCCTTTCCGGTCCTTCCCGCGGCGGGAGCCCTTCTTCTCGGCGCTCCCGCGGCCGCTCTTGTCGCCCTGGACATGCCCTCCAGCTGGCTGGGTCCGCCGGCGGTCCTCGGCATGGGGCTGGTCATGGCGGCCTATCCTCTGGGTCCCGTGCTTGGCGCGCCTTTCCGGCGCGTAGACCGGTTGCTGGTCGCCTGCCTGATCGTTGCGGCCCTCGGCCTCGGGGTTTTCGCCCAGCATCGTTCGCCCCTTAAGGATCTTCGTCTCACGGTGCGTCTGCCCCGCCGCCCGGGCCGGGAGAGAAGCCTGGCCATCCTGGAATTGGGTCGGAAGGGTGGTCCGGAAACGCTGGACGTGCTGGTGGAGCTCGCCGAAAGCCCGAAGCGGAGTGACAGGATCGACGGCGTCCTGGCGCTCGGCTACCGGCGGAGCTCGGGTGCGTGGTCCGCGCTCCGCAAGGCGGCTCGGGACGAGGACCCGGCGGTCCGCCGGGCCGCCGCGAATTCGATCGGCGGATTCCGGGGCGTCGGGGCCGAGAAGATCCTTCTCGACATCCTGAAAAAGGACGAGGATCTTTCCGTCGCGCGCGAGGCGAACCGGTCGATGGAGCGCATCACGGGGCACGCCTTTCTGACGGGCCACGTCTGGGGAATCCTGCGGGCGGAGGACCGGGAGCTGGCCGTGTCGTTCTGGCGGGCGATCCTTTCCGGGGACCTGCGGGAAGCCTCCCGGGGCGGGCGCTGAGCGGTGCGGGGGCGATCCCTTCGAGCCATTCGCGCTGTAGACGATTTCAGGTTGCCATCGCGTTCGGTAAACCCAGCTCCATTCGAGCCTGATTCCCCTGATCTTTTATCTGATTTCCATGATCTTCTTCCTTGGGAACCGAAACTCCCTTCGATCAGAATCATGTAAATCAGCAGTAAAATCATGTAAATCAGGGTCGAAGTCGTAGGGGTTCGCCGAATGTATACCCTTCGCGCGCGCCTTGACTTCGTTGCGGTTTCTTCTATCATTCGGTGGTGAAGGCGTTTGGGAAGAGCATCCCCCATGCATGAAACATTCTGGGGACTGGAGGAGAAACCCTTTCTCAACACGCCCAATCCCCGTTTCCTTTTCTATTCCCAGTCCCACGAGGAAGCCCTGGTCCGGATGCTCTACACGGTCACCGAATCCAAGGGGCTGATGCTGCTTCTCGGCGAGGAGGGCATCGGGAAGACGTTCATCGCCCATGTCTTCGCGCGCGAGCTGCGGGGCAAGGGCTACCCCGTGGGCCTGGTCAAGTATCCCGGAAAGACGTCCGACGAGCTCCTGATCCAGACGCTCTACGAATTCGGCATACCGCACCGGAACGCCTCTTCCATCGAGAAGCTGCAGATCCTCGGCGAAGCGGCGACGAGCGTGGGCAAGGACGGTTTCCATCTCATCCTCATCCTCGACGACGCCCAGCTCCTCGCGGACGAACAGAGCTTCGAGATGATCCGGGCGTTCCTCAACATCTCGGCGGAAGAGCGGTTCCTCGTCACGGTGATCCTGTCGGGGACGCCGGACGTCTGGGGACGCCTGGTCGAGGTTCCGGGCATGAAACAGCGGGTGGGCGTCAGCTACCGCATCCTGCCTCTTCCCCGTGACGAGACCGGGGACTACATCGCCCACCGCCTCCGGTGCGCCGGCCGTGAGGAGCCGATCTTCGATGCCGGGGCCGTCGACGCGGTCCATTCCGCCACACGCGGCGTACCCCGGGAAATCAACAACCTGTGCGATCTCTGCCTCTTGATCGGATCGGGCGAAGAGGTGGACGTCGTGAAACCACAACTCGTGGAACGGGCCCTGGACGAGACGATGGGCACCCGGGCTCTCGGTGAAAACTGACTTCCAGGCCCCACGGATGTCGCCGGGACGGTGAGACGATGGCCGAAAACGGGCAATCCAACGACGGCGGGACCGGCCGGAAGCGCACGCGGGGCGAACGCTTCCGTACCGGACTTCGCAGGACGGAAGTCCGAAACGCCCCGAGCGCTTCCGCTTCCCGCTCCGCCGCGCGGGGG
>CAZDSO010000189.1:0-9348 GCA_964508045.1 uncultured Planctomycetia bacterium | reverse complement strand
GCGAAGGGAGAATACGGAAGTCTGCTCGGTCCGGGCTCCTTTCTCCAGGCTCTTCACACGCGCGGAGACCTGGGCTTCCTTTCCACGAACGTTTTCGGACAGGATCTCGTATTCGAGGACGCGCCCGGTCTCCGGCAGGTTCCCGCCATGTTCCTGCGCCAGGGTAAAGGCCTTCCTTGCCGACGGCACGAAGACGTTCCTCGAATCGAGGATGCCCTGGACCATGCCCTTCTTCGCGTTTTCGAGAAAAGCCGACACGGAAGCGCGCGGCCCGCTGCCGGCGGGGACCGCGGCCGGCGGGGGCTTGCCGGACATTCTTCGGCCGCCGGAATCCCGGGGCAGGCTGTTTCGCGGCGGTCTGCCGCGGACGGAGCGGCCGGATCCGGCATTCTCGCCCATCAGCGTGCGGGCGCCCGGGGGCGCCGATCCCGAGACCTTGCGGGGGGCGCGCCGTCCTCGATGAACGACGGGGGCGGGTTTGCCCTGGATGGGGGCTTTTTCGGCCGACGATTGTTTTTCCTTCTTCTCTTCCTTCTTCTTCTCCTTCCCGGTCTCGGTTTTCTTTTTCTTCCCGCTTCCGTCCATCAACAAAAGACCCAGGGCCACGCCGCCTCCCGCCGCCGCGACGCCGGCCAGGATGGGGCCCGCCGTCTCGCAACCGAGCAGCAAAGCCGGCAGAAGGCACCACAGAAGCGCTTTTTTCACTTTCATGGAAGCCCCTCTAGTCCAGGTTCTTGACGCAACGGAATCCCACCGTGTCGTCGGCGAAATGGGCCTTGGCACGCCGTCGGTACGCGGAGAGGATCTTCTCCGCCGGATCGTACCAGGACCCGCCGCGCAGGACGCGCTCGTCCTTCCTTTCCAGGTTCACGGGATCGTCGAAACGGGAGACCTCGTAGTATTTCGCGTCGAACCAGTCCAGGCACCATTCACTGACGTTGCCCGCCATGTCGAGGCACCCGAAGGGGGACACCCCGTCGCGAAGCGCGCCCGCCCGCCCGGAGCGGTGGGGAGGTCTCCGGTCGTACACGGCCAGGGCCGGTTTGGGAGCCGCGTTCCCCCAGGGGTACAAGAAGCCGGACGCGCCCCGCGCGGCGTATTCCCACTGGGCTTCCGTGGGCAGGCTTTTCCGCGCCCACGTCGCATACGCGGAGGCTCCGTACCACGTGACCCGGACGACGGGAAAGTCCTCGTAGCCGCGCACCGCTTTCCAGTCGTCTCCCTCCTTCACGAGTCCGATGCGCGGATCGGGATAGATCATGGGGCGCCCCTCGTCGTCCACGTCCTTGCCCCGGAAGTTCAGAAACCGGGCGAACATCCGGTTCGTGACTTCCGTGCGGTCGATGAAGAAGCCTTTCATCCGGACCTTGTGGACGGGACGGGCGGCGGGTCCGGCGTTCTCGGCGCCCATGGTGAAGGTTCCCGGTTCCACGTGGACCATGACGGCGCGGTCCCGCTCGCAGCGGTACAGGCCGGGCCGGAGGCGGACGATGCCCTCGGGAAGGGTCGGGACCTCCGGCTCGCCGTCGGGCGAGGCCCCGAATTTCATGGACCGCACGATCTTGTCCACGGCCTCGGAGAGGGTCCCGATGTCGTCGAACGTGGTGGAGGTCCCCTTGAACTGTTCCCCCGATTCGCAGTCCAGGACCTTGGCCACGAGGATGTGGGTTCCGCCGATCTTGTTCAGGCTGCCCACCAGGATATAGCGAGCCCGGGCGAGCTTGCCGACCTTGACCGCCTTCGAGGGATCCTCGACGAGATCGGTGTACTGGAACTGTTGCGTCTCGATGATCTTGGACACCTGGACGCGTTCGAGCACGCGGAAATGGGGTCCGACCTTGACGGCGAACAGCTCGGCGACGATCTCCCCCAGGCCCGCATCGAGACCCTCCCCCCGGACCCGGAAGGTCACCACGGCGAGGGGCTCCTTGGGGGCGGCGCGGGCGGCCCCGACGAGGCCGAGGAGCAACGCGAACATCGCCGCGGCCGGTCGTATCTGTCTCATGGTCGTATCCGCAGAATCACTTGACGGGAATCTCGTGCTTGCACTTGTAGCAGACGACCCGGTCTCCCCGGACCACGCCTTCCGCGAGGTTGATGGCCCCGCACTGGGGGCAACGAATCCGGCGCGTCGTCGAGCCCTGCACGGAAGCGCCTCCCGCCCCGCCGCTTCGCCGGACGCTCGATCTGCCCGCGCCTTCCACCACGAAGTCCTCGGAGGACCCGCTCATGATGTCCGTGAACAGGACGCGCGTGGAATCCGTCCCGACCCGCCCCTCCACGATCCGGAAGTACATCTTCAAGACCCGCTTGCGCAGCTTCGCCACGCCG
This sequence comes from uncultured Planctomycetia bacterium, assembly GCA_964508045.1. Taxonomy (GTDB): domain Bacteria; phylum Planctomycetota; class JAKEIC01; order JAKEIC01; family CAZDSO01; genus CAZDSO01. The sequence goes on along the minus strand of CAZDSO010000189.1, from coordinate 7,017 downwards.
AAGTCCGCTCCGCCCTCCGTGGTGACGATCTCCCAGGTGTTCCGGATCTCGTTGAAACGGCGCACCATTTCCCGCCGTTCGTTCTCCTCCACGATGCGGTACTCGACGAGGTAATCGGGCCGCGCGGTTTCGAGCTTGAGGGTCTCCCCGTACTCGCTCCATTCCGCCGGCGAGCACATCTGCAGGTCCGTGGAGAACGAGTTCGGCATGACGCCGAAGACCTCCGGCGCCCAGCGTCTGAGCACCTCGTCGTCCCGTTCCAGGACCTTCACGTCCGCCTTGTGGAACTGCTGGATCATCTGGTCCTCGATGGGATGCAGCGCGTCCCTGTCGGAATAGGTCTCCAGGTTCTCCAGGTTGTAGATGATGACGTTCTTCCCGACGAGCTGCCGGCCCGTCTCCGTGTTCATCAACTTCTCGATGATGCTCCCCACCAGATTGTCGTATCCGCTGGTGGGCTCGTCGGCCGCGAGGACGACCCGCTCTCGCACGTACTCGTTTCCCTTGCTGTCGGTGATCGTCGCCTTGATGTCGTAGCAGCCGTTTTCCAGGTAGATGTGATCGATCAGATGGTGACGGATCTCCTGCGCATCGCTCTCGTTGATGTACTCCTCCACCTTCGTCCCGTCCCCGAAGTCGATCTGGATCTTTTTGATCACCCGGTCCCGGGGCCAGACCACGTCCTTCCCCCCGTTCGTGTGCATCACGACCCCGAAGAGGGAAACCTGGAAACGCATCCCCACGTACACCCATCCCCCCTCGGGAAACACGCTGACGAGCGGCCTCGTATCCACGCCCTTCTTGGGATCGCCGTCGATGAAGCGCACAGGCCCCACTTCGATGATCAGGATCTCCTCGGGTCGCGACGCGACGGGTTTCGCCTTCCACCGGCCTCCCTGGGTGTCCACCTTGGGGACGAGTCTCTGCGTCTTGCACGCCGGACAGACGAGCGAGACGCCGCCCCGGTAGGGCAGGTTGGGGAAACTCGCACGGCATTCCGGATTCGTGCACACCATGGGGACATGCGGAGCCGTGAAGAGCTGGATCTGCCATTTCCCCGGCTTGTGGAACCGGACCCAGACCTTGTCCGCCAGCTCCACGCCCGTTTCCGGGTCCTGCCGGTACCGCCAGTCCACCGTCCCCCCTTCCGGGCCCGACACCTTCCAGGCGTAGCCCATCCAGGCCCCCTGCGGTCGGACCGACGTCTTCGACGTGAGTTCCACCCAGTCCCAGACCCGGTAGAAGGGAAGTTCCCCCCCCACCATGATCCGCGGAGGAGGTTCCTGTTTCTTGTGGGTGAACCCGACCTTGTAGACCTCCCTGCATCCGAGAAGGAAACCCAGAACGGTAACCGCGAATACGATTTTGACCCGCATCTCGACCTCCACACGTTCCGTCCGTCAGTTCCCGGAAGCCCCTCCCTCTCCCGGAAGGGGTTCCTCTTTCCATGCGTATACCCCGAGGACGAATTTCCCGCCCCCGGATTCCCGCCCCATGTACTTCTTGGGAAAAAAAACGGTCCGCTTGCCCTCGCGGACCCGGATGGTCCTTCGAAGGAAATTCCCCACGCCGAATATCTCGACCTCGCGCATGCCGGGGCTCACCCGCCAGGCCCTGAACTTGTACGCCTCCCTCTCCTTCGGATCCCCGCGTCTCGGAAAGACGAGCTTTCCGTCGATCGTGCGCAAGCCCCCTCCCTTGCCGTTGAGAAGCGGCTTGACGACCAGGATCCCGTGCGGGTCCGAAACGTCGGGCTCCTCGTATTCCGGGCCGTTCTTGCAACCGGCGAGGCTGAACGAGAGGACCAGAAGGCAAGCAAGGGAAGAGAAGCGGAAAACCCATCCGGAACGGTCCATACTCCGGTCCCCAGAAGAGGTGCCCACGTCCCGCAGGAGAAAAGAGGCCGTATCCTCTAGCCGCCCAGCGTGTTGGATGCACCGAGCGCTGTAAAGATAGGCCCGACCCCGGACAAAGTCAATCGGTATTTTTCCCGCGGGGGAAAGCCCCTGCCGCCGGCCGCTTTCCCGCCGCCAAGACCCTCGGAGACGGCTCTCCGGAAGCAGGCGTCACAGGACGGCCCGGAGCACGAGATGCCATCCGAAGGCGCAGGCGAGGATCACGCCGGCGGGCACGAGCATGCCGGCGATGGCCCTGAGCAGCGAGCCCTTGAAGTAGCCGCAGGCCAGCACCAGGCAGGCGTGGATCGGCGAGACCAGGGCCCCCAGAAACCCCGCCGCGAAAGCCAGCACCAGAAACGGCACGGGATCCCGGGCCACCGGGGCGAGCGTGAGAAGCACCGGGAAGGCGGTGGCCACGTAGACGATCGTGATCCCCGAGACCAGCCCCACCACCGCCGGGAGCAGCACGACGACCAGGATCACCGGAATCCGGCTCCCCGCGAAGAAGGCCCCGAGCTGCTCCAGCGCCCCCGCGCTTTCCAGCATGCCGCCGAACAGCTTCACCCCGAACGCCATCACCACGAATCCCAGGACGTGCGGGTTCCACAGCACGGCCTTGCCGAACGCCTTCCACCCCGCCGTCCGGCGCAAAAGATTCACGGCGAGCGCCCAGACGATCCCGGCGCCCAGCGACAGGAGGAGGGGAAGACCCAGGGCGATGTGCAGGACCACGACGCAGAGGAACGGGGCCATCTCCAAAAGAAAGGCGAGACCGGAGCGTAGGCGGGACCCTTCCCCCGCGATGCGCCGGACCTCCTCGGGGTCGGCGGGAATCTTTCGCAGGATGAACGCTGTGCCCACGACGAGCATGGCCAGGGTCAACGGGGACTGGAGCAGGCCGATGCGTCCCACGGAAAGACCGAGAACGTCGGCGGCCAGGATCAGGCCGGGATAGAGGGGCCAGACGAATTCCCATCCGTGGCGGAACCAGTGGTTGGCCAGGATCTTCGAGCCCGTCTCCACGCCCTCCCCCGAGGCCGCGGCGTCCACCATCGGCGCCGAGAAGAGCGCCCCGCCCGGCATGGGCAGAAAGCCCACGATCGCGGGCAGGGCCGCGGACAGGAAGCGCCGGCGCGGCAGGAACCGCCGGAGGCTCTCGGTGATCCTCTCGATCTGCCCGCCCGTCTTCAGGATCATCGAAAGGCTCATCACGAGCGTCACCAGCGCCGCAAAGGCCAGGGTGTCCTCCGCCGTCACGATGACCAGAAACGCCTCTCCGGCGTCCGGAAGCGGCATGCCGAAGAGCAGGGCCACGCCCATCGCGCCCAGGATCAGGGACAGCCCGAGCGGAACCTTCACCCGGATGAGGAGGAGCACCGCCGCAAAGACCAGTCCCAGCTTGACGAGGGCGACCAAAGCATCCCCCCTATCGGAAACCGAACAGCCCCCGGGCGCGAAAGGCTCTTTCCGTTGCCAAACCGATCAGTTTATCGGAAAATGTAAAAAGAGAAACCTTGCAAGATTTCGGTTCACTTCCTCTGTCCCCTCTTCGTCGGGGGAAGACGCGCCCCGGAGCTCCGATGTCGAACACCGAGCGACTCTCCGAAAGCCTGGAAGATTATCTGGAAGCCATCTGGCACCTCATCCGGGACAAGGGCGTGGCCAGGTCCAAGGACATCGCCGACCGCCTCGACGTCAGCAAATCCTCCGTGACGGGAGCCCTCAAGAACCTGGCCGCCCGGGGCATGGTCCACTACGAGGCCTACCAGTTCGTCACCTTCACGGACAAGGGACAACAAGCCGCTTCCGATATCGTCCGGCGGCACGAGGTCATCCGGCACTTCCTCAACCGCATCCTCCTCATCCCCGACGAGGCCGCGGAGGCGAACGCCTGCCGCATGGAACACGCCCTTGATGGCGATACGTTCGAACGCCTCGTCCAGTTCGTCGAGTTCGTCCTCACCTGCCCGCGTACCGAAGCCGGGTGGATCCAGGGCTTCCAGAAGTATTGCTACAAGGGGCCGGACAAGAAACATTGCCTCGCGTGTCTCCGGCACTGCCAGAAGGAACTGGAAGAGGCCATCCAGAAGATCCAGGAAGCCCGCGCCCGGGGGACGAACCTCACCAATCTCGAACAAGGCGACGAGGGCCGCATCCTCGAAATCCAGCCACCGACCGCCCTGCCGGAACGCCTGAAGAAGAAAGGACTCGCCCCGGGCTCCATGGTCCACGTCGAACAAACCTGCGAAGACGGAAGATCCCTCAGCGTGAAGGTGAGGGGCTACCACCTCGATCTCGACGAGGCCCAGGCTCGGGCGGTCCGGGTGGAAAAAGTCAGGCGGGCCCCTTCCTCCACGTGACGGCGGGCCCCGCGGAAATCGAAATCCATGATGTGTCATCGAAAGTGATTCCCATGATACTGGACGACCTCCTCGATTCCCTGGACGCGAACGTGCCCGTCGACAAGATCGTGATCGGAGCCTACTGGTGCGCCGTGGTCTCGCGATCCTGCGGCCTCTCCTCCGCCTTCCGCGAGCCCTGCCCCGCCCACCACCGGTTTCCCGTCCGGAAGGCCGGAGACCTGCTGCCCGCCGGCGGACGGGACCTCGCAAATCTCGCGACTTCCGACCGCCTTCTCGAGGCGGCCGTGGGCATGGCCGCCATCAATTCCCTCCTCTCCCCCGACCTCTCCAGCGCCGTCGAGCGCAACGCCGGGGACCTGATCGCCGAACGCGGAGCCGGAAAGAACGTCGCGATCGTGGGCAACTTCCCCTTCGTGCCGCGCGTCGCGGAAACCGCGCGGGAGCTCTGGGTCTTCGAGCGGCCCGCCGACCCCGACCGGCACCAGCTCGACGAGGCCAAGATGCCGGAAGTCCTCCCCATGGCCGACATCGCCGGCATCACCGGAACCTCCCTCATCAACCACACCCTCGACGGGATCCTCACCATGCTCCGTCCCGACTGCTTCACGGTCCTCATCGGACCCACCACCCCCCTTTCTCCCCTCCTGTTCGATCACGGCGTCGACGTCCTCGCAGGCTCCGTCGTCACCGACCCGGAGAAAACGCTGGCCTGCGTTTCCCAGGGCGCCATCTTCCGGCAGATGCAAGGCGTGAGCCACGTCACCCTGGAGAAAGAGGCTTGATCTTTCCGGAACCGTTCCCTTCCGGCCGGGATATCGCGGGTTTCGCAGGACGCGACTCCGCCGGCCTCTTTCGTCGCAAAACCGCAACGCTCTGAAGCGTCGGCGACATCACGGCCCCCCGCAGATCGCCGTTGTTGCTCGAATGGAGGGAGAAGGAAGCAGCGCCCGGCTTGGTACGTCGTTTGCTTATTCTCTGATGAGGAATACGGAAACGACACGAATGGATGCCGCTTGCATCCTGTGGATCAGCGGCGAGAAGAGATGACAAGGAGGAGACCATCATGCCGTGGGGAGATGGAACCGGACCCAGGGGACTGGGTCCCATGACAGGAAGAGGCGCAGGGTATTGCGCGGGCCATCCCGGACCGGGAGCCATGAATCCCTATCCTCGTGGGTATGCCGGACCCGCATGGGGTGGGAGCGCCGCGGCCCCCTATGCCGCACCGACCGTTCCCACCCCACCGGCGTACCCGGGGTTCTTCGGCGGATGGAGGGCCGGTTTCGGAAGGGGATTCGGACGCGGTTTCGGACGCGGTGGAGGCCGCGGGCGGGGAGGAGGGCGCGGACGCGGGTGGGGCCGCGGGTTCTTCGGGGGTGGCCCCTGGTGGTAAGGCTCGACGAAAACGGACGTTTGAGGAGACAAACGATGCCTGCAGGAGATGGCAAGGGACCGCCCAAGGGCGCGCCCGGCAGGGGCCGCGGTCCCGGCGGAGGCCGCAGGGATTGCGGCGGCACCGGCCGGGCCGGCGCGAAGCGTGGCGGCCTGGGCCGCCGCGGCGGCGGTACGGCCAAAAGCCCGAGAGGCACGCCCGCTGGACGCAGGCGGCGGAGCTGAACCCGGGAAATGCAAACCTTCATGATCATGCGTGATCGAACGCATGGAAAGGAGACGACGATGCCTGGTGGAGATGGCTCAGGACCCATGGGCATGGGTCCCATGACAGGACGAGGCGCAGGATTCTGCACAGGGTACCCCGCACCCGGTTTCGCGAATGCCGGATGGGGAGGCGGTTACGGTTGGGGACGCGGTTTCGGCGGGGGACGCGGGCGCGGCGGCTGGGGTCGGCGGAACGTGTACTACGCGACGGGTCTGACCGGCTGGCAGAGAGCCGGCGGGGTCCATCCGGCGGCTTTCGGCGCGGCACCGGCGTGGGGGGGCAACGTCAATCCCTACGCTCCCGGCTACGCGCCCGAGCAGGAGCTCAACGCGTTGAAGAGCCAGGCCGAGTACCTGGAAGACGCGCTCGAGGGCATCCGCACACGCATGGCCGAGCTGGACAAGGAACCGCAAGGCCAGGCCAAGGACACCAAGTAGCGTACCGGGGGCGGTAACGTCCTGCGTTGCGGAAGTCTCGCGAAGCGAACGACACAGAGATCTCGGTGAGATCTCTGTGTTCTTTATACGGGGAACTTTCCCGTGAAGGTAACCATTCCGGGGATCATACTGTAAGATTCCCGGTCGAGTGGATCAGGAGCCGTAGGATCAGGCAGGTCAGGAGCGAACATATGAAAATTGCCGTGACATCGACGGGCCCGGGGCTGGACGACCCGGTTGAACCCCGTTTCGGGCGTACGCCCTTTTTCCAGGTGATCGATGCGGACACCATGAAATCGGAAGCGATCGAAAACGCCAACGTCGCTCTCGGCGGAGGCGCCGGCATCCAGTCCGCCCGTCTCATGTCGGAAATGGACGTGGAGGTCCTTTTGACGGGCAATTGCGGTCCCAACGCCTTTCAGACCCTTGAAGCCTCCGGCATCCGCGTGATGACGGGGGTTTCGGGAACGGTCCGCCAAGCCGTCGAGCAGTTCAGGCAGGGCGGATTCACCTCGGCGCAAGGGCCCACGGTCGACAGCCATTTCGGACTGGGAAGCGGCGGCGGCGGCGGCAGCATGGGCGGCGGTGGCGGCATGGGCGGCGGCGGCGGCATGGGCGGTGGCCGCGGCATGGGCGGCGGCATGGGTCGAGGCAGAGGC